>CALMYO010000040.1 GCA_937873685.1 uncultured Paracoccaceae bacterium
GTGCTGCAGCCCTACCAGCTGGTGAAAGACCTGCGCACCGGAACCGAGAGCACCGCGCCGCAGGACGTGCTCGACGGCGCGTTGACGCCGTTCATGGAAGCGGCGCTGGCCCAGCGCGTCTACGGTACGACGGCCGAGGTGGCGGACATCGAATAGGCCCGGCCGGCGCTTGTTCAGGCGGCGGTCGCCGCCGCACCCAACGGCTCTGCGTCGATTGCCAGCAGCATGCGCAAGGCCGGCCGGCTCGGCGTCAGGTCGGCGATCGTGTGGGCGCGCAGCACATCGAAGAACGCGTTAAGCGCCTTGGAAAGCGTGCGGTTCAGCGCGCAGCCGTCGATCAACGGGCAATCCGGCCCGTCGGGATCGAAGCAATCGGCCATGGTGAAACTTTCCTCGGTGACCGACACCACGTCGTAGAGCGTGATGGCGTCGGCGGACTTGGCAAGCCGCAATCCGCCCTTGCGGCCGCGCACGGTTTCGATCAGGCCGGCCTCCACCAGCGGCGGCAGGATCTTGAACATGAACAGCTCCGAGACGCCGTAGGAGCGGGCAATCTCCGGCACCCGGCTGAGCGCGCCGCGATTGGCGGCGCAGTACATCAGGATGCGGATTGCATAGTTGGTTTGCCGTGTCAGGCGCATGTTGTCATCCTGGTCGCCACGCTCTTTGGAACGGTTCTAGAAAAGATGATATTTTTTGTCCAGAAAAATCGAAAGGGAATTGACAAGCGTTCGGCTTGAAGTAAACCTGATTTTGCCAATCATGTTTTGCGCCTCCGCGAGGCGCGCTGAACCTTCCGGAGCATACAATGACCGTCCGCCCCCTCGCTCGCCTTGCCGCCGCGCTGGTCGCAACCGCTATCGCCGCGCCAGCCTGGGCCGAAGGCGAAGTCAATATCTACTCCTACCGCCAGCCGGAACTGATCGCGCCGCTTCTCGACGCGTTCACGGCTGAAACCGGCATCGAGACCAATGTGCTCTTCCTCGACAAGGGCATGGTGGAGCGGATGTCGGCCGAAGGCGCCAATTCGCCGGCCGACGTGATCCTGACCGTCGATATCGGCCGGCTGGACCAGGCCAAGACCGCCGGCGTCGTCGCCCCGCTTGCCGATGCGACGATCGAAGCCAATGTTCCGGCAAACCTGCGTGATCCGGAAGGCGGATGGTTCGGGCTGACCATGCGCGGCCGGGTTGTCTACGCCTCGAAGGAGCGCGTCCAGCAGGACGCCATCACCTACGAGGAACTGGCCGATCCGAAGTGGAAGGGTAAAATCTGCACCCGCGACGGCCAGCACGACTACAACATCGCGCTGATCGCCTCGATGATCGCCCATCACGGCGAGGCGGAAGCAAAGACCTGGCTTGAGGGCCTGAAGAACAATCTCGCCCGCAAGCCCGACGGCAACGACCGCAGCCAGGCCAAGGGCATTTTCTCCGGCGAGTGCGATCTGGCGCTCGGCAATACTTACTATGTCGGATTGATGCTGACGAACGACAAGGAGCCGGAACAGAAGGACTGGGCCGGCGCGATGAAGGTTCTGTTCCCGAATGCCGCCGATCGCGGCACGCATGTCAACGTGTCCGGCATGGCGCTGGCGAAGCACGCGCCGAACCGGGACAACGCGGTGAAGCTGATGGAGTACCTGTCGAGCCCGGTAGCCCAGCAGATATACGCCGAGCAGGTGTTCGAGTATCCGATCGCGCCGGGCACGCAGCCTTCCGCCTTCGTCAAGTCCTTCGGCGAGATCAAGCCGGACACGCTGCCGATCACGGACATCGCAAAGTTCCGCAAGCGCGCTTCGGAACTGGTCGACGAGGTCGGCTACAATGACGGTCCGGGAAGTTGAGGCGCGTCGCGGGATTCGTTTAGCACCCTCCAGACGAGACTGGAAAAAGCGACGGGGCCGCATTGCGGCCCCGTTGCGTTGGGGATCGGTTCGGCTACCCAGGATCACGCGAGGATGAAATCGTCGGCGCGCAGGTCGAGTGCGTTGACGCCCTCCAGCAACGCAGAACCGTTTGCGAAGGTCAGCAGCAGACCGTCGACCGTATCCGTCCAGGCGCTCTGGACCGCCGCCCAGCTCGTCAGTCCCGTGTCGGCGCCGAGCCAGATGCGGTCGGTCATGCCGTTGCCGGCCCAGAAGTCGGTGATGACGTCATGGCCTTCTTGTGGGTCGCGGAACCAGAACACGTCGTAGCCGGCGCCGCCGGTCAGGAAATCGTCGCCGAGCCCGCCGACCAGCACGTCGTTGCCGCCCGCGCCTTCCAGCGTATCATTGCCGGCGTCGCCGGTCAGCCGGTTGGCAAGATTGTCGCCTGCAATCGTGTCATCAAAAGCGCTGCCGAGCACGAATTCGACATTGGCGAATGTGTCGCCTGCCGCTTCGCCGCCGGTTCCGCCGGTTGCGAGCGACAGCGACACCGACGCTGTTGCGGTTGCATAGTTCGCAGTGTCGACGCCGGCGCCGCCATCGATCGAATCCGCGCCCGCGCCCCCGATCAGCTGGTCGTTGCCACCCGCTCCATTGATCACGTCGTCGCCGCCGCCGCCGACAATGCGGTTGACCCCGTCATTGCCGGTTATCGTGTCGCCAAAATCGGAGCCGGTCACATACTCAATGCTGATGTAGACATCGCCGCCGGCGCGCCCGCCATAGCCGCCCGTGGCGAGGTTGAGGCTCACGCCCGAACCGGCGAATTCATAGGATGCGGTATCGTCGCCCGCGCCGCCATCGAGAATGTCCATGCCCGCGCCGCCGATCAGGTGATCGTTGCCGTCGCCGCCGATCAGGTGATCATTGCCGTCGCGGCCGTTGAGGCGATTGTCGCCAGCATTGCCGGTCAGCGCATCGTCGAAGGATGAGCCGACGAGGTTCTCGATGCCAATCAGCACGTCGCCGGCCGCTTCGCCGGCGGTTCCCTTGCCGGTGGCAAGGCTGGCTTCAACACCTGCGGCCGCATTCCAGTACAGTGCGATGTCATTGAACCCGGCGCCGCCGTTGATGCGGTCCGCGCCTTCCCCGCCTTCGAGCTGGTCGTCGCCTGCATCGCCGAACAAGCGATCGGCGCCGGCGCCGCCTGCAATCAGGTCATTGCCTGCGCCGCCGCGCATCATGTCGTCTTCCCCGCCGCCGAACAGCGTGTCGGTGCCGGCGTCGCCATAGACCGAATCCTTGCCGTCTCCGCCATCGACGGTGTCATCGCCGCCGCCGCCGCGCAGGATATCCTCGCCCTCGTCGCCCTGCAGGGAGTCGTGGCCGGAACCGCCGGCCATGGAATCGTTGCCTTCGCCGCCCACCAGAAGATCGTTGCCCGAGCCACCCTGCAGCACATCAGCGCCGCCGCCGCCTTCCAGTGTGTCGTCGCCATTGCCGCCGACGAGCTTGTTTGCGCCGTCATCGCCCGTCAGCAAATCGTTGAATTTCGTGCCGGTAACGTTTTCGATGCCGGAGATCAGCGTGCCGAGGCTGTCGACTCCGGTCACAAGGTTGACCGTGATCGCCGCGGCCGCGGCCGTGCCGCCATAGCGGAGCATGTCAACGCCCGCCCCGCCGATAACAGTGTCGGCATGGGCATCTGCGTGGTTGACGGTGAGCGTGTCGTTGCCGGCGCCGCCGTCAAGCACATCCGCGCCGCGACCGCCAATCAGCCGGTCATTGCCTTCAAGGCCGAACAGGGTTTGGTCCGTTACCGCATTGGCGTTCAACTTGTCGTCGCCGATCGTTCCGAAAATCTCGTTGGCCATTGGTTTTGCACGCAGTGGTGTTGATGTTGGCCGTTTTTCGCACATGCAACTTTGGAGTTTGCAAATGTTTCCCGGAAAGTTTTAACGATCTGGCCGGAAACGGCCGCTTGCCCCCCGGCGCGCCCAATTCCGTCACGATTTCCCCTGCATGCAACGGTTTTCCGGATTCCGGCCGATCGCCGCTTGCGTTAGTGACCGGTTATGCAGCCAGCCGATTCCCCGTCCGCAAGCATTGACCATGCCGCCGCCCGGCGTCATTTCGCGCGCGGCTTTGCCCACATCGCCACGTTGCCGGCGTTGATCCTGTTTGCCAGCATGATCGGCTTTGCGGGACTTGCGAAAGACACCGGCTTTTCGCTCTGCGAAGCGCTGTTCATGACAGCGATCGTCTGGGCGCTGCCGGCGCAAGTGGTGCTGATTGGCTCGATCCTCTCCGGCGCCACGCTCGCCGGCGCGGCTCTGGCGGTTGGCCTGTCCTCGGTCCGGCTGATGCCGATGGTGGTCGCCCTGCTGCCGGAGATGCGGGGACCGAAGACGCGGCGCGCCTCCCTGTTTCTCGCCACCCATTTCATCGCGGTCACGGCCTGGGTGATCGCCAACGAGCATGTGCGCGCGATTCCGCGCGACCATCGCATCGTCTGGTTTCTTGGCGTTGGTTTCGGTCTGTGCAGCGGGGCGCTCACGACGATTACAGCGGTCTATCTCGTCTCGGCGGCAATGCCGCCGTTCGTGCTCGGCGCCTTGTTCATGATCACGCCGATCTACTTCCTGACCTCGCTGTGGACGACTGCGCGCGAGGCGAGCGGCTACATGGCCATTGTCGCCGGGCTGGTGCTGGCGCCGCTCTTCCACGCGGTCGCGCCGCAATTCGACCTGCTGCTGTCCGGCGCCGTCGGCGGGGTGGGAGCGTATCTTGTCGGCCGGGCGAGGCGAAGGCGCGCGCCATGACCTTCGACGCGCTGGACGCCGCCTGGTGGCCCTACGCCTTCATCGTGCTCGCGGCTGCGCTGCCGACCTATTCCTGGCGGGCGCTTGGCGTCGTGCTCGGCGGCCGGCTGGACGAGCGTTCGGAGATCCTCGTCTTCGCCCGCGCGGTGGCGACGGCGCTGGTCGCCGGTGTCGTCGCCAAGCTGGTGCTTTATCCCTCCGGCGCGGCCGCCGATTTTCCGCTGGCGCTGCGCCTTGCCGCCTGCATTTGCGGCATGGCGGTCTGGGCGTTTACCGGGCGGCGCACCATCGTCGCCGTGCTGGTGACAGAGGCGATCCTGCTCACCGGGCAGGCGCTCAGCTGACCGGCTTATCCGGCCGTTGCAGCGCGGATTTTTTCGGCCTGGGCCGAGATCACCCCCATGTCGCCCCTGTTGCCCGGCGGATCGAGCTTCACGCCGGCGAAACGCGGCAGCACGTGGAAATGCAGGTGAAAGATCTCCTGCCCGCCGGCCGTTTCGTTAAACTGCTGGATGGTGACGCCGTCGGCGTCGAGCGCCGCCTTCGCAGCCCGCGCCAGTTTCTGCACGGCGGCTGTCACGGCCGAAAGGCTGGTCGCATCGCAATCGAGAATGTTGCGCGCCGGCTGTTTCGGGATCACCAGCAGGTGCCCCGGGCTGCGCGGCATGATGTCCATGAAGGCCAGCGCGTGCTCATCCTCATGCACCTTGAAGCAGGGGATCTCGCCGCGCAGGATCTTGGCGAAGATGTTGTCGGGGTCGTAGGCGGCTGTCATCTCGGTGTCTCCGTGGCGCGTGCGCGATGCACGTCCTTACCAATCGCATTCGCCTTGTGCGACATCTTTGGGGCTCTTCCTGAACGGACCGTGCTCTTCCAGCATGTCGCCGATGCGCTCCACCTCGGTGCGTTCATGCTCCAGATAGTCGGCGACGGCGCGGCGCAGCCCCGCATGCGCGATGAAGTGCGCCGATTGCGTCGTGACCGGCATGTAGCCGCGCGCCAGCTTGTGCTCGCCCTGCGCTCCCGCCTCCACCACCTTCAGGCCCCGCGCAATCGCAAAATCGATGGCCTGATGGTAGCACAGTTCGAAATGCAGGAACGGGTGGTGCTCTATGCAGCCCCAGTGCCGCCCGAACAGCGTGTCGCCGCCTACGAAGTTGATCGCGCCGGCGATTCGCCGCCCGCCGCGCCGCGCCATCATCAGCAGGATATCGTCGCGCATGCGCTCCGCCACCAGCGAATAGAACTGCCGGTTGAGATAGGGCCGTCCCCATTTGCGCGAGCCGGTATCCATGTAGAAGGCGAAGAAATCGTCAAGCGCTGCTTCGGTGATGTCGGCGCCGGTCAGTCCAACGATGTCGATGCCCCCGGCGACCGCCTGTTCGCGCTCCTTGCGCAGCGCCTTGCGCTTGCGCGAGGCGAGCGTGTCGAGGAAATCGGCATAGTCGCGATAGCCCTCGTTGCGGAAATGGAATTGCTGGTCGGTGCGGCGCAGGAAACCGGCGGCTTGCAGCGCCGCCATGTCCTCGTCGCGCGCAAAGGTGACATGGGCAGACGAGACGCCAAGTTGCTGCGTCAGCGCCGCCAGCCCGCCGGCGAGCGTCGCCCGCGTTTCGGCAGCATGGTGCGCCGCAGACAAAAGCCGCGGCCCGGTTGCCGGCGTGAACGGAACGCTGGCCTGCAGTTTCGGGTAATAGCGTCCGCCGGCGCGCTCATAGGCGTCGGCCCAGCCGTGGTCGAACACGTATTCGCCCTGGCTGTGCGACTTCACGTAAAGCGGCACGGCCCCGGCGAGGCTGCCGTCCGGCGCGTCGAGTCGCAGATGCCGCGGCATCCAGCCCGTCTTCGCCGAAACGCAGCCGCTGTCTTCCAGCGCCGAAAGAAAGGCGTGCGAGACGAAGGGGTTGTAGGAAATCGCAGCGGTCGCGCCTTCGCTGCCGCGCGCCGTACCCCCCAGTCGCGCCCATTCGGCCGCGTTGAAGGCGTTGATGGAGTCCACCGCGCTCAGCGTCACGGCGGGTTCGGTCGGGCTGGTGTGCACCATGGCGATGGATGAGCGTTTCCGGTTCGGGCGGTCGCCGAATTGGCGAGGACCTCACAACAAACTGGCGATCAGCCGGCGCGCGTCAAGCCTCATGGCGCATCGGGATCGAAACCCTCGAAGGTGATCTGGTCGGCATGTGTTGCGCTCACCGCCATCTGGTCGCGCGTGCGCACGGTCCAGGTGATCGCCTTCAGCCCGCGTTCCCGGCGCGCGCGGGCGACAAACGGGTTCGGCAGGTGGTCGACATTGTAGGAAATGAAGGAAATGCCGTCGTGCATCGCCTGTTCGTGCGCGGCGAATTCGGCTTCCGTCTCGCCTTCCGCGGTCAGCCCCGCCGCGATCCCCGGCGCCAGATGCGGGAAGGCGGCGACGAGCCAGGGATCGAACGACATGATCGCCGCCGGCCCGCCATAGCCGGAAAGGTCGCGCGCCACCGCCGAAACGAGATCGGTGTTGCCGTCGTCATGGCCCTTGAGTTCGATGACGATGCCGACCCTTCCCGCCAGCCTCGCCAGCGCTTCGGCGAGGCTCGGGATGCGATCCGCCGTGCCGCCGATCGCCATCTGCTCCATTTCCGCACTGGTTACATCGATTGCAGCCCGCTTGTCGCCGGCCAGTCGCTCCAGCGTCAGGTCGTGATGCACCATGGCGACGCCATCGCGCGACAGCACCACGTCGCATTCGATCGCGAAGTTGCCCGCAACCGCCGCATCGAAGGCGGAAAGCGTGTTCTCGAACCGCGTGCGGTTCATGTCGTGCAGGCCGCGATGGGCGATCGGGCGGCGGGTCAGCCAGTCGGGGTGGGGCATGGGGCCTCTAAGTCGGTCGTGGTTCGTCGGTCGTCGGTCGATGTTTGGAGGCGCGGTGGATGAAGATCAACCGAGACGCGATGAAATATTTACGACCGACGACCGACGAACCACGACCGGCTCACCTCAAACCTCCACCACCGCCTCCACCTCCACCGGCGCATCGAGCGGCAGGACAGGCACGCCGACGGCGGAACGGGCGTGGCGGCCGGCCTCGCCGAGCGCCTGCACCAGAAGGTCGGAGGCGCCGTTGGCGACAAGATGCTGCTGCGTGAAGCCGGGCGCGGAGGCCACGAACACCGTGATCTTCACCACCCGCTTCACCGCCTCCAGCGAACCGAGCGCCGCCTTCACCTGCGCCAGGGTGTTGATGGCGCATTGCCGCGCCGCCGCCTGTCCGGCTGCGAGGTCGAGTTCCGCGCCGAGCTTGCCGGTCGCCTCAAGCTTGCCGTCGACAAACGGCACCTGCCCGGCGGTGAACAGCAAGGCGCCGCTTTGCACAAAGGGCACGTAGTTGGCGGCCGGCGCAACCGCTTGCGGCAGCGTCACGCCGAGTTCGGCCAGCCTTGCCTCGATGGCGCTCATGATAAACCCTTTCTTGACAGGTGCGGCGTCTAACTTTGCCATTGTGCTCAAGACGCCCTGATTCCGCCACGGCTTTTTCCGATGCTGGCGAGAATCCAGACAAGGAACGACCATGTGGCCCACACGCCTCATCACCGCCGCGCTTGCG
>CALMYO010000041.1 GCA_937873685.1 uncultured Paracoccaceae bacterium
AGATGCAGGATGCGATCCCGACCATCGCGGTGATGGCGGCGTTCAACAAGACGCCGGCGCGCTTCAGCGGCATCGCCAACCTGCGCGTCAAGGAGTGCGACCGGGTGCGCGCACTTTCGACCGGCCTGAATGCGATCCTGCCGGGCCTCGCGCGTGAGGAGGGCGACGACCTGATCGTCAATGCCGACCCATCGCTGGCCGGCCGGCCGCGGCCATGCCGCATCGACACCTTCGCCGATCACCGCATCGCCATGAGCTTCGCGCTCGCCGGTCTTCTGGTGCGCGATGTCACCATTCTCGATCCGAAATGCGTGACCAAGACCTGGCCCGGTTATTGGGATGCGCTGGCGGGGCTGGGGGTGGGTTTGGAGGCAGCAGGGTAAGCCCTACGATAGCGTTTCAAAGAAAACAGGAACGAGCGCCATGACAGCCCTTGCCCGCCGCCCCTGGGTGCCCGCCCATTGCGAGGACCGTGTCGCGGCCATCGCCGCCGACACGGCTGCAGCTTCGCTGGACACCATCGACGCCCGCATCGAGGCGCTGATCGGGCGAAACCTCGAAATCCACGACGCCGAGTGTTTCAACCTCAACCCTGCGACCAATGTGATGAATCCGCGTGCGGAAGCCGCGCTTGCACGCGGGTTGGGTTCGCGCCCCTCGCTTGGCTATCCCGGCGACAAGTACGAGATGGGGCTGGAGGCGATCGAGGAAATCGAAGTGATTGCCGCCGAACTCGCTGCCGAAGTCTTCGGCGCGGCTTATGCGGAAATCCGTGTCGGTTCGGGCGCGCTCGCCAATCTTTACGGCTTCATGGCGCTGACGAAATCGGGCGATGCGATCATCGCGCCGCCTGCGTCGATCGGCGGCCATGTCACCCATCACGCAGCCGGTTGCGCCGGGCTGTACGGGCTGACCACCCATTCCTCGCCTGTCGACGCCGACGGCTACACCATCGACATCAAGGGCTTGCGCGATCTGGCGCATGCGGTGCGGCCGAAGTTGATCACGGTCGGTGGCAGTTTGAACCTGTTCGCCCACCCGGTGCGGCAGGTGCGCGAAGTCGCCGACGAGATTGGCGCGCATGTGCTGTTCGATGCGGCGCACCAGTGCGGCATCATCGCTGGCGGCGTGTTCGCCAATCCGCTGGACGAGGGCGCACATCTGATGACGATGAGCACCTACAAGAGCCTTGGCGGACCGGCTGGCGGGCTGATCGTCACCAATGACGCGGCGGTGGCCGAACGGCTCGACGCCAGCGCGTTGCCGGGCACGACCGCGATTTTCGATGCGGCCAAACCGGCGGCGCTGGGGATAACGCTGCTCGACTGGCGCGCCCACGGCCACGCCTATGCGACGGCGATGGTGGAATTGGCGCAGGCGCTGGCGGGCGAACTTGCGGGACACGGGCTGCCTGTCTTCGGCGCCGAACGCGGTTACACCGGCTCGCACCAGTTCGCGATCCAGGCGGTGGGGTTCGGCGGCGGACAGGCGGCATCGAAGACGCTGCGCAAGGCCGGCTTCCTCGCTTGCGGCATCGGCCTGCCAGTAGCGGCCGTGGATGGGGACATGAATGGCTTGCGGATCGGGACACCCGAACTGGTTCGCCGGGGCGTCACGGCAGCCGATGCGCCGGAACTTGCCGCCCTTATCGCCGATGGCCTTCGCGCCAACGATCCCGCCACGGTCGCCCCGCGCACGCGGGCGATGCGGGCGCGGTTCCAGGGTTTGCATTACATCCGGACCTGATGGCCGGAGGCTGCCGTTGTGACAGCAGTTGCGCTTATTTCGGCACTTCGACGCTGATCTTGATGGACGCGTACCAGGCGGCTGCGTCGGCGATCTCCTCGTCCGACAGATCCTTGGCGATCACGCTCATCATCTCGTGCACGCGTTTTCCCGTGCGAAACGCTTTCAATTGCGTCTGGATGTAGATCTCGTTCTCGCCGGCCAGATGCGGCGCAATCGGCATCTTTGCGATACCGTCCAGCCCGTGGCAGGTCTGGCACTGGCGCTTGACCAGCGCCTTGCCAGCCGTTGCATCGCCGGCGCAAGCCGGTTGGGCGGCAACCAGAAGCGCGCTTGCGCCGAGGGCGGCGGTGAGGAGGCGTGAAATCATTGTGAATTCCCGTAGGCTACCAGTTTTCGCAGCGCTGACATGGAGGCGGGCCGGAAATCATCCGGCCCGCCATCGACGCGTTCATGCCGTTTGCGGCTACTCGCCGTAGGAGATGCGGGCACCGGCGAGATCGTCGGAAACCAGGATCGAGCCGTCGCGCAACTGGGCGACATCGACCGGGCGTCCGAGGTATTCGCCGTTCTCATCGATCCAGCCGTCTGCGAACACTTCCGTCGCGCCGGCAGAGCCGTCCTCGTTCACGGCCGTGAACATCACACGCGCGCCGACCGGGGTGGTGCGGTTCCACGAACCGTGCTGGGCTGAGAAGATGCCGCCCTTGTACTTCGCCGGGAACTGCTTGCCGGAATAGAAGGTCATGCCGAGGTCGGCCGCATGCGCGTCCATCTCGACAACCGGATGCACGATATCCGCCGGCGGTTCCTCGCCCTTGTACTCATTGGTCCGCACCGTGCCGCCGCCGAACCACGGATGGCCGAAATGCTGACCCATGGCTGTCTGGCGGTTCAGTTCGCCGGGAGGAATGTTGTCGCCCATGCCGTCGACCTGGTTGTCGGTGAACCAGAGTTCGCCGTTGGCCGGGTTGAAGTCATGGCCGACGGAGTTGCGGATGCCGTAGGTGTACACCTCGCGGCCGCTGCCGTCCGTGTTGACGCGGATCATGCCGCCGATACCGACCTGACGGTAGAGATCGAGCTTTTCCGGTGGGGCAACGTTGAAGGGCTGGCCAAGCGAGATGTACAGCTTTCCATCCGGCCCGATGCGGCAGACGCGCGCCGTGTGATTGAAGCTTTCCTCCTCCGGCGGGACCAGTTGGCCCTGCGGAATGACGTTCACGGCCACCACATCCGGGCTTTCATAGAAGAACTCGGCGGCCGGATAAACCAGCACGCGGTTCTGTTCGGCAATATAGAGGAAGCCGTCCGGCGAGAAGCACGGTCCGTTCGGGATCGCCTTGGCGAGCGACGGCGCGAAGTTCTTCACCTCGTCGGCCACACGATCCTTGTTGCGGTCGGTCACCGCCCAGACCTCGGTCTTGCGGGTTCCGACAAAGGTGACGATGCCTTGCGGACCGACCGCCATGTGGCGGGCGTCGGGCACGATCGCGTACAGGCTGATCTTGAACCCCTCCGGCATCTTGATGCGCTCGAGGTTTTTCTTGATCTGTTCGGCGTAGTCGCCACCCTGCGGCACGACCGTGAACTCGGTCACGCCGGTGGTCTTGAAGTTCGACAGTTTTTCAAGGTTGTCCTGGGCGTAGGCGGCCGTGGTCGCCAGCAGCGCCGCCATCGACAGTCCGATCATCCGCATCATCTTTTCCTCCCAGAAAGAGCAGAACGACGACACAGAATGAGCCTTCTGCGACGTGCCGGGTAGCAACCGGCTACCACACAATTGCATTCGGCGATTCTTCGTACACGAATGAAAACAGTGCGAAGCATAGCGAACTCCGCAGTTGCATCACGCCAGATCCGGGTCAACGCCGATGTTCGGCCGGTCGATGATCTCGCGCAACGCAAAGGCCGAGTTGATCTTCACCACGTGCGGCAGCGCCGACAGCCAGTCGCGGTGGATGCGCTCGTAATCCTCGAGATCCTTTGCGGCCACGCGCAGGATGTAATCGTATTCGCCGCTCATCAGGTGGCAGGCGAGCACATTCGGGCACAGTTTGACGGATTTCTCGAATTCCGACAGCGTCTTCTCGAACTGGCCGGAGAGCGAGATGTGCACGATTACCGTCATCTTGTGGCCGAGCGCCTTGTTCGACAGCCGCGCATGATAGCCGCGGATCACGCCGCTTTCCTCCAGCGCGGCCAGCCTTCGCGAACAGGCCGATTGCGACAATCCCACCTTCTCCGCCAGGGCGGCGTTGGAGATCCGGCCGTCCTCCTGCAAGGCCTTCAAAATCGCAACATCGATCCTGTCGAGCGACATCGACGCAAACTCCTTCGAAAAGCAAGCCATATCGCACAAACTTCTTGCGAAAGCGTGCCAGCGCCTGCCCATCTTTGCAAGGATATTCGCGCGTGGTTGCGGCATCTTATCCCAATCAACGCCGGAACGATCAGGCGACAGGGAGAAGAAGATGCGCGTCGGTTGCCCCAAGGAAATCAAGAACCATGAATATCGCGTCGGCCTGACGCCGGGCTCGGTGCGCGAGTACGTTGCGCATGGTCACGACGTGATCGTCGAGACCGGTGCGGGCGCAGGCATTGGCGCCGATGACGGCGCCTACAAGGCTGCCGGCGCGAAGATTGTCGATACCGCCGCAAAGGTCTTTGCGCAGTCCGACATGATCGTGAAGGTGAAGGAGCCACAGCCTGTCGAATGGGCGCAGCTGCGCGACGGCCAGATCCTCTACACCTACCTGCATCTCGCGCCGGATCCGGCGCAGACCAAGGGTCTCGTCGAGTCCGGCGTCACGGCCATCGCCTACGAGACCGTTACTGACGGCCGCGGCGGCCTGCCGCTGCTGGCGCCGATGTCGGAGGTTGCCGGCCGCCTCGCCATCCAGGCGGGCGCCACGGCGCTGCAGAAGGCCAATGGCGGCCGCGGCGTGCTGCTCGGCGGCGGGCCGGGCGTGCTGCCGGGCAAGGTTGCGATCATCGGCGGCGGCGTCGTCGGCCTGCAGTCGGCCAAGATGGCCGTAGGGCTCGGCGCGGACGTCACCATTCTCGACCGGTCGATCCCGCGCCTGCGTGAACTCGACAACATCTTCAACGGC
Source organism: uncultured Paracoccaceae bacterium (assembly GCA_937873685.1). Taxonomy (GTDB): domain Bacteria; phylum Pseudomonadota; class Alphaproteobacteria; order Rhizobiales; family Rhizobiaceae; genus CALMYO01. The sequence goes on from CALMYO010000041.1 coordinate 4,860, forward strand.
CGCGTCCACACCCGCTTCTCCACCATCGAAGCGCTGGAGGAAGAGGTGTTCTCCGCCGACATCGTCGTCGGCGCGGTGCTGATCCCCGGCGCGGCTGCGCCGAAGCTCGTCACCCGCGAGATGCTCTCCGGCATGAAGAAGGGTGCGGTCATCGTCGATGTCGCCATCGACCAGGGCGGCTGCTTCGAGACTTCGCGCGCCACCACCCATTCCGAACCGACCTACGAGATCGACGGCGTCATTCACTACTGCGTCGCCAACATGCCGGGCGCGGTGCCGGTCACCTCGGCGCATGCGCTGAACAACGCCACCCTGTTCCACGGCCTGCAACTGGCCGACAAGGGGCTGAAGGCGCTGGTCGACGATCCGCACCTGCGCAACGGGTTGAATGTCCACAAGGGCCGCATCACCAACAAGGCGGTGGCCGACGCGCTTGGCTACGAAATGGCCGAGCCGCAGGCGGTGCTCAAGGTCGCCTGACCGTTCGAAAGCTTCCTCCCGTGCGCGTGAAGCGCACCGACTGCGCCCGATGGCTTACCGCCGGGCGCTTTTTCATGCGCGCCAGTTGGGGGGATGTCGGACTGGACATTCTCAGGAACACCGCCTTCTTATACCAATCGGCCGAAGTCGTGACTCATTTTCGGGATTCCCGTGATGTCTGAACTCTGGCTCAACAGAGGCATGAACAGAGGAGTCGACCATGGGACGGGCTGTTGATGTTACACGCCGTGGTTTGTAAGCGGATGGCCTGAGGCGGGAAGCCGGTCGGATCAGCGACGGTCGTGTTGTTCGCCGTGTTCTTGCGATCGCAATGGTGGTTGACGGCATGGACCGCAAGACGGCTGCCGAGGCCTGCGGAATGGACCGGCAAACCTTGCGCGATTGGGTTCACCGTTACAACGCAGAAGGCCTTGAAGGGCTTTCCAACCGCAGAGGCGGCGGCGCCAAACCGCGTCTGTCGCCGCAACAGCAGGCCCGGTTTGTGAATTGGGTCGAGGACGGTCCCGATCCTGAAAAGGATGGCGTGGTGCGATGGCGCTGCGCCGATCTTCAGGCGCGCATCGAAGCGGAATTCGACGTCAAGCTCCATGAGTGCACGGTCGGCAAGCATCTGGCCAAGCACGGCTTTCGCCGCCTCCCGGTGCGACCCGGGCATCCCGGGCAGACCCCGCGGCCCAGGAGGCTTTCAAAAAAACTTCCGCGACCTCGTCGCTGAGGCGCTTCCCGCAACCGTACAGAACACGCCGATCGAGATCTGGTTCCAGGATGGTGAGGCGGGAGAGAAGTCGTGGATGGACCTGCGATTTCCCGCCGAACAGAGTGGGGCAACAAGGCACGCTCACTCGAAAATGGGCGAGACGCGGGACCCGACCCCGCGCACCCCGCGATACGCGCTACAAATGGAGCTACATTTTCGGGGCCGCCTGCCCGCAACGGGGAGCGGCGGCGGGGCTGGTCCTGCCATATGTCGATGCCCAGGAGAGGAACCTGCATCTGGAAGAGATCGCCAGGGCCGTCGCTCCCGGCGCCCATGCGCTTCTGATCATGGACGGAGCTGGATGGCACACCGCCAAGGCGCTCACAGTGCCTGACAACATCACGCTCCTGAAACTGCCGCCATACGCACCCGAATTGAACCCGATGGACAACGTCTGGGCCTACCTGCGCGCAAACAAGCTCGCCATTACCGTGTTCGACAGCTACCAGGACATCCTCGACAAGTGCCAAGCCGCATGGAACTTCCTTGCCAACGATCCGCAGCGCATCAATTCAATAACCAAAAGACACTGGGCAACGGTCAAGTGATCGGGCCGCTGGTATTCCTCCAGTGGTGCACTGATAACGGCGTTACGCCGGTCATCCCGCCAAAGGCCAACCGCACCGAAAAGCGCGACTATGACAAATACCTCTACAGACTGCGTCATCTCATCGAAAACGCCTTCCTGAGACTCAAACAGTGGAGGTCGATTGCGACACGCTACGCCAAATCCACCGCAACCTTCCTTGCCGAATGCCAGATCTCCGCCATCATGTTATGGACCGCTTAAATCAGGGACAGCGGCTAGAGCCTGTTCTCGCGGCGCAAGAACCTCCATTCCTGAGGTTCTCGATGTGTGCCAGGAGCCTGCACGGCATTCACCGTGCCTCGCTATCCTTAACAAGGACCACCGGATCGAGCAGTGCGCCCCACTTCACATTGTCCCCCTGCCAATGTGCAATCTGAGGCTTGTCGATCTGGCTGTTCATCCGGAAGATTGTCATACGCTGATCGGCATGCTCAGTACCGCTTTCGCCATCGTCAATGCGAACCATAAGAACATGGAAATTGTGTTCCGCATTCTTGTCTGAGATTGCTGCGACAATTTCCTTGGCTTCCTGCTGATTTTCGCCAACACGGACATAAAGGGTCCGGTCAGTCTTCCTGATATTGTCCAGAAATTTTTCTGAAAGATATGTCACTTTTTGTTTCTGCTTTGCGAACTCGGTTTTGATTATTTCTTGAGTAGAATGTCCATTAATTCTTGAAAAACTATGGACGAAATAAATGCCTGTTGCGTTATCCAATACAGATCCTGTTTCGGTTATTGAAAGATTTTCCTCTTTGAAAACATTGGAAAAATCGTCCCTGATACAGGAAATCACTCCTTCAATCGGAGAGACATTCCAGTCGAAAAAGTATGACCCTTCGCTCGCAGTGGCTTCCCTCGCTCGGGTATAAAGCGCCTTTTCAAACGCCGCCATGTCGACGGCCGCGCCGCCAAGTCCTCGCTTGTACAGACTGAGCGACACCTGGTACCGAACGCGGCAATCACTTCCAAGACTGACAATCCTGTCGAATGGTTTGGAGTATAGTTCTTGCATGTCTTCCTGCCTTGCGACCTTTGATTGTGATCGCTGAACGGAGCATTTGGCGACCACGAGAATCCCAACGCCGGTTTGAATCCTCGGAAACCGGCAAGATGAAAGGACGTTGATGTCGAATGCGGTTTGTGACACCGCTCGCCGGCGCAGTCGATAACGCGTAACCGGCCTTGCGCGCAATCCCACCTCCCCCGGGCCCACATCCGGACACTGATCAACGTCAGAAGATGTCCGGTTCGGGTACAGGCTTGCCGAACTCGGTGCGCAGGAAGTCGAAATCGCAGCCCTTGTCGGCCTGCTCGATGTGCCGCGCGAACATCCAGCCGTAGCCGCGTTCGTACCGTGGCGCGGGCTGCGTCCATTGCGCGCGGCGGCGCGCCAGTTCGTCGCCGGACAATCGCACGTCGAGCCGGCGGTTGGGCACGTCGAGTTCGATAATGTCGCCGCTTTCGATCAGCGCTAGCGGCCCGCCGATGAAGGCTTCGGGCGCGACATGCAGGATGCAGGCGCCATAGCTGGTGCCGGACATGCGCGCGTCGGAAAGGCGAACCATGTCGCGATGGCCCTGTTTCAAAAGCGCCTGGGGCATCGGAATCATGCCCCATTCGGGCATGCCAGGCCCACCCTGCGGGCCGGCGTTGCGAAGCACCAGCACATTGTCCGGCGTCATCGGATAATCGGGATCGTTGATGATCGCCTTCAGTTGCGGATAGCTGTCGGCGACAATCGCCGGTCCCGCATGCTTCTGGAATTTCGGGTCCATCGCCGCCGGCTTGATCACCGCACCGTCAGGGGCGAGATTGCCGCGCAGCACGGCAAGCGATCCCTCGTGATAGACCGGGTTGGAAAGCGGGCGGATCACGTCGGAATTGTAGTTGCGCGCGCCCCCGATACATTCGCCAAGCGTTTGCCCGGTGACGGTGGTGACGGAGAGATCGAGCTTGTCGCCAAGTTCCTGCATCAGCGCCGGCATGCCGCCGGCATAGAAGAAATCCTCCATCAGGTACCCTTTTCCAGAGGGGCGGATGTTGGCGATTACCGGCGTGGTGCGGCCTATCGCGTCAAGATTGTCGAGCGTAAGCGCAATGCCGGCGCGCCGCGCCATGGCGATGAGGTGGATGATGGCGTTGGTGGAGCAGCCCGTCGCCATGGCGACGGTAACGGCGTTGCGCGTCGCTGCCTCGGTGACAATTCTGTCCGGCGTCAGATCCTCCCACACCATCTCGACGATGCGCCGCCCGCAGGCGACCGCCATGCGCTTGTGGCCGGAGTCGGGTGCGGGAATCGACGATGCGCCGGGCAGGGTGAGGCCGAACCCCTCGGCGATGCCCATCATGGTGGAGGCGGTGCCCATCGTCATGCAGGTGCCGTAGGATCGGGCGATGCCGCCCTGCACCCCTACCCACTGCGCCTTGTCGATGGCGCCGGCGCGCCGCTCGTCCCAATACTTCCACACATCCGTGCCGGAACCGAGTTTCTCGCCGGCGTAGTTGCCGCGCAGCATCGCGCCGGCGGGCAGGAAGATGAAGGGCAGGCCCATCGACAGCGCGCCCATGATCAGTGCCGGGGTGGACTTGTCGCAACCGCCCATCAAAACCGCGCCGTCGACCGGGTGAGAGCGCAGCGTCTCCTCCACCTCCATCGCGCCCATGTTGCGATACAGCATCGATGTGGGTTTCAGGAACTGTTCGGAAAAATCGTGAACGGGCAGTTCCGCCGGCATGCCGCCCGCTTGCAGAATGCCCTTCTTCACGAATTCCGCACGGTCGCGCAGATGGTGGTGGCAGGGCGAAAGGTCCGACCAGGTGTTGATGATGGCAATGACCGGCTTGCCGCTCCAGTCCTCTTCTGAAAGGCCCATCTGCATGGCGCGCGAGCGATGGCCCATGGAACGCAAGTCGTCGGGCGCAAACCAGCGGGCGGAACGCAGATCCTGCGGGCTCTTTCTTCGCATGACGTCACCTGTCCTGACCATGGGTTCTCTTCATGGAACAGAATGCCTCTGCCTGCCGCCGTCAATAGTCGCCAGCGCAAATCGGGTCGCTGCGGACCGCTGGTGCGCTGTCTGCCGCCGTCGATTGCACGACAATCGCGCGCCGGGCTATGGCTACGGAAGCCGGGCAGCCGCGAGGCGGTGCGTTGCGCGAAACCGGCCTTGGCCGGTTGGCCGGCTGTAACGGGAACAGGAGAAGGGGTCGGGCATGCGCGAGGTGACCGTTGCCGCCACACAAATGGCCTGTGTCGACGATGAAAACGCCAATATCGCCGCCGCCGAGCGGCTGGTGCGCAAGGCCGCGACGCAAGGCGCGAACATCGTTCTTTTGCAGGAACTGTTTGAAGGCCCGTATTTTTGCCAGGATGAGGATCCGCGGCACTTCGCGCGCGCCCGGCCGGTCGACGATCACCCGGTCATTCGCCATTTCCAGGCGCTGGCGCGCGAACTTCGCGTCGTGCTGCCGGTGTCATTCTACGAACGCTCGGGAAGCGCCCGGTTCAATTCCGTCGCCATCGTCGATGCCGATGGCGCCGTGCTCGGCGTCTATCGCAAGAGCCATATCCCGCACGGGGCAGGGTATCAGGAGAAATACTACTTCTCGCCCGGCGACACCGGATTTCGCGTATGGGAAACCGCGTTCGGCCGGATCGGCGTCGGCATCTGCTGGGACCAGTGGTTTCCCGAATGCGCCCGCGCCATGGCGTTGCAGGGCGCTGAAATCCTGTTCTATCCGACCGCGATCGGCTCGGAAATCGGCGCAAGCGACTGGGATTCCGCCGCCCATTGGCAACGGGTCCAGCAGGGCCATGCCGGCGCCAACATCCTGCCGGTGGTCGCCTCGAACCGCATCGGCGTCGAGAAGGGGTTGAAGGGTACCGAACTTACCTTCTACGGCTCTTCCTTCATTACCGATCCCTTCGGCGAAAAGGTCGCCGAGGCGGACCGCGCCAGCGAAACCGTGCTGACGCAAACCTTCGACCTCGACGAAATCGCCCGCAAGCGGGATTACTGGTGTGTGTTCCGCGACCGGCGGCCGGACCTTTACGGCCCGCTGCTCACCCTCGATGGCCGCCACCGCGCGGGGTGACGGCCTGTTTGTCGATGGCAAGCTACCGCACAAACCCGGTGATCCGGCGGATCGTCACGCGGCGGTTGCGCCATTCCTCGTAGGGCACCGGCACCAGCAGGAAGTCCTCGCCGTAGCCGACGGTCTCCAGCGTGTAGCCGGGCAGGCCGAACTCGCGCACCAGCACCCGCTTCAGCGAGGCCGCGCGCCGCTCCGACAGGATCTGGTTGGAGTAGCGCGAACCGACCGCGTCGGTGTGGCCTTCGATCAGGATGCGCTCGACGCGTCGCGACAGGACGATCGGACGAAGAGCCAGCGCGATCTGCTCGACCTTGCGGTACTGCGAGTAGGGGATTTCGGCCGAGCCGAAGGCGAAGTTGATCGCCTGGATGTCGATCGACGGTGCGCGGCGGCGCAGTTCCGGCTGGCGCTTGATTTCCTGGATCGTCACGCGCTCGCGCGGCGGCAAAGCCTTGACGCCGTTGCCGGTCTCAAGCCGGCGGCGGATCGTTTCGGCGGACGGGGCCTCGCGGCTGGCGCCTGCGGCAGATGGGTTTTCCTCGGGAAGCTGTTCGATTGTTTCGCCCGGCTTCGGCTTGCGCCAGAAGCCCGGCCGGGACTCCTGCGCCTGCGCGGCGCCAAACAGCGTGGAGGCGGCGGTTGCGCCAAGGGCGAGGACGAAAGCGCGGCGGTCGATCATGGTCATGTCCTTTCGGTTCGCGTCATCCGACGGTTGGCGGGGAAATACAGCTTCCAGCCTGAAGCGGGCATGAACGACGAGTTCATGTAACAGTTGGCGGCAATTTCGGCGCTTTGGCGGCGCGCACGTCAGTTGCCGCGCAGGCGCTTTCCCTCTGCGTCGAAAGCGTGGATGTCGGCTGCATCGTAGGCGAGCGCGATTTCCTCGCCGCGGGCGATCGCCGGCTGGCCGGGAAGCACGGCAAGTATGCGCTGGCCACCCTTTGTCTGGGCATGCACTACGGTCTCCGCGCCGAGTTGTTCGGCGAGCGTCACCGTGACCTCGATCGCCGCCTCATGGCCGCGCGCCAGTTTCAGGTGCTGGGGGCGGATGCCGAGCGTGACGGAAGCGCCGGGCAACACAGCGCCGCCTTCGGCGTCGATCGACACCCGCCCGCCATCCAGCCACGAGCAGGCAAGCCCGTCGGCGGCGACGCCGGTCACGGTGGCGGGGATCAGGTTCATCGACGGTGCGCCGATGAAGCCGGCGACGAACAGGTTCGCCGGCCTGTTGTAGAGATTGAGCGGCGTGTCGACCTGCTCGATTCGTCCCGCACGCAGCACGACGATACGATTGGCGAGCGTCATCGCCTCCACCTGGTCGTGCGTCACGTAGATCATCGTCGTCTTCAGCCGCCCGTGCAGCGCGGCGAGTTCCGCCCGCATCGAGACACGCAGTTCCGCATCGAGGTTCGACAGCGGTTCGTCGAGCAGGAAGGCTGTCGGGTTGCGCACGATCGCCCGGCCGATCGCCACGCGCTGGCGCTGCCCGCCAGACAGCTGGCCGGGGCGGCGCTCAAGCAGTGCGCCAATTTCCAGCATGCGCGAGGCCTCGGCGATGCGCGCCTCGATTTCCGGGCGCGGAAGATGAGCGTTCTCCAGCCCGAAAGCCATGTTCTGGCGCACCGTCATGTGTGGATAGAGCGCATAGGACTGGAACACCATCGCAAGCCCGCGATCGGCGGCGGCGACGCGCGTGACGTCGCGGCCATCGATCTCGATCCGGCCGCCGGTCGGCTGGTCCAGCCCGGCGATCAGCCGAAGCAGGGTGGACTTGCCGCAACCCGACGGGCCGACGAATACCACCAGCTCGCCGGCGGTGATGTCGAGGTCGATGCCCTTTAGCACATGAACCGCGCCAAAGGATTTCTCGATGCCGGTCAGCGTGATGCGTCCCACCTGCTCCCCCTCATTTCAGCCCGGTTCCGGCAATGCCGGCTGTGATGAATCGCTGCAGGAACACGAACACCAGCACCACCGGGATCATCGTCACCACGGTCATGGCCAGAATGAAATGCCACTGCACGTTCAGTTCGCCGGCATAGGTGTTGAGGCCGACCTGCAGCGTGTAGAGTTCCTTGCGCGACAGCACGATCAGCGGCCACAGGAAATCGTTCCAGCGCCACACCACCGAGAAGATGGCGAGCACGGCAAGCGCCGGCGCGGTGAGCGGCAGCACGATGCGCCAGTAGATCTGCCACTCCGACGCCCGGTCCATCCGCGCCGCGTCCAGCAGTTCGTCGGGAATGGTCAGCATGTACTGGCGCAGCATGAACACGCCGGTTGGCGTCGCCACGGTCGGCAGGATGACGCCCCACAGCGAATTGAACAGCCCCACTGCGTTGATGACCGAATAGAGCGGGACGAGAATGACCGACAACGGCACCATCAATGTCGCCAGGATCAACAACATCACCATGTTGCGGCCGCGAAACTGGTATTTCGACAAGGCGAAAGCCGCCATGGAGTTGGTGATGAGCGTGATCAGCGTCGCCATCACCGTCACGAAAACCGAGTTCTGCAAGTAGAGCACGAAATCGTTCTTCTGCAGCGGCTCGACGTAGTTTTCGGTCGCAAAGCCGATGTCGCGCGCCGGCTTGCGGTCGGCGATGTTGACCTTGATCACCTCGTCCGGCTTCGCGGGATCGATCATCTGGGCGACGATGCCGATGCGCCGCTTTTCGGCGAGGATGCGCGTCTCGCCGTTTTCGAGCGTCACCTCGAACAGCGGCAACGGCTTGTCGAAGCCTTCCACCGGCACAGTGCGCGCCACATAGGGCAGGATCGTCGGCGGGAATTCGGCAAGTTGCGCCGGCGACTTGAAGGAGGAGCCGACCAGCCATACCGCCGGGCCGAACATCACGATCACGCCCGAGATCAGCCAGAACCAGGTAAAGTAATCCGTCCAGTGCCAGCGGTCGCCGCCGCGCCGTCGAAGCAGGAAATCGCTGACGCGGCTCATGAGCGCTTGCCCTTCTGCTCGCCGCGCCGCGCCACGCCAAGCTGAATCAGGGTCAGAACCACCAGCACCGCCCCCATCAGGATCGACGCGGCCGACGCCAGCCCCGGATTGCGCAGCAGCGAGGCAAAGCCCACCTCGTAGATGTATTGCGTCACGAACAGCGTCGCCGTGCCCGGCCCGCCACCAGTCAGCACATAGACTTCATCGAAGATCTGCACGGCGCGGATCAGCACGAGAACGATCACCACCAGCAGGTTCGGCATCAGCAGCGGCAGGGTGATGCGCCAGAACACGCGTGACGGGCGCGTGCCGTCCATTTCGGCGGCCTCGTAGAGATCGCGCGGGATCGCCTGCAACCCGGCGAGCAGGATCAGCGCGTAAAAGCCGACATGCGCCCAGATCGACACGCCGATCGCGGCCGTGAAGGCCCATGTCCGGTCTGTCAGCCACACCGTCGGCTCGATGCCGAACTGGTAAAGGAAGTAGTTGAGCAGGCCTTCGCGCTGCAGGATCCAGCGCCAGATCAACCCGACGACGACCGGCGACAGCAGCACGGGAAAGAAGAAGACGGCGCGCCAGAAACTGCGCGCGCGAATGTCGCGGTTGAGGATGAGCGCAGTGACCATCGCCACCACGGTCATCGCCACCACCTGCAGTACGACGAAAAGCGCGGTGTTGTGCACCGCGACCCAGAACAGGTCGTCGGTGCAAGTGCGGGGATTGGCGTAGTTCTCGCAGGTCAGCAGCCGCGCATACTGCTCGCCACCGACAAAGCTGCGGTCCGGAAGGAAAAGCGCGGAGCCGCCCGTCATCGAGTAGGCGAAGTTGACGACCAGTGGCAGCAACACGAACACGCCGAAGATCGCCATGTTCGGAAACAGGAAGAACGCCGCCATGCCGCCGAAGCCGGCGCGGTTCTGCAACGCGCGCAGCGGCTTGTCGATCAGCGCGGCGAGCCACATGGCCGGCGCCGCAAGCACGGCGCCGACCGATTTCGTCAGGGCAGACACGGACCGGTCCGCCGGCTACTTGGCCTGCGCCACCTGGTCGGCGATGTCCTGGTCCATGCGAGCCCAGGCCTCCTCGAGCTTGAGTTCGCCGGCCATCACCTGGCTTGCGCGGGTCACCAGCGCGCCGTAATAGGCCGAGGCCCACTTCCATGCCGGAAGCGCGTCGGCGGCCGGCGCGATCTGCGAGGACGCCTGCACGAACTTCTCCAGTGCGCCCTTCACGTTCGGATCGTCGGTCTGGAAGTTCAGCCCGCCCTTGGCGACCACGCCCTTGTGGGCCGGCAGGAACAGCGTGCGTTCGGTGAACTCCTTCACGATGTCCTCGCGGGCGAGGTAGTCCATCACCTTGCCGACTTCGGTCGGGTTCTGCGTGTACTTGATGGCGACCATCGCCGCACCGCCCGCCAGACCGGAGCAGGCCGTGGTGCCACATGGGCTGCCCGTCGCGATCCAGTCGAACGAATCGCCGATCTTGGTCGACAAGTTGGCGATCTGCCAGGAGCCCGAATACAGGAAGGCGATCTGGGCGTTGATGAAATCGTCGGCGCCGGAGCGATAGGTCGTGCCGGCGGCCGAGACCCAGACTTCCTTGGAATGCTTGCCTTCCGCGGTCCAGTTCACCAGCTTGGTGACGAAGGCCTTGACGCCGTCGTCAACCGGGGCGGGCATGCCATCAGCGCCGATGTAGTTACCGCCATACGACGCGTTAGGTCCGGAGATGCGGTGGCCCGAGCGGTCGATCGCAAACGCGGCCGGAAGCTGCTGGCTCGCCTGCACCTTGGCGGCGGCGTCGACCCATTCGTCCCACGTCGCCTTCTCGCCGGGGATCTCGACGCCGGCCTGCTCGAACAGCGTCTTGTTGGCGAAGCCGCCGGTCAGCGTCAGCTGCGTCATGAAGCCGGTGATCGCGTCGGACCCGTCCGGGCGCATCCAGTCGGCCTGCGCGCCGAAATTCGCCTTCCAGTATTCGGGATCGGCAACATGCGGCGTGATGTCGAGCCAGTGCTGCGCCAGCGCCTTCAGGTTGGTGACGCGGGCGATGTCCGGCCCCTTGCCGGCTTCGAGTTCGATCGGCAGTTGCTCCTGGATCACCTTGTAGGCGACGTTGTCCAGGATAACGTTGATGCCGGGGTTTTCCTTCATGAAGCGGTTCAGCAGGTCCTGAATGACCTCGCCCTCCACCCCGTCCGAATACCACATCACGCGAACGTCGCCCGCCTGCGCGGTCGACGCCAGCAGCGCGCCCGCAAGCGCGCCAAGAATTGCCTTGGCCTTCATGTCATTCTCCTCCGGTTGTCCTCCTCCATGGCGCGCTTTGCGCCATGGTTGGAGGCGACTTTTTCACGGAACGGTTTTTCAGGCAACCGTTCGTTCGCCCTTCACGGTCCACGTCGCCGGGTCGATGGTTTCGCCGGCGGCCGCCACCTTTCCGTCGGCACGAAAGACGACGCGGCCGTAGTGCGGATCATCGACGACGATGTCGCCGTTGGCCATGAAATGGGGCGCGACGCCGCCGTGCTTTTCGGCAAATTCGTCAAGCGTCCCGTCTCTTGCTTCCTGTCCGAGCCACACCAGCCACCAGCCCTTGCGACCGGCAAGGCGCAATTCGCAGCCGGTCGTCGGTCCGGTCGCCAGTTCCTGCAGTGTTCCGCTCGCCTTCACCACCATCAGCCCGTTGCCGCTCTGCGCCAGCGCCGTGTCGCCTGATACGGCCGAGCGGTCGAAGCACGGCCGCGGGAACCAGGCATGAGTGAAGTCCGGCTGCTCGTCTGCCCCGTCGAACACGACGATCGCCAGGTTGCGGAACTGCTGCACGCGCGGGATCGAGGCGCTGCCACCCCAGTAGGACGGGCGGCCGTAGCCCGAATGGATCACTTCGCCGGGGTGGTTGATCCAGAGCTGCGCATCCGGGTTTTTCCCGATGCGGGCGTGGATCAGCGTTTCCTGGTAGCCCCATTCGTACCAGCGATAAGCCGCCGCTGTGCCGAGCGCGGTGTCGGCGCTCTTGTGGTGCTGCAGCGCGGCAAACCCGTTCTCGCCTTGCTTGAAGCACCAGCCCTGCGCCGCGTCGCGCGTCCACACCGCGCGGTCCTGCAAATCGGCGGCAAGTTCAAGCCCGTGGTCGCGCAGGCAGAGCGCCAGTTGCGGCAGGGCATGGAAGCGCGCGCCGAAATGTCCCGCACCCCAGAGCAGCCGCGCCATTCCCGAAAGCTCCAGCGAACGCCCGGCGCGCAACGTATGTTCGTAGGAACGCCCCTGCGCCCCGGTGATCGCGCCGTGATGGGCGCTGTTGGCGACGATCTCGACGAGGCGCGCAATGCCCTTGCCCGCCCGCTCGGCGATATCGGCGTCGTGCGCAAGCGCGTAGAGCGCGGTGAGGCCCTTCAGGTCGATCGGGAAATACGGCGCCGAGTTGAACTCCGCCATTTCCCATTGCTCGAAATGGTCGAGCCAGGCGCGCACCCGCTCGCGCCCGACGGAAGACTGCTCCGCCCCCTTGCGGCCGGAGCGCAGGAAGGTTGCGTGCGGCAACAGCGCGCCGGCCAGATAGGCGGCGGTGTGGAACAGCAGCGCGTGGTTCTCGGAAAAATACCACTGCACGTCGTTGCCCGGCTCGTCCATACAGTAACGGTAGGCGGGCATGGTGTCGTCGATGCGCCGCACCAGATCGGCGTCGAGCCGGTCGGCGAAGCGCGCGCGCGTCCAGATCAGCGGCACCAGCGCGAAATCGGCGCAGTCGTGGCAGTCGCTAATGACCGGAAGCGTGGCGGCGATCATCGCGGCCGCCTTGCCGTCGCTGCGCCCGGCGGCCAGCCGCGCCAGCGCGCCGACGGTGTCGGGTTCGCCGCGATCGGCCACCCAAGCGAGCGCCTCGGCAATGCGTTCGTCCAGCGTCGCCGGCGCCGCGCCCTGCGCCTCAGCCTGGCAGATCTCGACGCCGAAGACGCGGCTGGCCGAAAACCCGCCGGCCGTCAGCGTCACCGTGAAATGGCGGAAATCGCCGGGCAAATCTTCCGTGTCGGCAACGGGCAGCCGCGTTGCACCGGCCGCCAGCCGCGAACGCAGCAGCAGCGGCTGCTCGCGGCTCATGAAATCGCCCTCGACCGCGATGTCGGCGACAGCGTCGACCGGCAGCGGCGCTGGCAGCACAAGCGCGACCTCGCCCGCGACATAGGACGGGCGCTCGAAATGCATCGCGTCGAGCGCCGCTTCAACAGCTGACGCGACCGCGCCATCCGCCGCCATCGGCAGCGCGTTGTCGGCGCCCGGTCCCGCCATCCAGTCGAGGCGGATGAAGTAGCGCGCGTCGCGTTCGGCGAGGTCGTCGATGAACACCTCGAAGATGTGAACGCCGGCGGAGAGTTCCACCTCGAACTCCTGCGCGGTTTCGAAATTGCGCTGGTAGCGCGCCATGTGGCCGGTCTCGACGCCGTCAACGTACAGCACCGCCCCGCCGCAGGTGGAAAGCTTCAGCCGCGCCGCGCCCGCCTCATGCGCGACGATCGCGGTGCGCGCCCATGTCGCGATGACGGTCGGGCGGAACCAGAAGCCGGAGAGATCGAGCCGGGGCGAGCCGAACGGCAGCCACACCCGGTCATGGGCGAACCGGCCCGCAACGCGCGGCCGCTGCCCGCGCCGCTCGGCGGCAAACGCCGTGCGGCAGGGGTATTCGTGCGGGATGAAGTTCTTGTCCTTGGTGAGGAAGAAGAACGGGTCCATCGCGCCGGCCATCGGCTGGTCCGGAGTGTCGTAACGCGTCTCGTGTGTTTGTCCGACCAGCCAGCGGGTTAGCGGTGCGCCCGGCGATAGCCGCTCGGCGAGGATGGTCGGGGTTTCGGCGGGGGAAGTCATGGCTTGCGCTTTCGTGCCGGATGATTGCTGCGCTTGATGGCAAGGAAACGGACAAATGGGAAGATCGTCATTGCAAAAGGCTGCCGTGGAGCATGTTGGTGGACCGATGAATGCGCTATCGCCTTGCATTTTACCGATCGATTTAATGCCGGTTTCACGCGAATGGGGTTACGTGACGGCAGAAGAATAACCGGAGCGGGAAAACCGCAAGATGAAGCATTCGAACAACAATGCCACCACGATCGGCAGGTTTGCGACTGACAACGCAGCCAACCTGGCGATTACGTTTGCGGCGATCATCCCGCTGTTTGCGGGCGCCGTCGGCATAGCGGTGGATTACTCCCGCGCATTGAATGCCAAAAGCGCCTTGCAGGAGGCGTTGGATGCCGCGACGTTTGCGGCGGCAAGCGAGAAGACGCAGGCCGACGCAAAGAAGAAGCTGGATGATTTCCTCGCCTATCAGCAGGCCAACGATGAAACGCTGGCCGGGTTGAAGGCCAAGATTGTTTCATTCGATTCGACTGGATTGACAGTCAGTGCCGATGCCGACATGAAAACCACCTTCGCGGGCATTTTCGGAGTGTCGCAGTTGCCGGTGGCGGTGCAGTCTTCCGTGGCGTTTGGCGCTGGCCACCAGGAACTGCATTTCGTGCTCGATCTCTCGGGATCGCTTGGCATGGCCGCCACGCCTGCCGATCGCGTTGCGCTTGAAGCGGTGACGCAGCCTTACGTGTTTCCGGCCTATGGTTCGATCCTGCCACAAGGCTGTGCCTTTGCCTGTCATCAACGTGAAGGATGGGAGCCGGTTGGCAAGACCGTCTACCAGATCGCCCATGAAAACAGCATAAAGCTGCGCGAAGACGAATTGATGCATCAGTTCGGCGGCCTCGTCGACATACTGCTCGACCCAACCGACCAAATTGTCATCGACGGGAAGCGAAAGGTTGGCGTGATCGGCTTCAGCGGTTACGCGAAGCAATTGATCGCCCCCTCCGCTTCGGCCGCCGATGTCAAGGCGGCGATGAACGATTTTCCGTTGCACGATCGCGACAGCACCCAGTACGCCGCTGCCTTCGCGAAGATCAATGAGGTTATCGGCGCACAGGGCAATGGCGGCGCCGGAAGCCCCGACAAGGTGGTGATCCTGATCACCGACGGTATCGAGTCGCGTTCGGCCTTTTTCGCCCAGAACGCTATCGACACGTCGCTGTGCCAGACAGTGAAGGACAAGGGCTTCACGCTTGCCGTGGTTGAGCTGAAGTACCCGAAGCTGACGTCGAACTCACTCTACAACGATACGGTGCTGCCGGTTGAAACCACCATCAGTCCGGGCCTTGCCGCCTGCGCGTCAACGGGGTGGCATTTCACTGCCACCAACAATTCCGACATACCGGTCAAATTCAATGAAATCCGCGCGAAATTCGGCGTCAGCACGGTTCGTCTGACGCAGTGAACGCCGAATGGCTTTGGCGCCGGGGACGCCTTGTGCGTTCCCCCTTGCGAAACGCTTCGGCGGCGACTAACCCGCGCCCATGAGTGTCACCGTCCGTTTTGCCCCGTCGCCGACCGGCCATATCCATATCGGCAATGCCCGCACCGCCTTGTTCAACGCGCTCTTTGCGCGCCAGCACGGCGGCCGGTTCATCCTGCGTTTCGATGATACCGACACCGTCCGGTCTCGACGCGAATATGCAGATGGAATCGCTGCCGATCTGGAATGGCTCGGCGTAAAGCCGGACATGGTGGTGCGTCAGTCGGAGCGTTTCGGGCTGTATGATGCGGCCGCCGACCGTCTGCGACAGGCGGGATTGCTCTACCCATGCTTCGAGACGCCGGAAGAACTGGAGCGGCGGCGCAAGATCCTGCTGTCGCGCCGCCTGCCACCGGTCTACGGCCGCGAGGCGCTGCGGCTTACCAAAGAGCAGACCGAAGAAAAGATCGCCGCGGGTGTGCGGCCACACTGGCGATTCCTGCTGCCGAATTTCGATGCCGATCCGTTCAAGCCGCACCGCACCGATGTTCATTGGGACGATGTGATCCGCGGACCGCAGACCATCGATCTCGCCTCGATGTCGGATCCTGTCCTGGTGCGTGAAGACGGCGGTTATCTCTACACGCTTCCATCGGTCGTCGACGACATCGATCTTGGCGTGACGCATGTCATTCGCGGCGACGACCATGTCACCAACACCGGCGCGCAGATTGCGCTTTTCAGGGCACTCGGCGCAAACGAACCGCAATTCGGTCATCACAACCTGCTGACGACGGCAAGCGGTGAAGGGCTGTCAAAACGAAGCGGTGCGCTGTCGATCCGGTCGCTCGCCGAAGCCGGGCAGGAGCCCATGGCGGTTGCCTCGCTTGCCGTGCTGATCGGCACCTCGGCGCCGGTTGTCGCCCATCGCACGCTTGCCGATCTGGCCACAGTCTTCGATCCAGCCGGTGTGTCGAAATCGGCGGCGAAGTTCGATCCGGCCGATCTCGATACGCTGACGCGTGCCATTGTACATGAGTGTTCTTTCAACGATGTATCGGAGCGGTTGTCGGCGCTTGGCATTGCAGGGCCGGTCGCCGAGCCGTTCTGGCTGGCTGTGCGCGGCAATTGCGACAAGGTGTCCGACGCGGCGTTCTGGTGGCGCGTGGTCCGCGACGGTCCGGCGGATCGCGTAACGCTCGATGACAACGATGTCGCCTTCATCCGCGACGCCTTCGACCTGCTGCCGCCGGAACCGTGGAACCGCGAAACCTGGAAGGTATGGACCGACGCGGTGAAGCAGGCCAGCGGCCGCAAGGGCAGGGCGCTGTTCATGCCGCTCAGGATTGCGCTTACTGGATGCGAGTCGGGTCCTGAGCTCGCAGATCTATTGCCGCTTCTGGGGCGGGCAGGAACGCAGGCCCGACGACCCTGACCTCGGTCTCGCCTTCCTCGCCGATGACCTGTCCGACCAACCGCGATTCGGTCAGGCCCTCGATAACGGCAGGCGTCAACTGGCCGATGGCGTCGAGCTGAGTATCGGGGTCGGCTGCCGGATCGGGTCTCGCTACCGGCGTCGGCGCGAACGGCTCGTCGAGCAGTTCAGTATCAGGCGGCTGGCGCAGGACGGCTGAAAGGTTACACGAACACTGCGGTTCGGCGCCGACGCCGGCGGTGCGATAGCGAAATGCGTTCGGCATTTCGGAGTAGGGCGCGCCGTCGAGCGACACCATGTCCTCGCTGTCCTGGTCGGGCACCGAATGCACGAAGAGCGAAACATCCGTTCCCGGACACATTGATTGGCAAGCTACCGCATCGCGGTCGAAATCGGCGCGCGATGAGGCATAGGAAATCGGGAAGTAGTAGCCGTCGCAACTGCGCACGCACATGGTGCGATAGTTGCCACTCGGCACGGCATATTCTGTCGAGGGAACCGAGGTATCGGGGCCGCCGGACGTGTTCTCACGCACAATGATGCGCTTGGCGTTCGATTTGCGCACGCCGAAGATCTGCTGTTCCATCGTGCCGCGGTTCTCGCGCACCACGGTGGTGCGTGCGCCGCCGCCATTGCAGCCGTTCTGTTCCAGTGCGGCGAGGATGCGTCGGCGCTGCGCACGCGAAACACCGCCGCCCGAACCGGCCTGGTTTTCCAGCTTCGACAGGTTCGCGCGCATGCGGGTTATGAGAGAGTTCAACTGGCCGCAATTGGCGCCAGAAGCGCGAAAGCTGCCGCCATTGCAGCCGCCGCGGCGCGCCATGGCTTCGGTCTTGCGAAGCTCGGCCTGCTGGCGTTTCGCAGCGGCGGAATAGCGAGTGGATGATCCGCCACCGCTTCGCAACTGGGATTCCAGATTTGTGCAGATCGCGGCGCGCGCGAAAGCCTCGGCCGGCCCGAAGAACAAGAGCACGGATGTCACAAGGGCGGAGGCCACAGCCTTTGCCTTTAGCGGATACTCCAACACGACAAACTCCGTATGCTCCGGCCAAACTGACTGGCTGACCGGGCGGAACCGCATTACCTCAGTTCCGCATACGCCGCACCCGTAAACATTCCTAGCAGGTTATGTTGCCTTCGTCGCCCCTTCAGAGGCTGTTGCGTAAAATTATCCCGTTAGCGTTAAGCGTTGATTTCCCTTTGCTGCGCCGGCTCAAAATCCGCTCGGGAACAAGCCGCCATCCAGCAGCAGGTTCTGTCCGGTGATATAGCCGGCCTGTGCCGAGCACAGGAAGGCGCAGGCCTGTCCGAACTCTTCCGACGTGCCGAAGCGCTTGGCCGGAATGGCCTGCTTCTGGCGAGCGACCTCCTGTTCGACCGGGATGCCTGCCGCCTTCGCGCCGCGTTCGAAGCCGCCGCGCAGCCGGTCGGTATCGAACTTGCCCGGCAGGATGTTGTTGATCGTGACGTTGCGGTCGGCGACGGTGCGGCACACGCCGGCAAGAAATGCGGTCAAACCGGCACGCGCGCCGCTCGACAGGTCCAGCCCTTCGATCGGCATGTAGACCGACAGCGAGGTGATGTTGACGATGCGGCCGAAGCCGCGTTCCGCCATACCGGGCATGACCGCCTGGATCAGTTCGATCGGCGTGATCATGTTGGCGATGACGCCGGCGATCATCGCCTCGCGGTCGAGTTCGGTATAGTCGCGCCGCGGAGGGCCGGCATTGTTGTTGACGAGGATGTCGGGAGCGGGGCAGGCCTCAAGCAGCGCTGCGCGGCCTTCCGCAGTCGAGACATCGGCGGCGACAGCGGTGACGGTAACGCCGGTCGCGGCACGGATCGCCTCGGCCGTTGCGGCAAGCACTGCCTTGTCGCGGCCGTTGATCACGACCGCGCAGCCGGCTTCGGCGAGCGCCGTCGCGCAGCCGCGCCCAAGCCCGCGGCTCGATGCGCAAACGATTGCTTTCTTTCCGGAAATTCCAAGATCCATGCTGCAAACTCCCCGTTTGCAGGCACTGTACAGAAGGGAACGGCAGGCGTAAACGCGCGCTTTGATTTGCGACCGGGCTCCTTGATGCCGGATTCGGCCATACCCTTCGACACGCGCTATACCCGACGTGGCTACACGGTGCGCACGGCGCTGTTCTATTGCGCGATTTTCGTGTCTGCGGCCGTATTCGGGCCGTTCTTTCCGCTCTGGCTGACGCATCACGGCATCGAACCGACGGGGATATCGATCATCCTCTCCACCAACATGCTGATCGGCGTGATCCTGACGCCGGTCTTTGCGATGATCGCCGACCGCTCGCCCGACCGCGCCATCGTGCTGACAATCCTGTGCTGGCTGACATTTGCCTTCGCCTGCGGTTTCCTGTTGACCCCGACATTTTGGGGCGTGCTGGCGGCCGTCATCGGGCTGTCGGTGTTTGGCAAGCCGCAAGTGCCGCTTGCCGAGGCAATCACGCTTTCCGGCGTTCGCCGCTACGGCGTCGATTACGCAACGGCGCGCATGCCCGGATCGATCGTGTTCATGGTCTGCGCTTTCGTCGCCGGCTTCGGCATCGAGAAGATCGGCATCGACGCCTGGCCGCTCGTCTATGTGCCGGCGGTCATACTGCCCGCATTTGTGGCCCTTGCGATGCCGCGCGTCGGCAGGCCCCGCTATTCGACGCCCATTGCCGCCCTGGCACAAGGTGGAGCGTTTGGGCTGCTGCGCTCGCGCCCGTTCGTCACCATGCTCACGGCCTCATCGTTGGTCGGGGCGTCGCACGCGATGCTGCACGGCTTTTCGTCGATCTACTGGTCACAACTTGGCTATTCCGGCGCTTGGATCGGCGCTTTCTGGGCGGTCAGCGTCATCGCCGAGGTGGCGTTCTTTCGCGTGTCGAGCCGCTTTATCGCCCGTTTTGGGGCGCGGAACCTGCTGATGGCCGCCGGATTGGCAGGTGCAGCGCGCTGGTTCCTGTTCCCGTTACTGGGAGGAGGCTGGTTCGGCGCAACAGGTTTCCTCGTTATCCAGCTCGCCCATGCGCTCACCTACGCTGCGGCGCACCTGTGCACCCAGCATCTGATCGTCCGCGATATCGATGAGGGCGACCTTGGTGCGGCGCAGTCGCTGGTTTTCCTAACGACCAACCTGACCATGGGGTTGCTGATCGCGGCTGGCGGGCCGCTCTATGTGTCGCTTGGCGGTTTCAGCTTCTGGACAATGGCGGTGATGTCGGCTGCGGCAGCCGTTGCAGCGTGGCAGTTGCCCGAGGGTGAGGTGCAGTAGGCAAGTCGGCAGTCGAACAGCAATCGCGGGTGCGCGGGCTTGGCAAGTCTTCTGAACTGACAACCGGAAAATTGTCTCACCCAGAACCCGTCTGCCGACTGCCCAGCCTTCACCCCCACAACCCTGCCTCAGGCGGCGACACCAGGGCGGTCGTGTAAGTCAGTGCCGGGTAACGATCGCGTTCCAGCAGCAGCGGCCCGTCGAGATCGACATAGTCGGCGTCCTGTGCAAGCAGCACCGCAGGCGCCATGGCGAGCGACGTGCCGACCATGCATCCGACCATGATGCCGAAACCCATAGCGCGCGCGGCATCGCGCATCGCCAGCGCCTCCGTCAAGCCGCCGGTCTTGTCGAGCTTGATGTTCACGGCGTCATAAAGGCCGCGCAGCGGTTCGAGTTCGGCCGAGGTATGGGCGCTTTCGTCAGCGCAGATCGGCACCGGATGGGGAATGTCGCGCAGGATTGCGTCCTTTCCGGCCGGCAGAGGTTGTTCGATCAGCGCAATGTGCATCTCGGCGGCGGCGCGCAGCAGATCGACGATGGTGTTCTCGTCCCAGGCTTCGTTCGCATCGACAATGATGCGTGCCCGCGGTGCCGAAGACGCGACCGCATGCATGCAGGCGACCGGTTTTTCGCCGTCGACCTTGATCTTGAGCAGCGGCCGGTCAGCGGCGGCCCGCGCGGCTTCGGCCATGTTGGCCGGGGTGTCGAGCGAGATGGTCAACGCCGTCGGTACCGGTCGCGGTGGCAGCCGGCAGGCGAGGCTGTGCGCCGGAACGCGGCTGGTCTTGGCCTCCAGATCCCAAAATGCGCAATCGAGCGCATTGCGCGCCGCGCCGGGCTTCATAGCTGCGCGCAAGGCCTCGCGCGGATTGTCGCCAAGCGACAGGGCGTCGAGCCCGGCGATCTGGTCGCGCACGCTTTCCACGGTTTCGCCGTAGCGGCGATAGGGCACGCATTCGCCAATGCCGGTGAAACCGCCGCCGGAAACACGGCAGGTCACAACCTCGGCCTCGGTCTTTGCGCCGCGCGAGATGCGGAACTGGCCGCGGATCGGGAACCGCTCCACGGCCGTGGTGATCGAGAGGCGGGAGTGCGTCATGGCGGGCTTCGTGACAGGCGGAAAAACTCAGGTTAAGGGTTCACCCATGTTCACCCGCACGAAAAACAAAGCAAGCGGCGATTTCGCCTCGGGTCCGGAGCGCCCGCGTGCGGAATGGATGGAGACCGGCGGCGGCGCCTCGATTGCCTTGTCCGGCCGCTGGACGACGCAGACCGTTGGCTTGGTCGATGCGGCGGTGCGCGAACTTGAGTCCAGGGCTGGCTCAGGGCAATCGGTGCAAATTGATGCTTCGGGCGTGACCGGCATCGACACGTCGGGCGCGTGGCTCGCGAAGCGGCTTGCCGAGGCGTTTCGAGCCGCGGGAGCCACCGTTTCGCTCCGCAATTTCAGTGTAGCCGGGGAAACCCTGCTCGATGCGGTGGACGAGGCGCTCGCCGAAGGCGGGGAAACAACGCCTCCGAAGAAGCGGGACAACTGGGCGATCCGCACGCTCATCAACCTCGGCAAGGCAACTTATGCCATGCGCCGCGACATGGCGATGTCGATGCACATTCTCGGCGCCGCGGTCTATGGCGCGCAACTGCGGTTCGATCGCAGGCGGCCGTTTTCGCTCGCACCGCTCATTCACCAGATCGATCGTATTGGCGTGCGCGCGATACCCATCATCACCCTGATGAGTGTCATCATCGGCGCGATCATCGCCCAGCAGGGTGCGTTCCAGCTGAAATACTTCGGCGCCGACATCTTCGTCGTCGACCTCGTCTCGATCCTCGTGTTGCGCGAGATCGGCGTGCTGCTGACCGCGATCATGATCGCCGGCCGTTCCGGAAGCGCGATCACCGCCGAGATCGGGTCCATGAAGATGCGCGAGGAGGTCGACGCTTTGACCGTGATCGGGCTCAATCCGATCGGCGTCCTGGTGTTCCCGCGCCTGATGGCGCTTGTGATCTCGCTGCCGCTGCTGGCGTTCATCGCAAACATCGCGGCGCTTGGCGGCGCGATGGTGGTGTGCGCCGTCTACTCGAACATTTCGCCGGACGCCTTCATCGCCCGCATGCGCGATGCGATCGACCTCACCTCGATTTTTTCCGGCCTTATCAAGGCCCCATTCATGGCTATCGTGATCGGCGTGGTGGCTTCGGTGGAAGGCATGAAAGTGGGCGGCAGCGCGGAATCGCTGGGGCGTCGCGTCACCGCCTCCGTGGTCAAGGCAATCTTTGTCGTCATTGTCGCCGATGGCATATTCGCGATGTTCTATGCAGCCATCGATTTCTGAAACTCCAGTCCCTCTTCCGACGCCGCCGGATGCGGCGATACCGGACGGCGAGATCGTCATCGCCGCGCGCGGCGTCACCGTGTCGTTCGGGCCGCGAACAATCCTGGAAAACCTCAACCTTGACGTTTATCGCGGCGAGATCCTCGGTTTTGTCGGCCCCTCCGGTTCCGGAAAGTCCGTCCTCCTGCGCACCATTCTCGGCCTCAACGCCAAGCAGGCCGGCAGCATTTCCATCTTCGGCAAGGACCTCGATTCGATCGGCCCGACCGAGAAGACCGCGCTCGACATGCGCCAAGGCGTGCTGTTCCAGCATGGCGCCCTTTTTTCTGCGCTTACCGTGCTGGAAAACATCCAGGTGCCGATGCGCGAGTACCTGTCGCTGCCGAAACCGCTGATGCGCGAACTGGCGCTGTTGAAACTGCAACTTGTCGGCCTCAAACCCGAGGCGGCCAACCTCTACCCGTCGCAATTGTCCGGCGGCATGATCAAGCGCGCGGCCCTGGCGCGCGCGCTCTCGCTCGATCCCGACATCGTGTTTCTCGACGAGCCCACATCGGGGCTCGATCCGATCGGCGCCGCCGATTTCGACGAACTGATCGCCAAACTGCGCGACACGCTGGGCTTGACGGTTTACATGGTGACGCATGACCTCGACAGCCTGTTCACCGTCGCCGATCGTATCGCCGTGCTCGGCAACCGCCGCGTCCTGGTCGAAGGGACCGTCGAAGACATGCTCGCCAGTGACGAACCCTGGGTGAAGACCTACTTTCGCGGCAAGCGCGCGCGCCTGATCGACCATGGCGCTCGGATGCTTCGCAAGGCCGGATGAGAAGACATGGAAACGCGCGCCAACTACATCATCGTCGGCATCTTCACGCTGGTCGCTTTCGCGGGGGCCTTTGCGTTCATCTGGTGGGTGGCGCAATACAATCAGGGCAGCGATCGCGTTCGGCTCGACGTGCTGATCGAGGGTTCGGCAAGCGGGCTGCAGCCGGGCAGCGCGGTCCGTTACAACGGCATTCGCGTCGGTCTTGTGCGCCGCATCTACCTGCCGTCGGATCGGCCAAATCTTGTCATTGCCGAGACGCTGGTGGATCCCTCGACGCCGGTTTCCACCACCACCCATGCGCTGCTCGGCCTGCCGGACCTGACCGGCGTCGCCTATATCGACCTGGAGGGCAGGCGCGAGGTTGGCGTCGACCTGCTGGCCAAGGCGCGCGAGGAAGGCGCGATTGCGACCATCAAGGCCGATCCCTCGGCCATCAGCACGCTGCTCGCCTCGGCGCAGAACATTCTATCTCGCGCCGACAGTTCGATGACGGAATTCGAGGGGTTCGTGAAGGATGCTCGCGGGCCGGTCTACGAGACCGTCGAGAACGTAAAGACGTTCTCCGGTGCACTGAAGGACAACGCGGCCGGCATCGACCAGTTTCTCGAAGGCGCAACCGATCTCGGCCGCGCGTTGACCGACATTTCCGGCAAGCTCGACGGCACGCTGAAGTCGGCCGAAGCGTTGCTGAATTCCGTTGAGCCGGAACGGGTGTCCCAGATCGTGCGTAATGTCGAGCAGGTGACGGCCGATGTGCGCAACGCATCGGGCAAGCTCGACAAGGTGATCGAGACAACCACGACCGTTGCCGATGACCTCAAGGCCTTCTCCGGTCGCGCCAACGAGACGCTGACCAGGGTCGACACCCTCGTCGCCTCGGTGTCGCCCGACCAGATCAGGTCGACGGTCGAGAACGTCAATGGCGCGACTGAAAGCGCCCGCACCGCACTGGCCGACATCGCCAAGCTGACGGACACGCTTTCCGGGCGCACGCAGGACATCGATTCGATCATCGCCAGCGCCAAGAGCGTGGCTGAAGGCGTCGACGCGACGACAAAGCAGGTGCAGGGGGTGGTGGCGCGGCTCGATGCCTTCATCGGCGAGGGCGACGGCACGAAACTGCTGGACGAGGCCTCGCGCATCCTCAAACGGGCCGACGAGATTGTCGCCGCTGCATCGCCGGAAAAAGTCGGCGCCACCATCGATGATGCTTCGGCCGCTGCGCAAACCGCTCGCAAGGCAGTGGAGGACATCGCAAAGATCACCGAGACGCTGGGCGGCCGCACCGGTGACGTCGACCAGATCATCACCGACGTGCGCTCGCTCGCAAGCCGGTTGAACACGGCGTCGGAGAAGTTCGACGGGGTGATCGCGCAGGTCGACAAGGTGCTTGGCGAGGCCGGCGGCTCGCAATTGTTTGCCGACGCATCCAAGCTGGTGCGCCGCGCCGACGAGATCCTGAGTGGTGTATCGGCCGAAGAGATCAACAAAAGCGTCAGGAGTTTCGGCGAGGCGGCCGACAGCGCAAAGACTGCGATGGCCGATATCGCGAAGGTGACAGGGCCGATCGGCGAGCGCTCCGGGGAGGTAGGCAAAATCGTTGACGACATTGCGCAGATGTCGTCGCGTCTCAATGCCGCGTCGGTACGTGTCGATGGGGTGCTGGAAAAGGTCGACAAGCTGCTTGGCAGCGGCGAAGGGGGAGCGCTGATCGCCCAGGCTGAAGACACGCTGAAAACCTTCCAGCAGGTGGCGCTCAATCTCGACCGGCGTCTGGCGGAAATTTCCTCGGGTTTGTCGCGGTTTACGGGGCAGGGCTTGCGTGAAGTGGAAGGTCTGGTGCGCGATTCGCGTAACGCGGTGACCCGGATCGAACGCGCCGTCAGCGACCTCGAGCGCAACCCGCAGCGCCTGATCTTCGGTGGCGAAAGCGATGTGAAGACCTACAATGGCGGGCGGCAGCGGCGTTGACTTTGGGGACCGATCGCGCGATTTGACCCTTGGCGGCCGATAGCCGCTTTGGTGTTCTGGAAGATGCGAGGGCGTGGCGTGGGTTTCGGCAGGGCGGTTCCGCTGGTTGCTTTTCTGCTCGCCGGATGCGCCTCGCTGCCGGGGTCGAGCCCGCCGCCGGCCGACACTTTCGAATTGTCTGCGCCTTCCGTTCCGGCCAAATTGCCGCGCAAGCGTGGCGTCCAGATTCTGATAGCCGAACCGACCGCGTTGAAGGCGCTGGATTCGCAAAACGTGGTGGTTCGACCGACGCCGGCTTCGATCCAGTATCTCGGCGGCGCGCAATGGAGCGACCGCTTGCCGAAGGTCGTGCAGGCCCGCTTGTTCGAGGCGTTCGAGAATTCCGGCGCCTTCGGCGGCGTAGGCATGCCGGGGCAGGGGCTGGCGATCGACTTTCAGGTCGTTGCTGTGTTGCGCGCTTTCGAAATCCGCCCGATGGGCGGCGGAGACACGGCCGTCGTCACCATTTCCGTCAAGCTGCTGGACGATCGCAACGGAACTGTACGCGCGGCCGAAGTGTTCGAGGCGAGCGCACCGGCCGGAGCTGGCAATCCCGCCTTCGTCGCTGCGCTTGACAGGGCTTTCGGTGAGGTTGCGGTGGAAATCGTCGCCTGGGTAGCGAAAAGGGTGTAAGCGGTCCGCGCTTTATCTCAGGTCTACGGTCGCGTTGACGATTTCCCTGCCACTTTCCAGATCCGCCATCCGAGAAACAGCGACGCGGCAAGCGCGCCGATGAACCAGCCGAAATTGGCAAACGCGTCAGCAAGCCCGCCTATCGATTCGGCGAAGATCATGCCGATGCCGACGAAGATCGCCACCCAGAGCGCTTCGCCCGCCACGTCCCAAAAGAGAAAGGTCGGCCAGGAGAAGCGTGCGGCGCCGGTGGCATAGTTTACCAGCGGACCGATCTGGCTCACCAGCCATCGGCTGAGAAAGATCCCCATGCTGCCCCATCGCTGAGAAAACGCTTGGGCCTTTTGCAGGCCCGGACCGAGCCTACGCGCAAGAGTCTCATTCGTCAGCATGCCCGCGCCGAGCGCGCGGCCTAGCAGGTAGCCGATTTGATCGCCCATCACCGCGCCAGCAACCGCTGCCGCAAACACATTCGCCAGCGCGAGATCGCCGGACGTGACAAGCGCGCCGGCGGTCATCAACAGGATGGAGGTCGGCAACGGTGCGCCAGCCTGTCCCGCCATAAGGCCAAAGAACAGCACCGGCAGCCCCCACGCGGCGAACAGGTCGAGCAGGTCGGCGCTCACTGTCTTCCGCCATTTGCCTGCGCACGGGCATCGGCGACGGCGCGTTCGATGCGCGCGATCAGATCGTCGACGCTCTCGCCGCGCTCTCGTGCGATGCGCGCAAGCGTTCGACGGTCACGCGATAGCGGGTCTATGCCTGCGGCTTCGAATACCGCGTTACGCTCGACGCTCCACGACTTCGCGATATAGCCAATCGTCATCCAGGACTGGACTGGCTCTTCGCGATGTGCCGTCCAGTAGACGTAACGCGTCGCCGTGCGCGCACCGAAGAACAGTGTGAGCGCGACGGCAACCGCAAAGGCGATGACGAGCAGTCGGTTGGTCACCCATAAACGGCCCAGCATCGGACGCCGACCCGTGCCGCCGCCCGATCTCTACCCCATCGCCTTCTGCAGGTTCTCGTCGATCTTGTCGAGGAAGCCGGTGGTCGAAAGCCAAGGCTGGTCCGGGCCGATCAGCAGCGCCAGGTCCTTGGTCATGAAGCCGGATTCCACCGTGCGCACGCACACTTTTTCAAGCGTGTCGGCAAAGCGGGCGAGTTCGGCATTGTCGTCGAGCTTGGCGCGATGCGCCAGACCACGCGTCCAGGCGAAGATCGAGGCGATCGAATTGGTCGAGGTTTCCTCGCCTTTCTGGTGCTGGCGATAGTGGCGCGTGACCGTGCCGTGCGCGGCTTCAGCTTCCACGGTCTTGCCGTCCGGAGTCATGAGCACTGAGGTCATCAGGCCGAGCGAACCGTAGCCTTGCGCCACCGTGTCCGACTGCACGTCGCCATCGTAGTTCTTGCATGCCCAAACATAGCCACCAGACCATTTCAGGCTTGACGCCACCATGTCGTCGATCAGGCGATGTTCGTACCAGATCTTCTTTTCCTTGAAGGCGGCCTCGAATTCCGTCTCGTAGACTTCCTGGAAGATGTCCTTGAAGCGGCCATCATAGACCTTCATGATGGTATTCTTGGTCGACAGATACACAGGGTAGCTGCGCAGCAGGCCGTAATTCAGCGAGGCGCGGGCGAAATCGCGGATCGATTCGTCGAGATTGTACATCGCCATGGCGACGCCGGCGCCGGGCGACTTGTAGACCTCGTGCTCGATGACCTTTCCATCCTCACCGACGAACTTGATCGACAATGTGCCCTTGCCCGGCATCTTGAAGTCGGTGGCGCGATACTGGTCGCCGAAGGCGTGACGGCCGACAACCACCGGCTTGGTCCAGCCGGGGACGAGGCGCGGCACGTTCTTGGCGATGATCGGCTCGCGGAAGATGACGCCGCCGAGGATGTTGCGGATCGTGCCGTTCGGCGATTTCCACATCTTCTTCAGGCCGAATTCCTCCACGCGCGCCTCGTCCGGCGTGATGGTGGCGCATTTGACGCCGACCCCGTACTTCGCGATTGCCTCGGCGGCGTCCACGGTAACCTGGTCGTCGGTTGCGTCGCGGTGCTCGATGCCGAGATCGTAGTAGCGCAGGTCGACGTCGAGATAGGGGTGGATCAGCTTTTCCTTGATGAAGGCCCAGATGATCCGGGTCATCTCGTCGCCGTCCAGTTCCACGACCGGGTTTTCGACCTTGATCCTGCTCATGGGATATTCCTTGCTGAGATGCGTCGCCGCGCGACCGCTTTCGATCCGGCGCTGCCTATAACACTGCGAAAGCGACGGTCAAAGCCATGCTGAAGTCTCAGGCCGGCAAATCGCAACCGCTTGATTCCGGTCAAAGCCGCGGCCCGGTTCGACAGGTTAAGAGGCCAAGGGGGAGAACCGACATGCACCATGTTCACGATGCGTTGCCGCTGATCGCTGTGGAGGCTGCGGCATTCGATACGGAAACGACGGGCCTCAACCCGCGCGAGGCGTTCATCGTGCAGATCGGGGCGATGGGCTTGTCGCGCGGGCGACTGCAAGCCGAAAAGGACTTCGACATACTGGTCGATCCCGGAGCCCCGATACCCGCACAATCGACGGCCATCCACGGGATTACAGGCCAGATGGTGCGCACCGCGCCGCGCTTTCCCGATGCGTGGAAGCGATTCGAGGAGTTCCGCGCCGGCCGCCTTTTGATCGGCTATTCGCTCGGCTTCGACCTCGCGGTGCTGGAACGCGAGATGAAGCGCGCAGGTCTGCGCTGGACGCAGCCGAGATCGCTGTGCGTGCGCCTTCTGGCGTCGCTCGCCAATCCGGCGATGCAGGACTACTCCCTCGACGGCATCGCCCGCTGGCTCGGCGTCTCGACAGAAGGCCGCCACAACGCCGTAAGCGATGCGCGCATCGCAGGAGAAGTCTTCCTTGCGCTCGTTCCGCACCTCACCGAGCGCGGGATCCGCACCCTGGCCGAGGCTGAGAATGCGTGTTCGCAGTTGACGGAAACGCTGAAACGGCATCATGGGGCAGGGTGGTCGGAACCGTTCAGGCGGCCCGCCGGCGAGGCCGGACGATTTTCCGGCATGGACCCCTTCGCGTTCAGGCACAAGATCGGCGAACTCATGGCGGCCGATCTGGCGATAGCCGAGGACGGCGCTTCCGTCCTTACCGCCGCAAGGGAGATGACAGAGCGTCAGGTTAGCTCTCTTTTCGTGCGGCTGAAGGACGGCGCCGGCATGCAGGCATCGTCGTTCGGCATCGTTACCGAGCGAGACGTGATGCGCGCCATCGCGCGACAGGGCGCCGACGCCCTCGACGCCCCGGTCGTTAGCATCGCGGCATCGCCGCTCAAAACCGTCAACAGCGATCTCCTCGCCTATCGGGCGATCGGGCTGATGAATCGGCTGAAAATCCGCCACCTCGCCGTGGTCGACGAGGAAGGCGCGCTGGTGGGCGCCGTCTCGGCCCGCGACATGCTGAAGCTGCGGTCCGGGGCTGCGGTTGACATGCACGATCGCATCGAAACTGCCACCGACGACGCCGCCCTCGCATCGGCTTGGGCGATGCTGCCGCATGTCGCGCGCTCCCTGCTGGCAGAACAGGTCGATGCGCGAACGGTGACCGGCATCGTGTCGAGCGAGCTTTGCGCGCTGACCTCGCGCGCCGCCGCCATGGCGCAAGATGACATGGCGCAAGCGGGCGAGGGCGAACCGCCGTGCCGGTACAGCGTGCTTGTTCTCGGCTCGGGCGGTCGTGGCGAAAGCCTGCTTGCGGCAGATCAGGACAACGCCATTGTTTTTGAAAGCGGTGAGCCGGGATCGTCCGTCGACGAGTGGTTCGCCCGCCTTGGCGCGCGAATGGCGCAGCACCTGCACGCGGCAGCGGTTCCGCTCTGCAAGGGCGGAGTGATGGCGTCGAACCTGCAATGGCGCGGATCGGTTGAAACCTGGCGCAGCCGCATTGCCGGCTGGGTCGGCAAGTCCCGTCCCGAAGACCTTCTGAACGTCGACATCTTTTTCGACATGACCGCCGTGCACGGCGACCTCGAAATGGCAAACGCGCTTCGCGACTATGCCTGGGAAACGGGGCGCGCCGAGGTCTCTTTCGCCAAGCTGCTCGGCGAGCGCATACGTCCGCAGGCCGCCCCCATCACGCTCTTTGGCGGCTTTCGCACGGAGAGCGGCCGCATAGACCTGAAGATGCACGGCCTCTTCCCGATCGTGGCGGCGGCGCGTGCACTGGCGATACGTCATGGCGTGGCGCGCCATTCGACGGCCGCCCGCCTCGATGCGCTGGTCGCCTTGCCCGATGTGCCGGCGACCGACCTTGTACGGCTGCGCGACGCCCATGGCGAAATCCTGGAGTTGATCCTGCAACAACAGGTGCTGGATATCGCCGCCGGCGTGACCGCATCCAACCGCATCGATCCCTCGATCCTGGACCAGCATGCAAAGGCCTCGCTCAAATCGACGCTGCAGGGCCTTTCCGTCACTCCTGATGTGGTGCGAACCGCGATGTTCGCGTAAGGTACTGTGCGGGTGTGACACGTTTGCGCCTGCCGGGATGGGGGAACGGAAGTGGCCACGGCTTCGAACGCAATGACGACCGGTTTCGTCAATGGGCCTGCCGGTCCGTTGCATGTGGTCAGCGGCGGCGACCGGACCGCGCCCGCGATCCTGTTCCTGCACGGTTTTCCCGAGTACCATGTTGCATGGCTCGCGGTTGCGCGCCTTTTGGCGAACAGTTTCCATGTCATCTTGCCTGACATGCGCGGGTTCGGCCGTTCCGCGAAGCCGGGCGACGTAACCCTTTACCGCGCGGGCGCAACGCTTGCCGATACAAAGGCGATCGCCGACGCTTTTTCGCCCGATCGTCCGCTGGTCGTCGCCGGACACGATTGGGGCGCGTCAGCGGCATATGCCTTTGCTTTTGCGTTTCCGAGCCAAGTGGAATGCCTGATCGTCGCCAACGGGGTGCATCCGTGGTGCTTCCAGAACGCGCTGCTGCAATCGCATGCTCAGCGAAAGGCGAGCGCCTACATCCACCGCCTGCGGGCGGACGGCGCCGAAGGGCGAATGTCGGAAAACGGTTTCGCACGCACCATGCGGATGCTGGAGGGTTTCTCGGCGACGCAATGGATGACGCCGCAATTGCGGGAAGGTTATCTGGACGCGTGGTCCCAGCCCGGCGCCATGACCGCCATGCTGAACTGGTATCGCGCCTCGCCCCTCCTCGTGCCGGATGAGGACGACGCGTCGACACCCGAAGCGCCGGTGCTCGCAATCGATCCCGAACGCATGACAGTGCGGATGCCCCACCTCGTGCTCTGGGGCGAGCAGGATCGCGCGTTGTTGCCCGAATGCCTCGACGGGCTGGAGCGATTCTGCCAGGCAGGACTGACTGTGCGGCGTGTGCCGCAGGCGGGTCACTGGATCCTGCATGAGCAGCCGCAAGAGGTTGCGGATGCGATCAGCGCGTTCTGCGTTTGACGGACCTCTCCTTCTTTTCCTTTGCGGGCAGCGGGGAGGCGAACGCCTTTGCGATATCGAGACAGCGCTAAAGCCGTGCATGGGCGGCAACGGCCATTTTCCGACAGTCGTTGACAAACGCTTGCAGAACAGCTGATTGAACCGGTTTCTCACACTGTAACACAACCGCTTCAATTCGTGTCCGCCGCAAGGGCTTTCCACAAGCATGGCAGTATGTTAAGGCGCGTCCGCGATAACGGGTAGCGGGTCCGGTGGACGGGACGGAAAAAGAAACCGAAAACGGTGCTGTGGGGGCATCGACAAAAATGATGCCTGGCATTTCCAAGGTGGGCGTTGAGCCGCGCCGCAATCGGTTTGCGCCTGCGGCGATACGCAATTGCGCCGTTGCCGCTTTATGCCTGGGCCTAACGGCCTGCGGTTCAACCATCAACTATGAAACCGCCCAGACGACCGGCAAGACAGATCGTCCGAAGGAAGTCGCTTCAGTGTCCGCGCTCGCGGCCGATACCGGTCCGCGTCTGGAAGGCGTTTCGCAATCCGCACCGACCGAGGAGCGGCTCGACCCGCCGGCCACAGCGCTCGATTCCGGCGATCCGCGTTTCGGCGTGCGCCGCTCGCGTCTCGCGGCTTATGACGGCCCTCGTCTGCGCCGTGGCGGCGGCTACGAAAAGGTGGGTAAGGCCTACAGGATCAAGGGTAAATGGTACAAGCCGTCGGCGGACCCGCACAAGGCGGAAGTCGGCCGCGCCTCATGGTACGGAACCCAGTTTCACGGGCGCCTAACCGCGAACGGCGAAATCTTCGACATGAACCATCTTTCGGCGGCGCACCGGACATTCCCGCTGCCGAGCTACGCCCGGGTGACGAACATCCGCAACGGCCGCTCGATTCTGGTGCGCGTCAACGACCGGGGTCCGTTCGCGCACAACCGGATCATCGACCTCTCGCGGCGCACGGCCGAGGTGCTTGGGTTCAAGCACTCCGGCACCACCGACGTGAAGGTGGAGTATGCCGGCCCCGCGCCGTTACACGGAAATGACGACGATTTCCTGCTGGCTTCCTATGACGACGGAACGAGCGGTGCGCCTACAGCCGATCCGCAGGTACTCGTCGCGGTGGCAGGGCCGACGGTCGACGGAAAACCACACATCGCCGAAGGGGCGGCGCTCGTGGCCTCGGTCGGCGCCAATCCGATCGGTCTTGGGTTGAGGAATGTGGCTCTGCCGGATGTCGGTCCGGTCATACTCAATCGCCCGGCCTATGATCCCTTTGCCGGCTCCGACAGTTTCCCTCCTGCGCCGGCCGTGCTTTCCGGATATGCCGATCTGCGCGTCAAGCTTTCCGCCTTCGGCAAGCTGATGGGCGACGACGGCCTGACCGCGGACATGGTCGCAAGGTCGTGGAAAAACGTAAGCGATCGCTGATGTCCGCCCGCCGGTGACCCCCTGCGGCGCAACCTGCTCTTTTCGTTTCCACCTTTGAATCGCCGAATTTTTCCTGCGGTGTTGCTTCACGCTGCGCAACTGCGTTATTCGGTGTGAGGGGCTGGAGACAGGAAAATGATGCGGTTCGCTTCTCTCGCCGTGCGGCTTTTCGCCGTTCTGCTTGTTTCGGTTTTGGCGACGGGCATGGCCCGCGCGCAACTTTTCGAGACCAAGGCCAAACAGGCCATTCTGGTCGATTACGAAACCGGAACGGTGCTGTTCGCCAAGAATGCTGACGAACTGGTGCCGCCGGCCTCGCTCGCCAAGCTGATGACCATGGAGGTTGTCTTCAATGCCCTGAAAGCCGGCACGCTTTCAGTCGACGACGAATTTCTCGTCACCGAAAACGCCTGGCGCACCGGCGGCTCGGAGTCGGGCGGCTCGACCATGTTTGCCAAGCTGAAATCGTCGATCCGGGTCGGTGACCTGATCCGCGGCGTCATCATCCAGTCCGCCAATGACGGTTGCATCATTCTTGCCGAGGGCATGGCTGGATCCGAAGGTATTTTCGCCCAGTTGATGACAGAGCGCGCGCGCAAGCTCGGCCTTGAGAAATCGGTCTTCCGCAATTCGACCGGCTTGCCGGATCCGGAGCAGAAGGTGACGATGCGCGAGCTTGCGAAACTCGCCATGCACATTTTCCGGACCTATCCTGAATTCTATCCGATCTACTCCGAGCGTGAATTCACCTGGAACAAGATCACCCAGCGCAATCGCAACCCGCTGCTGTCGATGGATATCGGCGCCGATGGCATGAAGACCGGGTTCACCGAGGAATCGGGCTATGCGATCGTGGGTTCAGCGTCACGCGACGGACGGCGCGTCTTCATCGCCATGAGCGGCATGTCATCGATGAACGAGCGGGCGGAGGAAGCGCGAAAGCTGATCGACTGGGGCATGCGCGCGTTCCAGCCGATGACGCTGTTCAAGGCTGGCGAGGTCGTCGGTTCGGCGCGGCTCTATGGCGGTGAAAAACTCTCGGTCGATCTGCGGCCGGAGGGCGAACTCAAGATCTTCGTGCCGCTGGTCAACCGCGGCAAGATGAAGGCGCGCATCGTCTATGACGGTCCGGTGCCAGCGCCGGTGAGGCAGGGCCAGCCGATCGGCATGCTGCGGGTGTACATCGGCGAGGAGATGAGCCAGGAGACCCCGCTTTTCGCAGCTGAAAATGTCGACAAGGGCAACCTGCACCGCCAGGCGCTCGATGCGCTTGGCGAGCTGGTGCTCGGCTGGCTGCCGTGACGTTGGCTCTGTGCGCGGCGCTTTCATCACTTTCGAGGGCGGAGAGGGGGCGGGCAAGTCCACCCAGATCCGCTTGCTTGGCGAACGGCTTCGCAAGGCCGGGCGCGAGGTGGTGATCACCCGCGAGCCGGGCGGATCGCCTGGCGCGGAGGCGGTGCGACACGTGGTGCTGGACACCGGCGCGGCCGAGCCGTTCGGCACGGCGATGGAGGCGATCCTGTTCGCCGCCGCCCGCGCGGACCATGTCGACCAGGTGATACGGCCAGGGGTTCTGGCCGACAGGATTGTGCTGTGCGATCGTTTCATGGATTCTACCCGGGTTTATCAGGGCGCGACCGGCCGCCTCGATCCCGTATTCCTGCGCGCGCTTGAACGCGTGGCGATCGCCGGCATGCGCCCCGATCTCACGATCCTGCTCGATCTCGATCCGCGCGAGGGCATGCTGCGCGCGCTCGCCCGGCGAGGCAAGGGCGCGCCAGACAGGTTCGAGAAGGAATCGCTCGACAAGCATCGAAAGCGCCGGCTCGCCTTTCTCGATCTTGCGGCAAGGGAGCCGGATCGCTTCCGCATCGTCGACGCGGCGCGAACGCCGGAAGAGATAGCCGACGAAATCGAGGCGCATGTTGCGCGTTTCCTGAAACGCCTTGAGCGGCGCAGCCGGGATGAGGCGGCCGGTGAGCCCTTTGCCGCTCGCCAGGACATGGCAGCGCGCGCATGATTGATTTCGAAACGCCCGAGACGCATGATTCGCTGCCGGGGACGCCACACCCTGCCACTACGCTCGATCTGTTCGGCCACAGGGCGATTCTGTCGGAACTCGGCCATGCCTTTCGCGCCGGGCGCCTGCATCACGGTTTGCTCTTCGAGGGGCCGCAGGGCGTGGGCAAGGCGACGCTCGCCTTTCACCTTGCCAACCACATCCTCGCCAGCCGCGATCCCGCCGATGCGCCGGAGACACCGGGCGTGCCCGATCCTGCTTCGCCGATCTTTCGCCAGGTGGCGCAGAACGTCCACCCGTCGCTGCGTCACATCTCGCGGCCCCGCAACGACGCCGGGACGGGCTGGAAGACGGCGATCACGGTGGACGAGATCCGCAAGATCGGCCGGTTCATGGCGATGACCGCCGGCGACGGACTGCATCGCATCGTCATCGTCGACGCCGCCGGCGACATGAACCGCAACGCCGCCAATGCGCTTTTGAAAAGCCTTGAGGAGCCACCGCCGCGCGCGCTGTTCATCCTCATCTCGCACGGC
Organism: uncultured Paracoccaceae bacterium; assembly: GCA_937873685.1. Classification (GTDB taxonomy): domain Bacteria; phylum Pseudomonadota; class Alphaproteobacteria; order Rhizobiales; family Rhizobiaceae; genus CALMYO01. The sequence continues at coordinate 40,078 of CALMYO010000041.1, forward strand.
TCGTCGCGCCTGTTGCCGACCGTGCGTTCACGCTGCCAGTCGGTTTCCTTCCAGCCGCTTGGCGATGACGACTTGTCGCGGGCCTTCGCTGCAGCGACCGGCGCGCCGCCGGACAAGACGGTGCTTTCCCACGCCGAGGGCAGCGTACGGCGCGCACTGCTGTTTGCGGGATATGGGGGAATGGAACTTGCCGCCGCCTTCGACCGGATCGTCGACGCCCGCGCTTATCCGGTTGCGGAAGCCTACAAGCTGGCGACTGCCGCCTCGGCGCGTGGCGAGGACATTCCGTTCAGGCTCGTCAGCGACCACGCATTGGCGCGTATTCGTGAAAGCGCGCTGGCCGCGGCGCGCGCCGGCAATCTGCACAGCGCTGCACGGCTTGCGGAAGCCGAATCGGCGTTCGCCACCCGCCTTGCCGAGGCGACGGCCTACAATCTCGACCGCAAGGAAGAGATGCTGCGGCTGATCGCCGAGACGCACCGGGCGCTGAATTGAGAAAAACGACTTGTTGGCGCATGGCCTTTTTGCGCGTCTTGGCGTAACCGGACGCCGGAAAACGACAGTGCGGACGTGAAGGCCGATGGGCGCGGAAAAATTCTACATCACCACAGCGATCTCCTATCCGAACGGGCGGCCGCATATCGGCCATGCCTACGAACTGATCGCAACCGACACGGTGGCGCGGTTCCAGCGCCTCGACGGTCGCGATGTCTTCTTCCTGACCGGCACGGATGAGCACGGCATCAAGATGGCGCAGACCGCGCGCAAGGAAGGCTTGACCCCGCGCGAATTGGCGGATCGCAACTCCGCGCTGTTTCGCCAGATGGCCGACCTCGTCGGCGCGTCGCAGGACGATTTCATCCGCACCACCGAGGAACGGCACTACCGCTCCTGCCAGGAGATCTGGCGGCGCATGGAAGCCAATGGCGACATCTACAAGGGCGCATATGCCGGCTGGTATTCGGTGCGCGACGAGGCCTACTACGACGAGGGCGAGACGGAATTGCGCGCTGATGGCGTGCGCTACGGGCCGCAGGGAACGCCGGTCGAGTGGGTGGAGGAGGAGAGCTATTTCTTCCGCCTCTCGGCTTACCAGGACCGATTGCTGGCGCATTATGGCGCCAATCCGGATTTCATCCAGCCCGAGACGCGCCGCAACGAGGTGGTGAGTTTCGTCTCCGGCGGTCTCACCGACCTGTCGTTCTCGCGCACCACCTTCGACTGGGGCGTGCCGGTGCCGGGCGACGAGAAGCACGTGATGTATGTGTGGGTCGATGCGCTGACCAACTACATCACTGGCGCCGGCTTTCCGGACGAGAACGCGCCACGCTGGCGCTACTGGCCGGCCGACATCCACATGATCGGCAAGGACATCGTGCGCTTCCACGCCGTCTACTGGCCGGCCTTCCTGATGAGCGCGGGCATCGAACTGCCGAAGCGGGTGTTCGGCCACGGCTTCGTGCTGAACAAGGGCGACAAGATTTCCAAGTCGCTCGGCAACATCATCGATGTGTTCGCGCTGGTGGAAAAATACGGGCGCGATCCCGTGCGCTATTTCCTGCTGCGCGAAATCTCGTTCGGGCAGGACGGCAGCTACAGCCACGACGCGATGGTCAACCGCATCAATGCCGATCTTGCCAACGACCTCGGCAACCTGGCGCAACGCTCGCTGTCGATGATCGCCAAGAACTGCGAGGGCAGGGTGCCTGTGGCTGGTGCGCTGACGGAAGAGGACGAGGCGATCCTCGCCATGGCGTCGCAAGCGCTCGAAACCGGGCGCGAGGCGATGGCGCGCGTGGCCATTCACACGGCGCTCGGCGCGGTGTTTGCCGTGGTGGCCGAGGCCAACCGCTACTTCGCGGCGCAAGCCCCTTGGGCGCTGCGCAAGACCGACTTTGCCCGCATGGAGACCGCTCTGCACGTGACGGCCGAGGTGATCCGCCGCATCGCCATCCAGTGCCAGCCCTACATGCCGGACTCGTCGGCAAAGCTGCTCGATCTGCTGGCCGTGCCGGCCGACAAGCGCAGTTTTGCCGATGTTGCCACTTCGCCGTTGGTCGCGGGGACGGTATTGCCGGCGCCACAGGGCGTGTTCCCAAGATATGTGGAGCAGGACGCGGCGGAGGGGTGACATTGGGTAAGGTTGCAAGAAAAGGATTGTTCGGTTCGGACTTGCCGCTCAACGCGCGCCAGCGGATGTGGGCAGGAACGCACCGCTCGCGCCGTCATCCCGGGGCTTGTCCCCGGGATCCAAACTCTTGTTCACGGCGTGGCCATTGGGTCCCGGGGACAAGCCCCGGGATGACGGACGGTTGGGTTGGGACAGGGCTGCCTGGCTTTCGGATGTTCCGGCCATTTCGGGCAATCCCCGAAACAGGGGAAGTTCTCGCAATGGAAAGTTGCAGGATCAACTCGAATGCTCGTTGACAGCCACTGCCACCTCGATTTTCCGGATTTCGAGGCCGAACGCGATGCGGTGATCGATCGCGCGCGCGCCGCCGGCGTCGCCGCGATGGTGACGATCTCGACGCGGGTGCGGAAGTTCCCGCAGGTGCTGGCGATCGCGGAATGTTATGCCGATGTCTGGTGTTCGGTCGGCACGCATCCGCACAACGCCGGCGAGGAACCGGACATCGAGACCGCCGACCTCGTGGCGCTTGCCGCTCACGACAAGGCGGTGGCGATCGGCGAGGCGGGGCCGGACTATTTCTACCACAACGCCCCGCGCGCCCCGCAGGCGCAGGGGTTCCGCCGCCACATCGCTGCGGCGCGCGAGACCGGCCTGCCGCTGGTGATCCATGCACGCGATGCCGATGACGACATCGCCGCGATCCTGGAAGACGAAACGGCCAAGGGCGCGTTTCCCTTCGTGCTGCACTGCTTTTCGTCCGGGCGCGGCCTTGCCGAGACCGGCATCCGGCTTGGCGGCTACGTGTCGTTTTCCGGTATTCTGACCTTCAGGAACTCGCAAGCGTTGCGCGACATCGCCCGCGACCTGCCGCACGACCGGCTGCTGGTGGAAACCGACGCGCCCTATCTTGCCCCGCCGCCGCATCGTGGAAAGCGCAACGAACCGGCCTATGTGGTCAACACGGCGGCTGTTCTGGCGGAAACGCTGGGGGTTGAGCCGGAGCAGATGGCGGACATGACCACGAAGAATTTCTTCCGCCTGTTTGCCAAGGCGAAGCGGCCGGAGGGGATGTCATGACCCATGCGGTTTGGCGCCTTTCCCTCCCCCTTGTGGGGAGGGTGGCCGCGAAGCGGCCGGGTGGGGATATTCATGCTTCCATTTTCTGCGCTTCGCAAACTGATTTGTTCTGCCCGCAAAACACTGAAAACATACCTTCGGCATCCACCCCCACCCGGCCGCTTCGCGGCCACCCTCCCCACAAGGGGCAGGGAAAGGCGCCGCGTTCTACCGCTTGCACGGTGTTAAAGCGACGGTTGAAACACAGTCATTCCGCCCATGCCTGACACACTGCGTTTCACGATCCTTGGATGCGGTTCGTCCCCCGGTACGCCGCGCATCACCAATGACTGGGGCAATTGCGATCCGTCAAACCCGAAGAACCGGCGGCTTCGCTCGTCCATGCTTGTGGAACGGATCGCTGCAAACGGTGCGAAAACAGTCGTCGTGATCGATACCGGGCCGGATTTTCGCGAACAGATGATCGCCAACGAGGTGCGCCAGCTCGACGGGGCGGTCTACACCCATCCCCATGCCGACCATATTCACGGCATCGACGACCTGCGCGGCTTCGTGCTGGCGCAGCGCCGCCGCATGGATATCTGGGCCGATCACAACACGCTGGAGCGCCTGCGCGAGGGGTTCGGCTACTGCTTCGAGACGCCGCCGGGCAGCGCCTATCCGCCGATCGTGGAATCGCATTTCATCAGCCATGACGCGCCCTTCGACGTGCCGGGTCCGGCCGGGCCGATCCGCTTCATGCCGCTGCCGGTGGTGCACGGGTCGTTGCGCGCGCTCGGCTTTCGCATCGGCGATGTCGCGTATTGCCCCGATGTCAGCGCGATTCCCGAACCGACGGCCGAATTGATGACCGGGCTCGACGCGCTGGTGATCGACGCGCTGCAATACCGCACGCATCCAACCCATTTCTCGCTTGGCGAAGCCTTGGCCGAGATCGAGAAGCTGAAGCCGCGTCGCGCGTTCCTCACGCACATGCACATTCCGCTCGACTATGAGACGGTGCGCGGCGAGGTGCCGGCCGGTGTGAAACCGTGCTTCGACGGCATGACATTCGACGTGGAGGCTGGCGCGTGGGACGAGGGCAGGGCCGATGAGCAAGAGCATCAGGCGGGTTGAAGCGGCGGCAGCCGCCGCGGGGCTTGCGATCGAGGTGCGGCGCATGGGCGAATCCACCCGCACGGCTGCGGAAGCGGCGGCGCAATGCGGCTGCGCGGTGGCGCAGATCGTCAAGTCGCTGATCTTTGAAGGCGCTGAAAGTGGCCGGCTGATGCTGTTCCTGGTGCCCGGCGACAGGAGGCTCGACGAGGCAAAGGCCGTGACCATTGCTGGCGAGACGCTGCAACGCGCCGACCCGCGCAAGGTGCGAGACGAAACCGGCTTTGCTATCGGCGGCGTGTCGCCGCTCGGCTACGAGACGCCAATTCCCGTCTTCGCCGATCGCGCTTTATTGGACCACGCAGTAGTCTGGGCCGCGGCCGGCGCGCATGATGCGGTGTTTGCCGCCAACCCGGCGGAACTGGTGCGAGCCGCCGGCGCTGTACTGACAGAAATCAGCGAGAACCCGGGCTTCGCGCGCAAGGTTTGAAGCCTGGCCTGGCGCTGCGGAACTCTCTGGTGTGTCAGCGTCTCGTTCGAAGCAGCGCGCGGAACCGGCCGCAGCCGGATCGGG
>CALMYO010000042.1 GCA_937873685.1 uncultured Paracoccaceae bacterium
TCCGACGACATGATGATCGTGCGCGGCGTCAACGTCTTCCCGACCCAGATCGAGGAGCAGATCCTCAAGGTGAAGGGCCTTGCGCCGCACTACCAGATCGAACTCACCCGCGATGGCCGGCTCGATATCATGACCGTGCTGACCGAGGCGGTGAAGGGCAGTGACGGCGAGGCGGCGCGCGCGGCCTCGTCGCGTGAACTCGCCGGCCATATCAAGAGCGTCATCGGCATTTCGGCGACCGTGCGCTGCGGACCGCCGGAAAGCGTCGAACGCTCTGCCGGCAAGGCGCGCCGCGTCATCGACAAGCGGCCGAAGGACGGCGCTTGAGCCTCGATCCGGCGCTGCGTCCGCTCGCCGGCCGCCTGCTCGGGCGCTCGCCGCTTCGGGCCTGGTCGCTGATCGTCACGATGTTTGGCGATGCGGCGCTGCCGCATGGCGGGCGCATGGCGCTGTCGACGCTGCTCGCGATGACGGACCGCATCGGCATCGACTCCGGCGCGGTGCGCGTTTCGGCGCATCGTCTGGTGCGCGATGGCACGCTGGTGAGCGGTCGCGAGGGTCGCCAGGCGGTCTATGGGCTGAGTGAGGCCGGGCGCGCCCTGTTCGCGCGGGCGGCCGGGACGATCTACTCGACGCACCGGATGGAGAGCGCCAACTGGCGTTTCCTGATCCTTGCCGCAGACAACGCCCGGGCAGAAAGCCGGCGCACTCTGGAGGAGGCCGGCTGGCGGCAGGTTTCGGCCGGCTTCTTCGCCAACGCCAATGGCGCGGTTGCTGCGGGCGATCTGGCGGCGCTCCGGTTCGACGCCGCGCCTTTAGGTTCCGCCGGGCGTGAGCTTGCCGCGCAGCTCTGGCCACTCGACGCGCTTTCGGAACGATACCGCGCATTGCAGGAGGCGCTGGCGCCTCTCACAGGGCATGTTCCGGCCGATCCCGACGACTGCATGGCGATGCGGCTGTTGCTGGCGCACGAATACCGCCGCATATTGCTGAGCGATCCGCGCCTGCCCGACGATTGCCTTCCACAGGATTGGCCGGGCCATGCGGTCGCGCGGACGGTTGCGCAGATGTATCGTCAACTGGTGGAGCCGGCCGAATTGTGGCTTTGCGCCCAGCCCGGCTTTTCCGACACCGCCGACGTGGCGCGCGCCGCGCTTGCGGTGCGGTTTGCGGTGTGATTCAACTGCGCAGGAAATCGCGCAACAGCGCGATTTCGGCATCGCTTGCGAGCGTCGGCGCATGGCCGGCGCCGGACACTTCGAAAAGCGCCGGCTTCGGTCCGCTGGCGACAAGGTCGTCGGCGACATCGCGCGGCAGCACATCGGATTGCGCGCCGCGGATCAACAACGCCTTGGCGGCTACCTTGCCCCAGTGCGGACGGATATCGAGATCGTTCTTGTGGATAGTGAACTGACTGGCGATCTGCGGGTCGTAGTGCACGGTCACCTCGCCGCTGTCGGTGCGTCGCATCGAGGTCTCCGCCATGCGTCGCCAGAAGGCATCCGTGTTTTGGCCGAAGGGCGCATAAGCCCGGCGCAGCCATTGCTCCAGTTCGCCGACGGTGTGAAACTGCGGCGGATTGCCGACATAGGCTGCTATGCGTTCGATCGCCGCCTCGGGAATCGACGGTCCGATATCGTTGACGACGAGATGGCTGATCCGGCCATGGAAGCGGCCGGCGGCAAGCGTCACGCCGACCAGACCGCCCATCGACGTACCGATCCAGCGCACCGGCTCGCCGACGCCGAAGTGTGCGAACATCGCCTCGGCATGATCGCCATAGGCGGCATAGGAGTACTCCGCCGCGTCGGTCGCCCAGGAGGACAGGCCGCGCCCGAGCGTGTCCGGGCACAGCACCAGATACTCATCGCAGAGCGCCGCGGCCGCCTCGTCGAAATCGCGGCCGGTGCGCGCCAGGCCATGCCACATCACCAGCGCTGGCCGCCCGGCTTCGCCCCATGCGGTGACATGCAGTTCGTGCGGCCCGCAGGCGACATAATGCGATTGCGGCGCGTTCACGGGCGACCTCCCTTGCGCATCAGGGTTCCGGCAATGCCGGCGGGGAAGAAGTAGACCAGCAGGATGAACAGCACGCCGAGCCACAGCAGCCAGCGGTCGGGATCGAGCAGGCGCGGCAGAATGGGCACCGCGGCGGTTGCCTCGGCGGCAAGGTGCATCAGGTCCTTCAGGTAGAACTGGGCAAGGCTCATGATCGTGACGCCGATCACCGCCCCGATCATCGTGCCCATGCCGCCGATTACCACTATCAGCAGGATGTCGATCATGATGGCGAAGGAGAGCGTGGTTTCCGGCCCGGTGTATTTCAGCCAGACCGCCCAGACCACTCCGGCCAGCGCCGCTGCGATCGCCGAGATGGCAAACACAGCGGTACGATAGGCGACGACCCGGTAGCCGATCGCCTCGGCGCGCATCTCGTTTTCGCGGATCGCCTCCAGCACCGTGCCGAGCGGCGAGCGGACGATGCGCGCGAGCAGCCAGTAGAGAACGAGGCAGGTGAGGAAGACGAAGTAGTATGCCGCGATCTTTCCGTTCAGGGATACCCCGAACAGCTTCACCACCTTGCCGTCCGCGTCAGTGAACAATGGCGTCGCCGGCGAAAGCAGTTTGGGCGCCGAATAGACCATGCCATCCTCGCCGCCGGTGAAATCGGAGAATTGCGACGCAAGCACCATCATCACCGACGCGGCGGCGAGCGTCACCATGGCGAAGAAGATCGCCTTGACCCTGAGCGACAGCGCGCCGATCGCCAGCGCCAGCACGAAGGCGGCCGCGACACCGGCCGCACCGCCAAACGCCACAGATGTCCAGGTCGCGCCGAAATTCTTCAGCGCCATCGCCGCGCCATAGGCGCCAAGCCCAAAGAACATGGTGTGGGCAAACGAGACGATGCCGGTGTAGCCGATCAGCAGGTCGTAGCTGGCCGCCAGCACAATGAAGACACAGATGCGCGCGGCAACCTGTGCGGAGCGCACATCCTGGAACAGGAAGGGCGCGAAGGCGAGCGCCAGCGCGATGGCGAGCGCAATAGCGTAGACGATCATCCGCCCGCGCCGGGCGGCGAAAGAGCCTTGGCGAAGGGAAATCGCAGCGTCGGTCATGGCGTCTGCCTCATCCGCCCGCCGCCGGGCGCAGGCCCCAGGGCCGCCACAGCAGGATCGCCATCATCAGCAGCATGTTGGAGGCAAGCGACAGCTTCGGGAACAGGAAGGCCACGTAGTTGCCGAGCAGCCCCACAAGCAGCGCGCCGAGCAGCGATCCCTCGATAGATCCCAGCCCGCCGATGATGATGACGATGAAGACGAGGATCATCAGTTCGCCGCCGAGATTGGCCGAGATCAGACCCTGGTAGCCGGCCCACATCGCCCCGCCCATCGCTGCAAGCGCGGAACCCGCCATGAACACGGCGATGAACAGGCGGTCGATGCGGTAGCCGAGCGCCTCCACCATCTCGCGGTTCTCCACACCGGCGCGGATCAGCAGGCCGATGCGGGTGCGGTTCAGTACCAGGTACAGCGTCATGAACACGGCGAGCCCAAGCAGGAAGGCGAAAATCCGGTAGGTCTCGATGGCGACGTCGCCGATGATGATCGATCCTTCCAGCACCTTTGGCCTCGCAACGGCAACGGGGTTGCCGCCCCAGATCACCAGCAAAAGCTGTTCGGCGACGATCAGCGCGCCGATGGTGATCAGGATCTGGCGAAGGTGATCGCGGTAGACAGGCTTGACGATGACCCGTTCGAACAGAAAGCCGCTTGCCAGCCCGAACAGCGTGGCGGCGGCGATTGCCGCAAACAGCGCAAGGAAGTTCAGCGTCACCGAATCGGCGCCAAGCCAGCCGCCGAGCGCCGCCAGCACAGAGGCGGCAATGAAAGCGCCAAACGAGATGAAGGCCGAGTGGCCGAAATTCAGCACATCCATCAGCCCGAAGACGAGGCTGAGACCCGACGCCATCAGGAAGATCATCATGCCCATGGCAAGCCCGGCGACGGTGAGCGTCACCCAGGACGAGAACGAACCGATCAGCGGCAGGCCGATGGCGATCAGCAACAAGGGCAGGGCGTTGACGCCGCCGATGCGGGCGAACACGGCGGAGGGGTTCATGGCAGGCTCCCTGGGCCGCTTAGCCTTTTCGAAGCGTCATTGCGGGTCAAGCCGGCGATTTGCGAAGCAAGCGCCTGGCGCGCACCCGCAATCCAGATCTGACGATCAACCGGAGCGACGCAAGCGTCTTGGTCGACGAAGCATCGGAACCGGTGTGCGACTGCAATCGAGTGGATTCCGGGCGCGCGCTTCGCATCTGCTGCGCAGATTGCTTGCTTGGCCCGGAATGACGGCGACGCCGGTTTTCGTGTTCGAAACCGATGCCCCAGGCAACCGTATCGCCCGAAGGTCCCGGTCCGGAAGCGGTCTGTTGCTTTCTGTTTCAATCGCACCACCCCCTCATTGATGCGCGTCGAGCGACAGGCTGAGCAGCCGCGCCTGCAGCGCCTTGTCGGCGGAAAGATCGGCCATTGCGCCGCGATGCACGATGCGGCCGTCGTCGATCACGGTGACGCCCGCGCCAAGCGATGAGGCGAACAGGAAGTTCTGCGCCGCGAGCAGGATCGTGGTTTCCGTTGCGATCTCCCGGAAGGCATCGATCATTGCGCGGATGATCGAAGGCGCCAGCCCCTTGGTCGGCTCGTCGATCAGGATCAGTTCGCGCTGCTCGACGATGGCGCGGGAAATCGCCAGCATCTGCTTCTGCCCGCCGGAAAGCGTGCCGGCGCGTCCCTTCCAGAATGTCTCGATCGGCGGAAACAGCGCGAAGATGCGCTGCAGGCGGTTGTCGTCGAACGAGCCGTCGAAGGTTGCGAGGCGCATGTTTTCCTCCACCGTCAAGCCGGCAAAGATGCCCATGCTTTCCGGCACATAGGCAATGCCGAGGCGGGCGATGTCGCTGGTGTGCAGGGCGGTGATGTCATGATGGCGAAAGACGATGGCGCCGGAGCGCGCCCGCCACAGCCCCATGATGGTGCGCAGCGTAGTCGTCTTGCCGGCGCCGTTGCGACCGAGCAGCACATGCACGCCGCCGGCGGGCACGTCGAGGGATACGCCATGCAGGATGTGGTATTGGCCGATGTCGGTGCGCACGTCGTCGAGGCGCAGGATGAACTCGCTCACGCCGCTTCCTCCGCCGGGATGCCGAGATAGATCTCGCGCACGATCGCCGAGTTCATCACGGTGTCCGGCTTGCCGTCGGCCACCAGTTCGCCGTTGTGCAACACGACGATGCGGTCGGCGAGCGCGCGCACCACATCCATCTTGTGCTCCACCAGCAGGACCGTTTTCGACACGTCACGCCTGATTTCGGCGATCAGGTCGAGGATCACCGGGGCCTCGTCGACGCTCATGCCGGCGGTCGGTTCGTCGAACATGAAGATGTCGGGCTGCATGGCGAGCAGCAGCGCAACCTCCAGCTTGCGCTGGTCGCCATGCGGCAGGGCATGCACCGGAAGGCCCGCCATCCGCTCCAGCCGCGCGGCGGCAAGGTGCCGTTCGGCTTCGCGCGCCAGTTCGCGAAAGGCGGCGGCGGCGCGAAACAGCCTTGGCCCCAGGCCCGCGCGCGCCTGCACGGCAAGGCGGATGTTCTCGATGACGGAGAGCTTTGGAAACAAGTTGGTCAGTTGGAACGCCCTGCCGATGCCCGCCTTCGCCCGCGCGGAGGGCGAAAGCGCGGTGATGTCGCGCCCGTCCTTGAGTATCGTGCCGGCGCTCGGTCGAAGCTGGCCGGAAACGAGGTTGAACCACGTCGTCTTTCCCGCCCCGTTCGGCCCTACGATGACCGTGAGTTCGCCGGGAACGAAGGCCAAGGACACCGCGTTGACGGCGACATGGCCGCCGAAGCGGATCGTCAGGTTGCGGGTTTCGAGCGAGGGTTCGGGCATTTCAGATCACGGGTTCGAGGTTAGCCGCCCGCCCCGGGGGTGGCCCCGGGACCGGCATGCGCATCGCTTACTGCTGGTTGTTGCGGCCGATCGGAATGTCCATTTCCTCCGGCTTGATCTCGCGCACCAGTTCCGGAATGGCCCATTTCACGTTGTCATCGACCTTGATCTTGAAGTGGAACATTGACTGCAGCGCCTGGTGATCCTCCGACCGGAAGGTCATCGTCCCCTTCGGTGTTTCCCAGCTCATGCCTTCCATGGTCTTGATCAGTGTCTCGGTTTCCCAGTCGCCGGCGGTCTCCAGCGCCTTGGCGATGGCGAGCGCCGCCGCCATGCCGCCGGCGGTGAAGAAGTCCGGAGGCGAATCGTAGCGCTTCTGGTGTTCGGTCACGAGCCAGTCGTTGATCGGGTTCTTCGGCGCCTCGTAGTAATAGTAGATCGCGCCTTCCATTCCGGGCACCCGCTTGTAGGTGGGCAGCACGGCCAGGATATGCCCGCCGGTCGAGATCTCGATGCCGAAGCGGCCGGGATCCATGCCTGTCAGCGCGCCCATCGGATCGCCGGAGCCTGCGACATAGATCATGATCACCTTGCGGCCAGGCTTGTCCTTCAGTGCATTGAACAGGCGCTCGCCGACGGCGGTGTAGTCCGTCGTCTTCAGCGGCACGTACTCCTCGGTGACCACGGTCGCGCCGGACCCTTCGAGCGCCTTCTTGAAGGCGGCGACGCCGTCCTTGCCGAAGGCATAGTCCTCGGCGAGCGTCGCCACGAACAGGTTGGCGTCCGGCTTCAGCGCCTTGGCCTGCGCCTGCATGTCCATCGACGAGTTGCGCGAGGTCTTGAACACATAGCGGTTGGAATCCGGCCCGGTCAGCGAATCGGCGACCGCCGGTTCTACCAGCAGGATGCGCTCGTATTCGGCGGCGACCGGCAGCATGGCCGTGGTGACGCCGGACGACGTGCCGCCGACGGCGATCAGCGCGCCGTCGTCGCCATAGGCTTCGGCCAGCACCGAGCGGGCGACATCAGGCTTGAACTGCGTGTCCTTCTCGATCACCTCGATCTTCTTGCCCTTGATCGTCATCGTGCCTTGCGTGGCGTATTCGAGCCCCATGTTGAAGCCGGTCGAGGTCTGCTTGGAAAAGGCTTCAAGCGGCGAACCTGACAGACCGTGCACGATGGCGATCTTCACCGTGTCGCCGTCCTGCGCCAGTGCCGCGGCCGGGGCGCCGAGGGCAAGCCCCAGCGCAAGGCCGATCGATGCGAGCATTCGTTTCATTTCAGGGTTCCTCCTTTGCTCATGGTCTATTGTGCGGTCCAACCGCCATCGACGGGGATGGCGGAGCCGGTGATGTTGTGCGCTTCTCGGCGGCTAAGAAACGCGGCGAGTGCGCCGATCTCGGCGGGATCCGATGTGCGCTGGCTCGGCTGCTTTTCGGCGAGCAGGCTTGCGATGCCGGCGTCGCGGTTGCCGCCATGGGTAGCGGCGCGCGCCTCCACTTGCGGCGCGATGATCGCGGTCTCGGTCCAGCCGGGGCAGATGCAGTTGACCGTGACGCCGCCGCTGTCGCGCGAGCCCGATCCGGCGTATTCCAGCGCCGCAACCTTGCTCATGCCGACAAGGCCGAATTTGGAGGCGACGTAGGGCGCCTTGTCCCTGGAGGCGACGAGTCCGTGCACCGAGGCGATGTTGACCACGCGGCCAAAGCCGCGCTGAGCCATTGCGGGCAGGGCGAGTCGCATGGTGTGGAAGGCGGCAGTCAGGTTCACCGCGATCACCGCATCCCAGATCTGCGCGGTGGCGTCGGCCAGCGGCGTCGTCTTCTGGATGCCGGCGTTGTTGACGAGGATGTCTATCGGTCCCCAGTCGGCAGCGGCGGACATCATGGCCTCGATAGCGGACAGATCGGTCAGGTCTGCGTCGAAAAACCGGGTCTGCGAGGCGCCCGCAGCACGGATTTCCGCCTGCGCCGCTTCGATCTGCGCTTTGTCGGCAAGGCCGTGCACGCCGACGCGGGCGCCTTCGGCGCCGAGCGCCTTTGCGATCGCCAGGCCGATTCCCTGCACCGAACCGGTCACAAGCGCCGTGCGGCCGTGAAGGTAACCTTTGCTCATCGGATTTCGCCCTCCCGTTCCAGCAAGGTTCGCAATTCGGTTTTCAGAACCTTGCCGTAGTTGTTCTTCGGCAGTTCGGCGACGAAACGCCAGACCTTCGGGCGCTTGAACCGGGCGATCTGCTGCAGGCAATGCTGATCGAGCGCCGGAACGCCGGGATCGGCTCCGGGCGACAGCACCACGAAGGCGACGACCGCTTCGCCCCACTCGGCATCGGGCGCGCCGATCACCGAGACCTCGCGAACGGCCGGATGCGTCAGCAGCGCTTCTTCCACCTCACGCGGATAGATGTTGGTCCCGCCGGAAATGATCACATCCTTGGAGCGGTCCTTAAGCGTCAGGTAGCCGTCTTCGTCGAGGCTGCCGACATCGCCGGTCTTAAGCCAACCGTCCTGAAGGGCGGCTGCAGTTGCCTGCGGGTTGCGCCAGTAGCCGGCCATCACCGGCGTGCCGCGCACCATGATCTCGCCGGATTCACCAGCAGCAAGCGGCCGTCCGTCCGCGTCGCCGATGCGTAGTTCGACACATGACTGCGCCGTGCCGACGGAGGCGAGACGCTCGCGCCAGCGCGGATGCGCGCGGTCGCTCACGCTTGCACGGGGCAGGGCGGTAATCGTCATCGGGCTCTCGCCCTGGCCGTAGATCTGGCAGAACCGGTTGCCGAGCACATCGACGGCCTCGACGATGTCGGCAAGATACATCGGCCCGCCGCCATAGACGATGGTGCGCAAGCCTTCGCCGTTCGCGCCGGACACCTTCGCGGCATCGACGAGGCGGCGCACCATGGTCGGCGCGGCGAACATGTGCACGCTGCCAAGCGCAGCAGCGTCACGAAAGATCTCGTCGGCCTCGAAACCGCCGGATTCCGGCACGGCGTGGCGCGCGGCCTTCAGCACATGCTGGATGCAGTAGAGCCCGGCGCCGTGGCTCATCGGCGCGGCATAGAGCGCCGCATCGGCGGCAGTCACCGTGTCGACGTCGGCGAGATAGGCGAACGCCATGGCGTGGAGATTGCCGTGTGTGATCGTCACGCCCTTCGGCTTGCCCGTCGTGCCGGACGTGTAGAACAGCCAGGCGAGATCGTCCGCCGCACGCCCGACGGGACCGGCAAGCGGATCGAAACTGCGCAAAGCCTCGAAGTCATGCGCGTGGAGGTCGACCACCGCCTTGCAGCACTGCGGCAGATGCGGCGCCAGCGCGGAACCGAGCGCTTCTGTGACAAACACGAGGCTGGCTTCGGCGTTTTCGATGATCCACGATGCTTCACGCGCATGCAGCTTTGCGTTTACAGGCACGGCAACCGCGCCGGCGAACCAGATGCCCCAAAGGGCTTCGAGATACTCCGTGCAGTTCTTTGCAAGGATCGCCACCCGGTCGCCCGGCCTGACGCCATGGTGGCCGGCAAGTCCGTGCCCGATCGCGGCGGCGCGGCGCGCAAACGTCCGGTAATCGGCCAAGACATGACCTCCGAGCAACAAGGCGGGGCTTGTCGCGTTGAGCGTTCCGGATCTGGCCAGCCAGCAGGCCAGGTTCATGCGTCATCCTCCCCCGTGATCGCCGCACAACGCCAAGGTCTGCCGCGTTGCTTTGACCGCGATCACGGCGCGTATTATCGAAGGAGACGCAAAGGACGGCAATTGCGTAGAAACACGCATCGTGGAATCACGCATGGAGCAGGACGTTACGCCCGAAGACCTAGACGCCCTGGCCTACGAGATGGCCCCGGTCGGTATCGTGTTGACGCAGGATCGCGTGATCCGCGCCTGCAATCCGGCTTTCGCCGCCATGTTCGGCTATCCCCGCGAGGCTTTGATCGATCGCTCCTTCGCCATTCTCTACCCGACGATGGAAGAGTTCGTGCGCATCCGCGATGTCGGCGTGAAGCCGTTGCGCGAATTCGGCCGTTATTCCGACGAGCGCATCATGGCGCGCGCCAACGGGGCGCTGTTCTGGTGCCGGGTGCGCGGGGTGACGCTGACGAAGGAGGGCGATCCGCTTGCCAAGGCGGTGTGGAGTTTCGCCGATCTGTCGACCGAACGGCCGGTCCAGCGTCTCACCACCCGCGAGCGACAGATCATCATGCATCTCGGCGAAGGGCTGACGAGCAAGGAGATCGGAAGAGCGTCGTGTAGGGAAAGAGTGTAGATCTCGGTGGTC
>CALMYO010000043.1 GCA_937873685.1 uncultured Paracoccaceae bacterium
GCGCTTCGCAAGCGGATTGCCAACCCCAACCTACACCACCTCCCGGGACACGACCCGGATCAACCGCCTGAAACGCGAGCGCACGGCCATGGACGGGATCTGCGGATCGAAAAGACGTCGCCAATTCGGCTGCAAGCGCTGCTGCCGCCACTCCACCCTGTCCGTCAGCCACGGCAAAAAGCAATTGGTCACTTGTCACGCCCTGGCGCTGGAAAGATGGCAGCGATTCCAGCCATGACCACAGGGCCTGCGCATCTTCACGGTCAATCGAGTAACGTGGCATACGGCCCGACAAGGTGCGTCCGTCACTGCCGATACCCTGCGTCAAGGCGGATTGGAAACTGTCGGCATCATAGGCCGGTCGGAGCGACCCCTCTCCGGTTATCCCAACCCGGTCAAGCCCGCCGTCGCCGCGCACGATTGCCGGCGCAATGGCGTCAGCTTCGCGGCGCCCCTCCCCGTCGCGGCCATGACAGCCGGCGCATCGCAGGATCGCGGCATTGCCGGGCCTGTAATTGACCTCGGCGGCAATGGCAGCGGCCGCGTCGCCGCGTCCCTCGAAAAGGGCACGGCCGCGATCAAGCGGTTCAGACCTGGCAAGCAGTGGCTGGATCAGAAGGACGTGAAAAACTGCCGCCAGAACGGCCCGCCTCAGCGCAATTCCGCGATGTCCCTGGCGGCAGCCAAAATGGTTTCGGCTGTGGTTGTCGATTCCCAAAGGCTTATGGCCTCCGTTGCGTTTTTCCCTGCCACGATAAAGAAGCTTTCATGATCGTCCAGTGCGCCGGTCTCCATGCCAAGCCGGTCGAGCACGTTCCAGACATCACCGGGTTCCCCGGTGATCCAGCGCCAGTTTTTATCGTCCTTAAAGCCGTATCTCTCTCTGTGCGCCGCCAGCACTGCCGGACTGTCGGTCAGCGGATCTATCGTGAAGGTCAGAAGCGCGACGTCAGCGCCCGTTTCATCGGCCATGTCGGCGACGTGGCTCATGACCAGGTCGGACACCGGGCATATTGAGCGGCAGCCGGTAAAGGTGAAGGAAATGACGGTGGCAGGCGCGTCAAACAATTCACTGGAAAATTTCACCGCCTCGCCAGATGCGGTCAGCAGCGGGTTGCCGTCGAGATCGAGCCCGCCAGCATGAACAGCGGCGCTTGTGGCAGATAACAGAAAAGCGGCCATGCAAAGGCGTTTCATCGGTGTTCCTCCACAATCAGGAATACAGGCTTGTGAAAGCCGTCGGCTTCCGCCGTCACCGGATACTGGCCCGGCGCGCCAATTGTCATGTCAAAGCGATAGGTGCCGTCCTCATGCCTGCGGGCGATCTTCTCGGCGCGGTTGCCGAACATGTCACGAACCGTAACATTGAGGACCGGCGGCATCGCTTCCATGCCTTGTGGCCGTTGCGCGATTTCGAGGACCGCCGCGAAAGGCTCTCCGGCAACCGCTCTGACATCTTGCGCCATGGCCAATTCGGCCTCGGCCACAGGCAGCGGTGCGCTGCTCGGCACATTGAAACAGCGGATTGTCTTGTAGTCGTCCGTGACCGTCACCAGTTGCACCGGGCCCCGCGCCGGCAATCGCCCGACGGCGGAATAGCGGCCAGGCGCCGTGCGCCGGAATGTGCGGTCAAGCGTCATGATTGCGGTTGGCCGCGCGCCGCGTAGCGGGGTGGTGGTCATCGGCGCAGTCGGGTTGCCGTTACCATAGACATTGGCGACCGAAAGGCCGGGCGGCATGGCGACGATCCAGCCACTGTCGGCATCATGGACCGCCATTGGTGTGGCGCTGCCCTCGGCCTTGACCTCGTAAGTGCGGATCGCCGCCTTGCCGCTTCCCCCGGAGAGCGGACCTGTATCGATCAGGGTAATACCGGCATCGTCGCGATGATTGATGAACAGGCTGCGCCCGGCAAACAGCGCCCCGGCCGGCACGGCGGGCAGATCAAACCTGTCTGCGATCCGTCCGGCCACAAGGTCGACCAACACGCCGGATGAACCATCGTCCGACCATATGAACCCGAAACGGCCAAGCCCGTCGGCTGCAAGCCCGCCAGGCCCGAAACCGGGAGCAAGCGCCACCGGCGCACGGCCGCTGGCATGGAGAAGCAGTACCGAACCGTTGCGGTCAATGACGAGCAGTCCCGATCCGTTACCGGCAATGCCGGCCACATTCGCCTGAGCGGGGAAACGGCCCGACGGCTTTCCATCGAGCGCGCCGATAACCGAAAGCCTCCCGTCCGATTGCATTATCGCAAGCATCGGCACCTGCGTTTCCCCGGTCTGGTTGTTCTCCAAAACCGTAACAGATGTCACGTCCGCGGCAGACGCATGATCAAACAGCGGTTCACCGCCCGGGCCGAAACCGGCGACACGGTTTGCAGCAATGGCATACAATGCCGGGCCTGCCACGCCGAAGGTGTTAATGTCATCTGACCCCTGCATGATCTTTCGAATACGACCGCTCGCGTCCACAGACAGGATCTCTCCGCGAGACTTGAGCAGAACGGCGACCTCGCCTGCGAAGGGAACAATCGCGTCGGCAGGCCCCGGCAGCTGAACCAGTTCGAAGATGTTCGCGCTTTTCAGGTCTGACAGCGGATCGACAAAGCTCAGCGTTGCGTCGGCATTTGCCGTGACGATGAGACTGCCTGTCAGCGATGACGCGTTTTTGAAAAGCCCCTTGTTGAGCGAATAGGCGCGTACCGCCGTGGCGCAATCATCATTGCCGGCCTTGATCGTTCTCATGAAGCCGATTGGCCGCACCGGTCCGGACACCGGCCTGCCGGTTGCCGGATCGAGATAGGCAATATCGATCCGCACCATGGCGCCGGCGCCGGGAATGCCGCCATCCACCGCAGCGACCTCTGCCTGCACATCATATTGGGGGAGTGACTGCGGCATTGCCGGAGAGACCGCGGCCACCATCAGCGCCGCAGCCGAAATTCCGGCAGGCCAGGCAGCACATGGTTTCAATTCGCGCCTCCCGCCGAAACCGTGGCGCTGTCATCCGGAGCAATTCGCATCAGGCCCCAGGTTCCGCCGGACATCAGCTGGCGCGGACCATCGAACCACAGATAGTCGCCGGGCGTCGCCGGCGCCTTCATGGCGGCTGTCACCCCTTTGCCGGGCGCGATCAGCGTGCTGTGTCCCGAACCGAAGCCCGGGAACATGTCATGATATCCGGCGCCGGTCGGCACGAAGGCGCGTTGGCGCGCCCTGCCCTGCGGCTCGACAATGCGCACCATGATTTCTCGGTTCGCCTTGGCATTGATGAACGGCGTGTCATTGCCCAGCCTGTCGTCATCGAACAGGTCTACAGGCATTGGCCAGGCATTCAGATCCGAAGTATTTTCGATCTCGTTTCCAGACTTCAAGCTGCCGAAATAGACCGGCCTTCCGCTCCGCGACGACCAGTCCTTCGGGCCGATAGTATACGGGATCCCGTCAACGCCACGCAGGCGGGCGAACAGCGCATTGGTATCGTAGGAGACACCTTTCTCGCCACGGTCATAGCTGTCATCGCAGATAGCGCAATCAGGGATCGGGCCTCCCGGGCGCCTGCCGGCGGCAAAGCAGCTATCCTTGGCGGGGTCGTCTGCCGTGATCTGGCAGCCGCCGTTCTCGTCAAGAAAGAATGCCCTGCGTCGGCCATCCCACAGGTTCAGGCCATCCTGCCAAAGCAGAGAAGTCTCTGCGACCTCGGCTTCGGGAAGCGTTCGTTCCCCGTAGCCAGCCATGTCCTGCACTTCCGGCAGGAGGACCGCCTGATGTGTAACGGTCGTGCTCGGCATCGTCGAATCAATGCCGCCATAGTTCACGACGTTCCATGTCCCTGCAGCGTAGTCATAGGGTTGCACACCCTGCCATTCCGGCTTGATCCTGACTGGCACGTTGTAGTTTTGGGGTGTGATCGCTCCCCTGCCAGCATACTTCGCCGAAAGCGGCTCGATGATCATCGTCCCGGCCAGCCCGTGAACGCCATGGCTGATCGGGTCGCTGACCGACTTGACGGGCAAAGCGCCATGGGCATGTGGAATGACGCGGAGCCGCGTATCGATCCTGGTTTCCGCATCGACAACGCTCTGCCGGATCAGGCCCGATACGCATTGCTGAATCTGGCCTGTATAAGGGGTCATGGTTGAGCTACTGGCCTCAAACGCGGCGCAATAGGTCCGGCCGAGCACATTGAGACGGGCTTCCTCACCCAGACGGCAGGCCCGGACTGCCGATGGCCACATGACCACTTCGCGCAAATTTCCGCCATTGTCAGTGATCTGGCAGCTCGTCCGCGATTTTTCATAGGTCGGAGCAGCAGGCAGAGTTTTTTGGCATTGATCCATGTATTTCTGGTGCATATCCGTCGGAAGCATCGTCCCATCAAACAGGCTACAGAATTTCGAATTGTCCAACAGCGTGTCGAATTTCTCGACATCGTAGCCGACCGTCCCGGCGAACATGACATCAATGGCGTACGAAACCTTACCATCTGTGACCGGAGGCAATGCAGGCCGCGGATTGACGCCGACCGGTTCAGGCGAATCGTCGACATTCGACATTTTCGACATCGGAATGGCGACGGCCAGAAAGGCCGAGCCGCTGATTTCACCTGTCGACAGGTCCTGTTTGTCGGAATCACCATCCTTGATCTGGTCGGTATTGAGTCGCGTGATGCGCGGCAGGAAGGCATCGCCTGGCAGGTCGCGAAGACCGTCGCGATTGTTGCCCGACATTTCACCATACCGGCGGTCGGACGAAGGGACCTTTTTGGCGCTGGTTTCGGTCAGGGCATTGACCACCACCATGTGAATGCAGTCCCCCGCATTGAAGCGCTGTACATAGGGCACGGCGTCGCGCTTGGCGACAACCTTGCTTGCTTCATCGACCACCTTCTTCCACTTCAATGTGCCGTACTTGCCGGTATCATCACCGCCCAGCCTTTCGGCGCGCAGGATCTCCTTCACGCTCAGACCAAGATCCGCAATCGGAACCGGCACGAACATCAGGCCGTCGGGATCGTAGATGACGCCATCCTTGCCATAAGCGACACGACCGTTAGCATATGGCTCGTTGAGCACGGTTTTTCCGTCGGTGGAGACCGCTTTGAGATGACGCGCCTCGATGGCAACCATGGCCGAGAAGACATGCGGCGCCTTGAAGCGGGCACCGGCTACCCGGTTTTTCCACTGCGCTATATTCGGATCGGTGAAGCCGGCTGCATTGAAAGCTGCCTGTTCATCCGCCGTAAGGGCAAGATCATCACCATCGAAGAACGGACAGGCGAGATCCGGGTAGGCGGGAAGCAGCTCGTCCAAACTTGCCTTCTTCTTGGTTGCGTCAACGAAGACAATCTCTTTCGATTCGCCCAGAGCCAGATCAGTTGTTTGCGCTGCGGAAATCGCCCGCTTTCTTTCAAATTCGCTGAGCTCCTTTGGATCCGAATGCTTCTGTGCGATGCTTTCAGAACTCAGCGGGAGGCTTGCAAGTGCCTTCAGCCGTTTGCCGACTTCGGCTTTCAGATTTTCACGGTCGCTGCAGTTCTGCTTCCAGCTGCCTGGTTTGGAATCGTCGAGACAGGCGGTCACGTCCCCTGTGTCCGGCGAATCATGGATGCGCAACACACCCCAGGCGCCATTCCACAGCGCGTCGACCGTACCGAAATGATAAAGCGAGTCGCGCACCGGCAGGGCCGCTGTGCGATTCTCCCGGAAGCTACTGGCGTCGCCGCCCCTTTTCAGCTTCCGCGATTCCGGCGTACGGCCCGAGTCGGACGAAAACACACCTGCCATTTCGAAATGCTCGGAAATACCGATTTCCTGCGCCGTGACGCGGCCGGTGATATTGTCGCATTCCGCGACGAGGCTGCGATAATGCTCCAGCCAAACGGCGCTCGGTGTCCGGTTTTTCACATCCCTTGGATTGCCAAACCATGCCGCGTGCTGCCATGGCCTGCCGGCCTCTGCGCTTTTCATGCAGGCATTCCAGCGCGTCGGGCCGTTGGTCTTGCCCTTATCAGCGTCGAGCCGTGCGCCGAATGCGAAAGGCTGGTCAACATTGCGGTGGAACTGGCGACCTTCGACCGTGAAGACATGCTGTACTTCCTGGGCGCCCTGGATCAGGCGCACCATGATTCGCTCTCCGGCATAGGCTTCCAGGACAGGTGTGCAAGGATCGCCATGAATCATCGAGCGGAACACGTTGGCCATGTCGCCCTTAACGTCGCCATTGCCTTTTTGCTGCCTGATGCTGTCGGCCCGGTCTTTGGCACTGTCGCGGCTCGGGCCGGCCATGTCGGGACACCTTCTGCCGCTGAGCAGATCCTTGCTGTCTTCTGTGCCGTCTTTTTTTGTCTCGCCGACGCGCAGCGGTAGCGGTTCGTTTCGATAGTTCACCAGATACGGGTCATGGTGGGTCTGCGAGATCGCCTCGGGTCGCTTTGGCGGGTAAACCGGACGGCCATGATTTTCACGGATCGGCTTGAAGTATTTTTCCGTCAGCTGCGTCGCCGCCTTGGCCAGCCATGTGATGGCGGTCCGCTTTTCGTGAATCTCGCAAGCGACCGCCTGTGCGGGCGGGAGCGTTTCAACGCCTTTCGGCCGCTCTTTATTGTCTTTGTCATGCTTCGGCGCCCGGCCACGATTATACTCGCAGATGTCGCTGGCGCGCTTGCCGGAATCCTCTTCCTTTGCGTTGGCATCGCGGAGTTCCGTGCGATAGTCGAGCTTTGCCTCCTTGATCAGACGGTCGAGGCCCTTTGCGCCGCCGCCGCCATCGAGGCCGGCATCATTGCCCTCTTCATCCAGCGCCGCCGACGCGTCGGCCACATTGTAGCCGTCATAGAGCAATGCAAAATCCGCGATGGCGAGGGCGAATTCGCGATAATCCGGGTGATACGGGTCCTCGAATGTTCTTCCATCTTTTGTTTCAGGCGTTTCCACCCGCGCCGTGGCGCCGACGCCCTTGCCGGCGTCTTTTGCATCGACGAAGGGCGGCTCGTAGGCGGCAGCTTCACTACCAGCGACCGGCACCCATTCGCCGGCCTCAATGGTATGCTCGGCGCCGGATTTCGCCCGCGAGGATTCATAGACCTTCACGATCTTCGTCGCCGGTTCGATCAGCAACGCATTGTAGAAACCGTGCTGCTGGATGTTCGACGGTGCAAAATGGTCATGGGTGAAAACCGTGCGCAAGGTCCGGTCGGCGACCGGGGAAGCTTTGCTGCCGTCCTCGCCGGTATTGGAAAGGATGGGATCGGCAAACCAGCGCT
>CALMYO010000044.1 GCA_937873685.1 uncultured Paracoccaceae bacterium
GCACGTCGATCACGATCAACGCCTGTGCCGCCATGTCTCCCGCTCCTTCGGGCTGCCGCCTCGGCGTCACCCTTAAGGCAAGGCGCCGCCGTTGAAAAGCACCGGCGTCGTGGGGTGCGTCGCGCCGGAGATGACCCCTTATGCTTAACCAATTCTGTTTACGACAGAATCAATTGATCAGCTCGCAAACACCCAACTTCAATCCCGCAGTGCTATACCTTGGGGAAAGCTGATCACTTCGGCGGGGATCAAGATGCACGAGATGAATTTTGGCGACACTCCCATCGGGCGGCAACCACGCCGGTCCGGCATCCTGCGGCGGTTTGCCCGCGACAGGAAAGCGACAACGGCCATTGAATTCGCATTCCTGGTCGGGCCGTTCCTGGCACTGATGTTCGCGGTCATAGAAAACGCGCTGTCTTTTACGGTCGAACAACTCGTCAGCAATGCGGCGGACAACGCGGCGCGCACATTCCGCACCGGCCAGGCCGACCTCTCGACAATGACGAAGGAATCATTCCACGACATGCTTTGTGCTGACGTGAAGATGATCTTCACCTCGTGCGACAATCTGATCTACACGTTGAAAGCCTACCCGACTTTCGCCGATGTTGCCGACAACATTGAGTGGGAGGGCAACGACCTGAAGCAGACAACCAGCATCTTTGAGCCGGGCGACTCAACAAGCAAGATGTCGTTGCAGATCTATTTCAAGTATCCGGTGCGCATGGATCTGGTGCGAATGGCGATTTCCGGCACCGACTGGAAACTGCTCTACGCGACAACCACTTGGCAGAACGAGCCGTTCTGATCCCTTTTCGGCGCAACCAATATCCCAAGGAAACGGTGAAACCATGAAAACCGTCGAGAACCTCCGATCGCTTCCGCAGCGCGCCAGAAAATTGGCGCGCCGGTTCGCCGGCGAGACGTCCGCCGTCGCCGCCATCGAGTTTGCTTTCATCGCGCCGATCCTGATCGCGATGTATATGGGCACGATCGAGATCGCCAACGCGATCGACACGAACAAGCGTGTCGGGCGCGTGTCCGCCCTGATTGCGGACCTGATCACCCAGAAGCAGAATATCGACAAGGACGAAATCGAGGCGATCACCAAGATCGGCTCCAAGACGCTCTACCCCTATTTCGCTTCGGCGCCGTCCTTCGAGATCGTGCATTTCGAGGTGACAGACGAGGCAAGTCCCAAGGCAAAGGTGGTGTGGTCGGTCGGCACCGGGGATTTCGACGCCATGCCCTACAGTCAGGATGACCTCCTGACCGATGTTCCCGCAGAGCTGATGGTCAGGGACAGCTTCCTCGTTCGCGTCACGACTGATCTCGAATACAGGGTGCTGGTTACCTGGGTGACC
This sequence comes from uncultured Paracoccaceae bacterium, assembly GCA_937873685.1. Lineage (GTDB taxonomy): Bacteria > Pseudomonadota > Alphaproteobacteria > Rhizobiales > Rhizobiaceae > CALMYO01. The sequence goes on from CALMYO010000044.1 coordinate 1,368, forward strand.
GATGTGAAGACCGACACCACGACAGGCAAAAACTACGGTTTTATCGAGATGGGCGAGACTTACTACTATCGCCCGCGCCTGAACAACAAAGAAATCAAGTGCGACGACTGTCCGACTTGACGCAATCTTGAAGATGCGCACTCTCGAAACATTTCCGCGCCTTCGGGCGCGGAATTCGTTTGCACCATTCGGATTGAGCCGCGAAAGCCGGCTGGCAAGGCCGCCTCCCATGCCGCGCGCAGTTCTATCGCGCGCCGCCTTCGGCAAGCGAAACCAGCGCGTCATAGTCCTGCGCCGTCACTTTCCTGAACCCTCCGCCGCGCCGCGGTTCGATCAGATCGTAGACGCGCGGCGCGCCGGTCTCCAGCCCGGTAACCGCGCGAAGCACCGTTTCCTTCGCCTCCGCAGGCAAGTTGGCGCGCACGGTGTGCGGCCCGTTGGCGATAACGTCGGATTGCCAGATGGTCGCGCCAGGGCTTTTTGCGTCACCGTGCGAGACAAGATCGCCTGATTCCCCGATTGCGGGAACCCAGCCCAGGAGAGCGTCGCCTTCGCCTTTGGCCCAGGCGTCTTCGGCATGTTCCTGGGAGGCTGCCACATGCAGTTTCACGCGCCCACCGCCGACCGCCTGTGCAGTGCGCTCCAGCACGATGTCGCGCAGTCGCGCGAACGCAAGCGCGTTGTTCGGACCGCTCAGCACGACAGGCTCGGCGACCGGCCTGCCTGGCGCGGCCCGCATGCGCAATGTGAGGCGAAACCCGGTCGTTCCGTCCTGTCCGACAGGCGCAATCAACGGCTCGATGCATTTGCACATGGTCCACGCCGCCGCATAGGCATTAGCCGACATGACCGCATACTCGATCCGGCCACTCGCCTGCGCATCGATCAGCGCCGCAAAGTCGCGGGCTATAAACACTTCCACCGGCATGCCGAGCGCGCCGCGCATCGTTTGCTTCAGGTCGTCGTACCCGGTTTTTTCGCCGATCGGGTTGAAGCCGCTGACGACGCCGATGCGAAAGGCGCCGAGTTCCTCGCGCCAGCCGGCCTGCGCAGGCGGGATGGCGAACAAAAGCACCGCCGCGATGGTCAGGAGACTGGACCGGAGAACCCGGCGCGGGCGCATGGCGTTCATGTTCGGTTTCCGCGTTTGCTTTCACTGTCTCAGCGATTATGCTCACATGGTTACCAAGGAGTCGTAAAACGCATGCCGCGCGCATTTTTGTTCGTGATGGATTCGTTCGGGATCGGCGGTGGGCCCGATGCGGACGCGTTTGGCGACGCCGGCGCCGATACGCTCGGACATATCGCGACCGCCTGCCTGCGCGGCGATGGCGACAGAGTCGGGCTGCGCAGCGGCCCGCTGTTGCTGCCGAACATGCAGCGTCTCGGTCTTGGCGCGGCGGCGCGTCTTGCGGCGGGCCAACTTCCGGCCGGCATGGGCGATGTCACGGTTGAAGGATTCTGGGGCGCGGCCCGCGAAGTGTCGAAGGGCAAGGATACGCCCTCCGGCCACTGGGAGATCGCCGGCGTGCCGGTCACCTTCGACTGGGGCTATTTTCCGCACACGGTGCCGACCTTCCCGAAGCACCTGACCGAGGCATTGATCGCACGCGGCGAACTGCCCGGCATCCTCGGAAATTGCCATGCGTCCGGAACCGAGATTATCGCAGAGCTTGGCGAAGAGCACATGCGCACCGGCAAGCCGATCGTCTACACCAGCGCCGATTCGGTGATCCAGATTGCCGCGCACGAGGAGACGTTCGGCCTTGAGCGGCTTTATGCGCTTTGCGAGATCGCGCGCGAACTGGTCGATCCGCTCAACATCGGCCGTGTCATCGCGCGTCCCTTCGTCGGCCGAAGCAGCGCCGATTTCCAGCGCACCGGCAACCGGCGCGATTATTCCGTGCCGCCACCGGAACCGACATTGCTTGACCGCGCGGTTGCGGCAGGAAGGCGCGTGATCGCCGTCGGCAAGATCGGCGACATCTTCGCCCATCAGGGGGTGAGCGAGGTGCGCAAGGCGAGCGGCAACGAAGCGCTGACGCTGGCCACGCTGCAGGCGATGGACGATTGCGGTCACGGCGACATGGTCTTCACCAACTTCGTCGATTTCGACATGCTGTACGGCCACCGCCGCGACGTGGCCGGCTACGCGGCCGCACTGGAAGCGTTCGATACCCGGCTTCCGCAACTGACCGCTAAACTGAAGCCCGGCGACCTGATGATCCTCACCGCCGACCATGGCTGCGACCCGACCTGGCGCGGCACCGACCACACACGCGAATGCGTCCCGGTGATCGGGATCGGTCCGGGGCTGAAGTCGGCGGCAATCGGCATGCGGCCGACCTTTGCCGACATCGGCGAGACGGTGGCGGCGCATCTTCGCCTGCATGCCGGCGCGCACGGCAAGAGCTTCCTTTCGGCGATTGCCGGCTGATGCCTGAACTGCCCGAAGTCGAGACAGTGCGGCGCGGCCTTGCGCCTGTGATGGAAGGGGCGACGATCCGTGCGGTCGATCTTCGCCGTCCCGACCTGCGCTTCCCCTTTCCCGACGCCATGGCGAAACGTCTCGCCGGCCGGCGCGTCGATTCGCTGTCGCGCCGCGCCAAGTATCTCGTCGCCTGTCTCGATGACGGCCAGGCTCTGGTCAGCCATCTCGGCATGTCCGGGTCGTACCGTATCGAGGCGGACGAGGTAGACGCATCCACACCGGGCGCGTTTCACCTGCCGCGCGGCAAGGACAGTGCGCACGACCACGTGGTGTTTCATCTGGCGCGCGCCGGCTCGGGCGCGATCCGGGTCATCTACAACGATCCGCGCCGCTTCGGCTTCATGTTCATGGCGCCCGCCTCGGCGCTGAACGAACACCCACATCTGGCCCGCCTCGGCGTCGAGCCGACCGGCAACGCGCTGAGCGGCGCGGTGCTGGCGGAGCTTTTTTCCGGACGCCGCACGCCGCTGAAGGCTGCGTTGCTGGATCAGGGCGCAATCGCCGGACTCGGCAACATCTATGTCTGCGAGGCATTGTGGCGGGGCGGCTTGTCGCCCTTCGCGCCGGCGGCAAGCCTTGCCGGCAGCGGCGGTGCGAAGAACGCCGATGCGCTGGCCACCGCAATCCGCGCCGTGATCGCCGAAGCGATCGAAGCCGGCGGCTCGTCGTTGCGCGACCATGTCGGCGCCGACGGCGCGCTCGGCTATTTCCAGCACCGCTTCAGCGTCTACGATCGCGAGGGCGAAGCCTGCCCGCGGCCGCGCTGCGACGGCGTCGTCCTGCGCGCCGTGCAATCCGGACGCTCGACATTCCACTGCCCGCGCTGCCAGAAGCCGGGAGCAAAGACCGCAAACCGAGGAGCAAATCATCATGGCCCATGAAAACATCATCGCCGAGAAGCGCGGCGCGGTCGGCCTCATCACGTTGAACCGTCCGAAGTCGCTGAACGCGCTCAACTCGGACCTGCTGACCGAACTGCTGGACCAACTTGATGAATGGGAGGCCGACAATCGCATCGGCGCCGTCGTCATCACCGGTTCGGAGAAGGCGTTTGCCGCCGGCGCCGACATCAAGGAGATGCAGCCGCTCACCTATGCCGACACCTATGGCCGCGACCTGTTTGCCGATTGCGACCGCATGCTGCGCATCCGCAAGCCGATCATCGCCGCGGTCGCCGGCTATGCGCTCGGCGGCGGCTGCGAACTGGCGATGATGTGCGATTTCATCCTCGCCGCCGACACGGCGAAATTCGGCCAGCCCGAGATCACGCTCGGCGTCATGCCGGGCATGGGCGGCTCGCAGCGGCTCACCCGTTTCGTCGGCAAGTCGAAGGCGATGGAAATGTGCCTGACCGGCCGCTTTATGGACGCGGCCGAGGCAGAACGGAGCGGCCTCGTGTCGCGCGTCATTCCGGCCGGCGACCTGCTGGAAGAGACGATCCGCACGGCAGCCAAGATCGCCTCGCTGTCCATGCCGTCGGTGATGATGAACAAGGAAGCGGTGAACCGCGCCTATGAGACAACTCTGACCGAGGGCCTGCGCTTCGAGCGCCGCCTGTTCCACGCGATGTTCTCGCTGGAAGACCAGAAGGAAGGCATGGACGCCTTCATCAACAAGCGCACGCCGAGTTTCCGGAACAGGTGAGTAGCCGATGGCGGGCGATGAAACGGCGACCGCCGTCCGGCGGTCGCCAAGGATCCCCTAGAGCGTTGTTCGAACAAATTGGAGCAGTTTGGTGGCAGGGATTTTTTATTTCGGCAAGGAGAACACCGCAGCGCGATATGAATATCGTGCGAGGATTTCGACGCGGCCGAAGCGAAAAAGACCGCCAAGCCGGGGCGGGCAAGCCGTTGTTTTGGTTTGCAAACTGCAATCGTCTGGACTTGATCTCGCGCGCCCTGGACATCGTCGCGAAACGCTAGCGGTGCTCGCACCGCATCGCCTTCCGCTCCTTGCCAGACCGCACGATACCGGCGTCCAAACGATTCAATTTGATCGAACAACGCTCTACATGGCGTAAATGAAATCGCCGCTCGACAAATCGGCTTTGGCGACGTTCAGGATGTAGAGATAGTCCGTGCCGGTGTCGCCGAGGGTGAAATAGACAGCCGGTGCGGCGCCGCCACCGGTCACCTCGGTTGCGTGCATCATCAATTCGTCAAAATTTGCGATGCCAACCCGCGAAACATCCACCTTGTCGGTTCCGGGAACGAACTGCCAGATGATGTCGTAGCCGTTGCCGTTGTCGAAGACGAGCGTGTTGGCGCCGGATGCGCCGGCGCCGCGGTCGGTGAAATCGACATGGTCGACGCCGCCGCCGGCCCACACCGTGTCGTTGCCCCAGTTGGTGTAGATGTTGTTGTTTCCCGAATTGCCGATCATGTCGGAATCGAAACCACCGCCCACCAGAGTCGACACACCGAAATCCTCGCCCGTCTCGTCGTTCACCGTCGAGGCGTCCGCGGTGAGCGAGAGCCTTTCGGCCACGTTCGAGAAATCCCAGAAGAAGAACGAAGACGAGATCACCTCGTCATAACCGCCGCCGCCCCATTCGGGAAACAACGCGCCCTCGTCGATCTTGTCGAAGCCGGAATCGACATAATAGAGGTCCGAGCCCGGCCCCCCCAGCATGATGTCGCCATTGCCGGTCGCACCGGTCGGGTTCGTTCCCCCGTCGAGGGTATCGTCACCGTCGCCGCCGATCAGTGTATCCGCCCCGCCGCCGCCGTTCAGCGTGTCATTGCCGGCGAAGCCGACAAGGAAGTCCGGTCCGTTGGAGGGCTCGAACAAATCTCCGTCCGATCCGCCGGACAAGATGTCGCCGTCGTTCGATCCTTTGAAGGTGGTGCCACCAGCGTGCAGCAGATCGCGCGCCGGCGCGAAATTGCCGTCGCCGCGAAAGGCATCGACAGCGCCAAAGAACGCAACCGCATCAATCCCGAGCGGCAACAAGCCGGTCAGGCTGCCGACCAGCTGGCCGCTCTGGTGCGCGTCCACAAGCAGAATGGTGCCCGCGAGGATTTCGCCGCCAACGACCGTGAAGTCGCCGGTGAAGACGGCCCGTGCGCCGGACGCCGATTCGAACTCCACCCTGGAGCCGCTGGAAAAGGATGGCGTTGTTTCCGTCAGCGCCGTGGAAAGCGCGGTCTCCCACACAAAGGTCGGCAGGCCGCGAAGGGCGTTCAGGGTGGGCATCTGTCAGTTCCTTCTTTCGGCTTGTCCGTGTGCGCAACGCTACCGGCGGCCCGGCGTCGACGCAAGCATCGCGACCACAATACCGTTGCAGGCGCGGTAATCAGTCTTCCCGCCGTCAGCATTTATAGACGCAAGCGCCGCCGAACGCATACCCCAAATGGGGTATGCGAACCGCTTGCGTTCCTGCTTATTGCGTGCAGCAT
>CALMYO010000045.1 GCA_937873685.1 uncultured Paracoccaceae bacterium
CCTGCCCCCCCCCCGGGCCCCCCCCGACCGGGGGGGGGGGCAATTCGTCTTTGTGCCCAAAACCCCTTCCCCGCCGCTGCAATTCATCGATCCGAAAACCGGCGAGCAGATCGGCTGGGAGTATGACGCCATGGCCGAGATCGGCAAACGGCTGAACGCCCGCATCACCTACCAGAACACCTCCTGGGATGCGATGATCCAGGCCGTGTCCGACAAGCAGTACGACATGGGCATGACTGGCATCACCATCAAGGAAGAGCGCAAGGAGAAGGTGGATTTCTCCGACGCCTACATGCGCTCCGAGATGTTCATGCTGGTGCGCGGCGACGAAAGCCGCTTCGCCGACGCCAAAGGGTTCGCGGCGCTGGAGGCGGGTCTTGTCGGCGCACAGGCCGGCACGACGCCGTTCTATGTCGCCGTCTACGAGGTGCTCGACGGAAACGAGCAGAACCCGCGCATCAAGCTGTTCGAGACCTTCGGCGCCTCGGTGCAGGCGCTGCGAAGCGGCGACGTCGACCTTGTCCTCACCGACGGCACGGCCGGACGAGGCTATGTCGAGGCGTCGAACGGCGGTCTGAAGCTGATCGGCGATCCGCTCGGCACGGAGGATTTCGGCTTCATCTTCCCGAAGGGTTCCGACCTCGTCGCGCCGATCAACGCGGCGATCGCCGCGATGAAGGCTGACGGCACGATTGCCGCCTTGGACAAGAAGTGGTTCCTCGACTACAAGTTCGGGCAGTAGGCGATACGGCTGCAAGGCGCGACTTGCCGCAGGCCACTCCATCGGGGACCGTTTTCGACGGCTATCGGCCGGGTGCGCTTGCAGCTGTGCTTGAGATGTACGTGGACTACTACAGCCGCCACTGGTGTTTCGGACAGGCTTTCGAAACCAAGCTTGCCGCTGAACGCGCCGAATTCCTCTGTCGCGCCGATCCTGAGCGCGACCTGTTCCTGACCGCATGGCGCGGCGACCGGCTTGCCGGTACGATCACGGTCGATGTCAGCGCCGGCGGACCGGAAGGCGCGCATCTGCGCTGGTTCATCGTTGCCGATGGTGCGCGCGGAAACGGCCTCGGTACCATGCTGATCGGCCGGGCGCTCGTTCATTGCGCGCGCGTCGGAACCGACAGCGTCTGGCTGACCACCTTCGCCGGTCTTGAGGCGGCGCGACGCCTGTTTGAAAGGCACGGGTTCAAGTTGGAAAGCGAGAGCGCCGCCGATCAGTGGAGCGGCAGCGTTCGCGAACAGAAGTTCGTACGTTGCGAGAAAGGCCGGGTGCAAGGATGAGCGAAGAAACCGGAACGGCGCAAGCGCCAGTCATCCGAGGATTGCGCGAAGGCGACCGGGCGGAATGGGAACAACTCTATGCTGGCTACGCCGCGTTCTACAAGGTGGAGCAGACACCGGAGATGCGCGCGACAGTGTGGGGGTGGATTTTCGATCCCGGACATACGACCGAGGCGCTGGTCGCGGCGGCCGACAATGGGACACTGCTCGGGCTGGCGCATTTCCGCCCCTTCGCACGGCCGCTTTCCGCGACCACCGGCGGGTTTCTCGACGACCTGTTCGTCGATCCCGACGCGCGCGGGCTTGGCGTCGCCGATGCCCTGCTCGACGCGGTGGCCGATGAGGGCCGCAAGCGCGGCTGGTCGGTAATCCGCTGGATCACTGCCGACGACAATTATCGCGCCCGCGCCGTTTACGACCGCAAGGCTGTGAAAACGCACTGGCTGACCTACGATATCCGGCTGTGAACCGCTACGGCATAGCCCCGTATCAGCGCATTGCGCGCCTTCCTACGCCGCGAGATCGTTCAACAGACCCGCCGCAACGGTCAACCGCGACAGCGTCATGTCGCCGCTTTCGATGAGGCTGGCGATCTGGGTTCGAACCCGCCCGATACGCGCCGCATCGGCAGCAATCCAGGCTTCGACCGGATCTTCGGATTCTCGCCGCGACAACGCTGCAACGGCGATCCTGCGCCGCGCCTCGCCGATCAGGTCAAGCGAGCGCGATACCGCCAGCCCGTCATAGTAGTCCGGCGCGGCGATGTTCTGCGCAGCGCGCTCGATGCGACCGAGCGCGAATGCCTCGGTAACGCGGAAGAACACGGGCGCGACGCGCTCCACTGCCATTGTTGTTTCGGTTCCGATTCGCATCATGTCAGGGATCAGGATCGACAGCGGAAGCAGCGCGATGCGCCGCGCCAGTTCATCGGGCGCGCCCATGGAAGCGTATTGCGCGACATCCTCCTCCATCCGGCTGCGCATGAAGGCCGGCGCAATTTCGGCCAACCGCGGCTCGATTGCGGCGCGCGACTTGCGCAAGCTTTCAACAGAACGCGACAGCGGATTGAGCGGATTGTCCTGCTTCAGCATGGCGCCGAGCGCCGAACGCGTTGCGGCCATCACCGACGCGTATAGCACATTCTGGCGATCGCCCTGTGCCTTGGCGTCGAGCGCATCAATGCCGTCATTGATTGTTTCGAATTCGAAACCGTCGCGCACCAGCGCGTAGGCGCGAAGGATGGCCTGCGGCAGCATGCCGGTTGCGTCACGGAACCGCGTCACCAGTGTCGGGCCGCAGCGATTGATCGCATCGTTGACCAGCACCGTGGAGATGATTTCCCGACGCAGCCGGTGCGCCTTGATATCGGAAGCAAACCGTCCACCCATCCCGGCCGGGAAATAGTCCAGCAACGACGCTTCAAAATATGGATCGTCAGGCAGGTTGCTCGCGGTGATGTCGTCGAAGGTCACCAGTTTGGCATAGGCCAACAGCACGCCAAACTCGGCGCGCGTCAGTGTCTGGCCCGCTATCTGGCGTTCGGCAAAACCCTGCTCGCCCGGCAACGTCTCGACCTGGCGATTGAGCAGGCCGCGCGCCTCAAGCGCCGAGACAAAGCGCGATTGCAACGCCAGCGCCGCCGGCCCTTCGCCTATACCCAACGAGATCGCCAGCGATTGCAGGTAATTGTTGCGCAGCACCAACTCCGCCACCTCGTCGGTCATCGAGGCCAGCAGCGCGTCGCGCTTGTCTCGCTTCAGTTTGCCGGCCAGCAACGGCCCGGCAAGCGCGATCTTGATGTTGACCTCGACATCGGAGGAATTGACGCCGGCGGAGTTGTCGATCGCGTCGGAATTGCACCGGCCACCGGCAAATCCGAATTCAATGCGCCCTCTTTGTGTGACGCCGAGATTGGCGCCTTCGCCGATCACCTTGGCGCGCACCTGCCGGGCGGTGATACGGATGGCGTCGTTGGCGCGATCGCCGACTTCGGCATCAGTCTCGCCAGCGGAGCGCACATAGGTGCCGATACCGCCGAACCATAGAAGATCGGCAGGGGCCGTCAGGATGGCGCGCATGATCTCCTGCGGCGTCGCCACGGTTTTCTCAAGGCCGATCGCCTTCGCCGCCGTCGCTGTCAGCGTGATCGATTTCGACGACCGCGGAAAGACGCCGCCGCCCTTGGAAACCAGCTCCTTGTCGTAATCCTGCCAACTGGAGCGCGGCAGTGCGAACATGCGCCGGCGTTCGTTGAAACTCGTCGCCGGATCAGGGGTGGGATCGATGAAAATGTCGCGATGGTCGAAGGCTGCGACAAGCCGGATCTTCTCGGACAGCAGCATACCATTTCCGAACACGTCGCCGGACATGTCGCCGACACCGACAACCGTGAACGGCGTCTTCTGGATATCGGTTCCCATCTCCCGGAAATGCCGCTTCACCGCTTCCCAAGCGCCGCGCGCGGTAATGCCCATCTTTTTGTGGTCATAGCCGGCCGACCCGCCCGAGGCGAAGGCGTCGTCGAGCCAGAAGCCGCATTCGCTGGCAATTCCGTTTGCCGTGTCGGAGAACGTCGCCGTACCCTTGTCGGCGGCAACCACGAAATAGGGATCGTCGCCGTCATGGCGGATGGTGTGCGGCGGCGGCGCGATCTCGCCCTCGACGATGTTGTCGGTTACCGAAAGCAGCGAAGAGACAAAAGTGATGTAGGCGTCGCGCCCGGCTGCAAACCGCGCGTCGCGCTCGCTCGGAGGCGGCAGCAACCGTGGAAAGAATCCACCCTTGGCGCCAACCGGAACGATCACGGCGTTCTTGACCTGTTGCGCCTTCACAAGCCCCAGCACTTCGGTGCGATAATCCTCGGCGCGATCCGACCAGCGAAGGCCGCCTCGCGCCACCGGTCCGAAACGAAGATGCACTCCTTCGACCTGCGGGCCGTAAACGAATATCTCCCTGAACGGTTTCGGCTCGGGCAGGTTCTCTACGGCGCGCGAATCGAGCTTGAACGCCATCGACGGCCGCGCCGCGCCGTCGGGTCCCGGTCGCCAGAAATTGGTGCGCAACGTCGCTTCGATCACATTGCGGAACCGGCGCAGGATGGTGTCCTCATCCAGGCTCTCGACCTGCGCAAGCGCTTCCTCGATACGCTGGCGCGCGGCGCGCTCCCGCTCGGACGCATCGCCCTCCGCGATTGCCGCCGGATCAAAACGGGAACGGAACAACTCGACCAGATCCCGGCATACCTTCGGGTGGCGCACCAGCGTGTCGGCCAGCAAGCCAGGGCTGTAGGCGATGCCTGCCTGACGCAGATAGCGCCCGTAGGCGCGAAGCACCGAGACCTCCCGCCACGGCAGACCCGCCACCTGGACCAGCATGTTGTAGCCGTCATTGTCGGCAGACCCACTCCACACCGCGTGCAACGCGTCCTCGAATTGCACGCCCTCGTCGGAAAGGTCGATTTCCCGGTTAAGCCCGCTCTCCAGCTTCATGTCGTGCAGATAGACTTGGTCGCCATCCGGCCGGGCCAGCTCGAACGTCTGTTCGCTGATTACCCGGAAGCCGAGATTCTCCAGCATCGGCACACGGGCCGACAGCGGCACCGGAGCGCCGTGATGATAGATGCGCAGCGCCGCGGTGTTTTCAGCCTCGTCGGCGTCGCGATAAAAATCGAAAGCGATCGTGTTTTGCGCATCGACGCGTAAAAGCTGGCGCGCGTCGATCAGTGCCTGCGCCGCGTCGAACACTTCGCGATAAGACGGTGGAAACGACGACGCCAGCGGCAGCAGCGCGGACTGTTGCGGCCCGCCGCGGCGGATTTCCTCGTTCCAGGCGTCCTCCCAGGTGTGGATGATGCAACGGACATCGGCTTCCAGCTGCGCTTCGGAAACCTTCGGCGCCTTGCCACCGCTGCGTCCGATAATGAAATGCACCCGGGCATGCGGCCCCTCGGGAAACGAGGGATAGAACGCAGACAGCCGGCCGTCGAATTCCTTGACCAGACATGCGGCGATTCGCTGGCGCACGAGCGAATCGTAACGGTCGCGCGGCACATGGACGAGAACGGAAACGAAGCGGTCGAACGGATCGGGTCGCGCCAGAACGCGCACGCGCGAGCGATCCGCAAGCGCAAGGATCGCCTCGGAATTGCGGGCGAGCGTCTGGGTGTCGATCTGGAACAACTCATCGCGGGGATAATGTTCCAGCACATTGAGCAGCGCCTTGCCGGAATGGCTTTCCGGATCGTGGCCGGAGCGCGCCATCACCGTGTCGACCTTGGAGCGCAGATAGGGAATGGTCTTGACCGACTTTGTGTATGCTGTCGAGGTGAACAGCCCGACAATGCGGGTTTCGCCGGCGAGCTTGCCGTCGTCGCCATATCGCTTGACGCCGATGTAGTCGAGGTATCCGCGCCGATGCACCATCGACTTGGCGTTCGCCTTGGTGACGATCAGCGGCTCTCGGCTGTTGAGAAAGGCGCGGATCTCCGGTGTGATGGTGATCGGGTCGGAACCACGACGCAGGATGCGGAAATCCGGATCGGACAGCACGCCGAGCGCCGGCCGCTGCGAGCGCACCAGATCGCCCTGCCGCTCGTTGCCGGTGTAATCGTAGTCGCGGATACCGAGGAATGTGAAGTTGTCGTCGCGCAGCCATTCGAGGAACGCCATCGCCTCACGCACGTCTGTCTGTTTCAGCGGCACGGCGCCCGCCGCATAGACGCCGACCAATTCGGCGATCCGGCCAAGCATCGCCGGCCAGTCGCGCACCGCAGCACGCACCTGCCCCATGATGACGTTGAGCCGCCGGGCAAGGTCGGCGCAGGTCTCGGCTGGCTGGTGCGCGATGGCGATCTGGATCACGCTGGTGCGATGCGTCTGCTCGCGTGACAATCCCGGACGGGACTTGTCGATGATCTCGTAGCCTTCGCCCTCTCGCGCGACATCGAGAATGGGATGGACGACGAGCAGCACATCGCGGGTGTGGTCGTTGATCTCCCCAAGCACCGAGTCCAGCAGAAAAGGCATGTTGTCGTTGACGAGAGTGACCAGTGTCGCCTGCTCGTCACCGCAGCGAAAATCATCGGGAGAGGAAACATCGACCAGCGACTGGCCCTTGCGGTGATCCGCGATCATCGCTGCCGCCACACGCACCGCAACCGCGAGCGCTTCCGGTTCGAATGGCGCCAGGTCTTCGGGGTTGGCCTGGCCGAACAGCGCATCGGAAAGAACGGGCAGGTCGCGGTTTTCGAAAGTGAGCAACCGGCTGATGCCGGCAAGAATGCGCTTGTTTTCGGCGTTCAGCATACGGGCCATGATGCTTCTCCCCCTGTCGTCGGCATACCGCGTTTTGTCGCGGTCCGGCCGCTTTCCTTTGTCGACGCTTGGCGTCACACTGGCGAACTGAGCGCCGGGCGCGCGTTTTTCAACCTAACCGGAGTAACAAGCCCATGACAACGCATCATGACAAGGTGATTGCGCTGCATTTCCCGCCACAAGAGACGCTTTCGCCCGAAACACAGGCCTATTTCGACAAATGCGTCGACAAGCTCGGCCTGGTTCCGAACGTGCTGAAGGCCTACGCCTTCGACGACCGGAAGCTGCGCGCCTTCACTGCCATGTACAACGACCTGATGCTCGGCGATTCCGGGCTGAGCAAGCTGGAGCGCGAAATGATCGCCGTGGCGGTTTCTTCGGTCAACCACTGCTACTACTGCCTAACGGCGCATGGCGCTGCGGTGCGCAGCCTCTCCGGCAATCCCGAACTTGGAGAGCAGATGGTGATGAACTATCGCGCTGCCGAGCTTTCACCGCGCCAGCGCGCGATGCTCGATTTTACGGTCAAGCTGACCAAGACACCTGAGGCAATGGATGAGCCTGATCGCCAGATGCTCCGCGATGCCGGCTTCACCGAACGCGACATCTGGGACATTGCCTCCGTTGCCGCCTTCTTCAACATGTCGAACCGTGTCGCCGCGGCAACCGACATGCGGCCGAACCCGGAATACCATTCGCAAGCGCGGTGAAACATCGGCAGCATCGATGGCGGCGATCGCGAGACGTTGCTATTGCGGCGGCGGCGCCTCGATCAGCCGGTCAGGCAATTCGTTGATGTCGCCGGCCTCAGGCGGGAAATGGCGCGCCAGCAAGTCGCCCGTCAAACCGATGGCCGCAATGAAACCGTCGGCCATCCGGCCTTTGGCAGCGCCATCGATCAGTGCGGCGACAATGGAATTCCATTCCTCTTGCGACACCTTCTCGTTTATCGCCGCGTCCCCGATCACTTCGCCATATCGTTCCGCCATCGAAAGAAACAGCAACACGCCGGTGCGCGCCTTCGTTCGGTGTGTGCCGCTGGCGATGAACTGCCGCATCGCTTCGCCATGGGCGCGGCGATAGCGCAGCCGGCGCGGCGCAAATGCGATGCCTAACGCCGGAAAGCGCCAGAGGAGGACTGCGGCAAGGGCTTGCGCGAGCACCAGCGCCAGCAACGCGGTCAGGACCGGGACATCGAACCAGAGCCAGCGCGCCAGCCATGCCGAAGCCACCGCGAGAACCGTCATGACGACGGAGAGTATCGCCAGCGCTGGCCAGAAATAACTGTCGCTTCGCGCGATCACTACCGGGTGGATTTCACCTGCTGTCGATTTCTCGGCCTGGTGGATCGCCTCGGATACGCGGAGGTGGTCGTGTTCGGAGAGCAGGTTCATCGCTTCACCATCCTCCCGAGGCGCCGCCGCCACCAGATGAACCACCCCCGCCGGAAAACCCGCCGCCGCTGGAAGACCAGCCTCCAGATGAGGATGACGAGCGGCCGGACGAGCCGCCCGAACCGGAGCCGCGTGTATCCACCTCCATGCCGAGCCACTCGTAGCGGCCGGGCGCGATCTTGCGCCCGTAGACTGGCGCCAGCAGCGTGAAGCCGATCGAACCGAAAAAGATGACGCAGAAAATCGTGACAAAGATCACCGAGGGCCAGGGGATCTCTTCCGTGCGTTCTGTACTGCGCTTCAGCCGCGACGCCACCTCCGCGGCATCGCCACTCAGCACCGCGAGGATTTCATCGGCGCCGCGCGCGATGCCGCCGGCGAAGTCTCCTACCCTGAACGCCGGCACGATGACGTTATCGATAATCAGCTTCGAGTGCAGATCCGTCAGCGTGCCTTCCAGCCCGTAACCGACCTCGATGCGGATCTTGCGGTCGTCGCGCGCAACCAGCAACAGAACGCCATTGTTCTGCCCGGCCTGACCAAGACCCCAGGCGCGAAACAGCCGGTTCGCGTAGGGCTCCAGAGCCTCGCCTTCCAGCGAAGGAATGGTGGCGACGACCAACTGGTCCGACGACTTCGCCTCGAACGCCGCCAACTTGTTCACAAGCGCCGTTTCGGTTGCAGCGTCAATCAGGTCGGCCCGATCCACCACGCGCCCGGTCAGAACGGGAAGCTCCGCTGCATCGGCAAGACAGGCAAATGCCAGCGCGACAACCGCCGCCAGCCAGAACCTTGCGACAGGAAGCGAAAAGGCCGGTCTCACGGCGTCAGAACTTCACCTGCGGATTGGTCATCTTGTCCTGCTCGATTGCGAAGGTCTGGAACGGTTCATAGTCGGAGTACATCAACCAGGCCCAGATCCGGCCGGGAAATGTCTTGAGTTCCGTGTTGTAGAGGCGGACCGCCTCGATGTAGTCGCGCCGCGCCACCGCAATGCGGTTCTCCGTGCCCTCAAGCTGCGCCTGCAGCGCAAGGAAATTCTGGTTGGATTTGAGATCGGGATAGTTTTCGGCCACGGCAAGCAGACGCGACAGCGCCCCGGTCAGCTGCGCCTGGTTTTGCTGGAACGTTTCGAACGCCTTGGGGTCGGTGAGCGCCTCTGCCGAGATCTGCACCTGCGTCGCCTTCGCTCTGGCCTCGACAACCGAGGTCAGCACGTCCTTTTCCTGCGCGGCGAAACCTTTGACGGTTTCGACGAGATTGGGAATGAGGTCAGCGCGGCGTTGATACTGGTTGAGCACCTCGCTCCAGGCTGCCTTCGCCCGTTCCTCCGCCGTGGGAATCGCATTGATTCCGCAGCCGCTGAGCAGCGCAGCGCACAACACCAGCAGGGCGACTGGCCAGACGCGGCGAAGATCGAAGGGAAAAGACAAGATCATGATGCGGGCTCCGGTTCGAGCGCCGGCCTGACGGGCCGGGAATGTCGGGATCATATCGTCGCTATGCGACAAATGGAACAGGATCGCCGCGCGATGCATTGCGACGCCCGCCATCCGGACGTATCGTGACAACCATTCAAGGACACGCCATTGCCGACGCCGCGAAAACCGGACACCCCGGACGAAACGAAGCGCATCCTCGACCGGGTGGCGCGTGAGACCGATTCGCTCGGCGCCTCGGCGCTGCGGCGCGCAGCCGAACAGGCGCGCGAGCATCTCGGCGCCGGCGATAAGCCGGAGACCGATGCAATCGAGGTTTGGGGCACACGGATTGGCCGCATCTTGAGTGTCGTCGCATTCGTGCTATTGGCGATCTGGCTCGCGAGTTACCTGCTGCGCGGCGCCTGAGGAGCGGCAAGGCGTGCAATCCAAAGCAAACATCGACAAGCCGGCGGTCATCGTGGTTTCAAGCCATGTGGTCCGCGGCTCGATTGGCAACCGCGCCTGCGTGTTCGCACTGGAGACGCTCGGCTTTCCGGTTTGGGCGTTGCCGACAGTGGTTCTTCCCTGGCACCCCGGGCACCGGCCAGGCACCCGAATTGTTGCGAACCCGGAACAGTTTGCCGCACTGACGGACGATCTTTGCCGTGCACCCTGGCTTGGCGAAGTTGGCGCCATCGTCAGCGGTTATCTCGGCGACCCGCAGCAGGCGGCGAGCGTCGCGAAACTGGTGATCGCCTTGAAGCAGAAGCGCCGGGACGCGGTGTTCCTGTGCGACCCGGTGATCGGCGATGGCGGCCAGCTCTATGTGCCGAACGCGACCGCCGAGGCGATTCGCGATCGTCTCGTTACGCTTGCCGACATACTGACCCCGAACCGCTACGAATTCGAATGGCTGACCGGCGACCGCTACAACTCGAATAGCGAGCTGATCGACGCCGTGCTCCAGTTCAACAGCACGCGCACACTCATCACCTCGGCCTTCGCCGCCAACCCGGCGAGCACGGGCAATCTGCTTGTCACAGCCGACCGTGCCTGGCTTGCAACCCACCGCCGCATCGACAATCCGCCGAACGGCCTTGGCGACCTGACGTCCGCGCTGTTCCTGGCGCGCATCCTTGCCGGTGTTGAAGACGCCAAGGCTTTGCAGACCACCACAGCCTCGGTGTTCGAGATCCTCGCGCGCACTGCAAAACGCGGGGCCGATGAGCTGACACTGGAAACCGACGCGGCTTCTTTCGCCAACCCGATGGCGCTGGTGCAATTGCAGCAACTGCCGCATCCGTCGGGTTCAAACCGCCGCGCATGACGCGTCTGGTCGATGCACCGGCGCTTGGCGTCGATGGCTGCCGCAAGGGCTGGGTGGCGGCCTACCGCAAGTCGGGCGACGTCGACATCGGCCTTTTCTCATCGTTCTCCGAACTTGTTGCGGCGTCCCCGAAGGCGATTGTCGCCGTGGACATGCCGATCGGCTTGCCGGAGCAGGTGACGGCAGGCGGGCGCGGACCGGAACAGGCCGTGCGGCCGTTTCTCGGCCAACGCCAGTCAAGCGTATTCTCCATCCCGTCGCGCAGCGCTGTCTACGCCGGCGATTATGGCGAAGCCTGCCGGCTGGCACAGGCCACCTCGGATCCGCCGCGCAAGGTGTCGAGACAAGGCTTCGGCCTGTTTGCCAAGATTCGCGAAATCGATGCGTTGCTGCGCTTGAATGAATCGTTGCGGCGCCGAATCCATGAAAGCCACCCGGAGTTCGCCTTCGCGACATTGAACGGCGGCCGGGCCATGGAACTGCCGAAGAAGATCAAGGGGCGGATCAACCCGGCCGGGATGCAGGAGCGACTGGAAATGCTGGCGCGCTTCGACATTGCGCCGGATGTTCTTGCACGCCCACGCCCGGCAGGTGCTGGCGATGACGATGTGCTCGACGCCTGCGCTTGCCTGCTGGTGGCCGAGCGCATCCTCGCGGGTCTTGCGCGACCCTGGCCCGATCCGCCCGGGGTGGACAATCACGGCTTGCTGGTCGCGATCTGGGCCTGATCGCCGCATGGTGGAGCGAATTCGACTTTAGGTACCCGCCGGCCGCAAAAAACCGAACCAAATGTCAAGTTTCGAAGCTCTACTCGAATCACAATGTTGCCATTGGTCCTGAAATTCCGGCTTTTGCGCACGGCCTTTTGGCGAAGGGAAGCAAATGCTGGAACCGGACCAACAGCGTGGCTTGCACACAACATTGCTCCGGTCTAATCGCTTACCATGAGCGAGTTTCCGGAAAAACTGATCGACGGCTACCGCGCCTTCATGTCCGGGCAATTCAAGTCCCAGTCGCAGCGTTATCGCGAGTTGGCCGAAGCCGGCCAGAAACCTGAAACGCTGATCGTGGCTTGCTGCGATTCGCGCGCCGCGCCGGAGTTGATCTTCGATGCCGGCCCGGGCGAACTGTTCGTTGTGCGCAATGTGGCCAATCTTGTTCCGCCCTATGCGCCGGATGGTGAATATCATTCGACCTCGGCAGCGCTCGAATTTGCTGTTCAGAGCCTGAAGGTGAAGAACATCGTCGTGATGGGACACGGCCGCTGCGGCGGCATTGCTGCTGCGCTGTCGCCTTCGGCCGAACCATTGTCTCCGGGCGATTTCATCGGCAAATGGATGAGCCTGATCTCTCCAGCTTCAGAAGCGGTCGGCGCGAACGCCCTGATGACCGATCGCGAACGCCAGACCGCTCTGGAGCGCATCTCGATCCGCTTCTCGATCCAGAACCTGCGCACCTTTCCCTGCATCCGCATCCAGGAGCAGCGCGGAAGAATCGCCCTGCATGGCGCCTGGTTTGACATCGAACTTGGCGAACTGTGGATCATGGACGGGCAATCCGGCGATTTCCGCCGGCCTTCGCTGGGCTGACATGAACATTCGTCCGGTTTTGCTGGTGCTCGGCCTGTTCTCAGGGCTGGTCGCCATGAGCGCCAATGGCGACGGCGGCAATGTCGCAATCGCACAAGCGTGGTACGCCGCTTTGCAAAACGCCGATGTAAGCCGCCTCGACGCAATGCTTGCGCCCGATGCCGAGATCGTCCTTGAAGATATAGGCTTCACCCAAGACAGGGCCGAGTTTCTCGCCTCGATGCCGGAATGGAGAGATGCGATTGCGGACGGCGGCATCGCATGGCGGATGGATGCGGAAGCAGCCGATGGATTTGCGGCAATCGCCTGCTATCGCTTCACCGGCAACTCCGTGCTCGCCCGCGAAGTTTTCTCTATGCGCGCCGGATTGATCGCGCGAAGCGTCCAACGAAAGATTGCCGACGATTGCGACGGCTTCTGAAAAGCGATCGCCCGGCCACGCGGCCGGGCGAGAGTATCATGCGAAACATGTGGCATAAGCCGCCAATAGCGTTCGCCACCTACTTGTCGATTTCAGCCGCCATGATCGCAATTGCTTGCTGGTAGACGCTCGCGGCGTTCCAGCCCTGGATGGCGCGGAAGTTCGGCTGGCCGGGCTGATATCCAGCGCCAGCCTTCCAGCCATGGGCGCGCAGGAAGTTCGCGGTCGAAGCCAGTGCATCCGCGGCGGAACCGCTCAGGTCGATGCGACCGTTGCCGTCGCCGTCAACGCCAAAGCGCAGCACGTTGCCCAGCAGAAACTGCGTGTGGCCGATCTCGCCATGCATCGCGCCCTTGGAAGCAGGCGAGATCACACCGCGATCGACCAGCTTCAAGCCCGCAAGCAGATGGCCGGTGAAGAAATCGGAGCGCCGGCAATCATAGGCAAGCGTGGCCGTAGCCGAGACGACATTCGCGCCGCCCTGCTGGCGTCCGAAACCGGTTTCCATGCCCCAGATCGCGATCAGCGGGCCGGCCGGCACGCCATAGCGCTTCTCCAGCGCGGCAAACAGCTTGGCGTTGGAGGCCTTGCGCTTGCGCCCCTGCGAAATGATGGCGTTGGAGCCGCGCACCTGCATGAACTTGGAGAGCGAGTACTTGAAGCTTTTCTGGTTGCGATCGGCAGCGATCGTCTTGGAGGCGTAGGTGGTGCCGGCTAGCGCCTGCAATCCGCGAGACTTCACTCCTGCCGCCTTGGCCTCGGCGGCAAAGGCCTTTTTCCAGGCCTCGAAACCGCCGGCGTTGTTGCCGCATTGCGCGGCCATGGCGGGCGTGGCGAGAACGATCATGGCCAGCGCTGCGGCGGCGCCACGAATTCGTGCAATGGTCATTCCATGTCTCCGGTCGTGATTCGGGTTGAGGCACACGGTGCCACATACACTAAAAATGGGCGAATTTCACGTTCCGGCAAGCGCTTGACGCAATTCACGCCGCTTTCGCCCGCTCTCCGAAGATCGCAGACCCGACGCGCACATGCGTGGCGCCCATGGCGATGGCGGTTGAGTAATCGCCCGACATGCCCATGGAAAGCGTCTGCAAGCCGTTCTCTCGCGCCATTTTCGCCAGCAACGCAAAATGTGGTCCGGGATTTTCTTCAACCGGTGGAATGCACATCAGCCCGTCGATGGCCAGGCCGTGGGTATCCCGGCAACGCGCGACGAATGCGCTGGTCTCGCGCGGATCGATTCCGGCCTTCTGCGGTTCGGCGCCCGTGTTCACCTGCACGAGGAGCCGCGGGTGGCGACCCTGCTTGCGAATTTCCGCTGCCAGCGCTGCAGCGATGCGTTCACGGTCGACTGTTTCGATCACATCGAACAGGGCGACCGCCTCGCGCGCCTTGTTGGTTTGCAGCGGCCCGATCAGATGCAGTTCGATGTCGGCGAATTCCGTCCGCATTTGCGGCCATTTGCCTTGCGCTTCCTGCACGCGGTTTTCTCCGAAGACGCGATGTCCCGCTTGCAGAACGGGTCGTATCGCATCCGAATCGAACGTCTTGGAAACCACGATCAGGGTGATGTCATCCGCATCGCGTCCGCTTTCCTGCGCTGCCGCACTGATGCGGCCGGTGACGTCGAGATAGTTGTCGAGTGTCGACATCGCTGCTCCAAAGCTCCTGCCGGCGGCGGGGCGTGTTGACGCTTGCCGCCTTTGGCGGCTAGTGGACGCCGGAATTTTCGCCTCAATGCGCGAAAGTACAGCTCCATTGCAAGAGTAGAGCCACCATGGCCACCGAAACCGTCCGTCAGCGCTACAATCCATGCGTCGCCGAGCCGAAATGGCAGAAGGCATGGGAGGAAGCATCGCTGTTCACCACCGTGAATGAGGATCCGCGGCCGAAATACTACGTGCTGGAGATGTTTCCCTATCCTTCCGGCCGTATCCACATGGGCCACGTCCGCAATTACACGATGGGCGATGTCGTGGCGCGGCACAGGCGCGCGCTTGGCTATAGTGTGCTGCATCCGATGGGATGGGACGCGTTCGGCATGCCGGCCGAGAACGCCGCGATGGCCAACAAGGTGCATCCCGCATCCTGGACCTACGAGAACATCGCCACGATGCGCACCCAGCTGAAGTCGATGGGCTTGTCGCTCGACTGGGCGCGTGAGTTCGCCACCTGCGATGTCGCCTACTACCACCGCCAGCAGATGCTGTTTCTGGATTTCCTGGCCAAGGGCCTGGTCGGCAGGCGCGTCTCCAAGGTCAACTGGGATCCGGTCGATCAGACCGTGCTTGCCAATGAGCAGGTGATCGACGGTCGCGGCTGGCGTTCCGGTGCACTGGTCGAACAGCGCGAACTTGCGCAATGGGTCTTCCGCATTACGGACTACGCGCAGGACCTGCTCGACGCGCTCGACCGGCTCGACCAGTGGCCGGAAAAAGTGCGGCTGATGCAGCGCAACTGGATCGGCCGTTCGGAAGGACTGTTGCTGCGCTGGGCGCTGCAACCCGGCACGGCGCCGGAGGGCGAGACCGAGATAGAAGTCTTCACCACTCGGCCGGACACCATCTTCGGCGCATCCTTCATGGCGATCGCGCCCGATCATCCGTTGGCGAAGCGCGCGGCAGAAACCAACCCCGATCTCCACGCGTTCAGCGAGGAATGCCGCCGCATCGGCACCTCGCTTGCAGCCCTGGAGACCGCCGAGAAGAAGGGGTTCGACACCGGCATTCGCGTCATCCATCCTTTCGATGCGAACTGGACACTTCCCGTCTATGTCGCGAATTTCGTACTGATGGACTACGGGACCGGCGCGATCTTCGGCTGCCCGTCGGGCGACCAGCGCGACCTCGATTTCGCCAACAAGTACGGGCTTCCGGTTGTGCCGGTGGTGATGCCGAAGGACGGCGACCCCGCTACTTACCGCATTACTGAGGAGGCCTATGACGGCGACGGCGTGATGATCAATTCGCGCTTTCTCGATGGCATGTCGCCCGAACAGGCCTTCGATACGGTGGCGACCCGTCTGGAAAACGTGGCGCTGGGCAACCGGCCGCAAGCGGAACGCAAGGTGCAGTTCCGTCTGCGCGACTGGGGCATTTCGCGGCAGCGCTATTGGGGATGCCCGATTCCGGTCATCCACTGCGAATCCTGCGGTATCGTACCGGTGCCGAAACAGGATCTGCCGGTCCGTTTGCCCGACGATGTCGAGTTCGACCGGCCGGGCAATCCGCTCGACCGCCACCCGGCCTGGCGGCATGTCGATTGCCCGCAATGTGGCGCGAAGGCGCGGCGCGAGACCGACACGATGGATACGTTCGTCGATTCATCCTGGTATTTCGCCCGCTTTACCGCACCGTGGGAGAACGATCCGACCGACCCCGAAGCGGCCAACCAGTGGCTGCCGGTCGACCAGTACATCGGTGGCATCGAGCACGCGATCCTGCACCTGCTCTATTCGCGTTTCTTCACCCGGGCGATGCGCGACGCAGGTCACCTTAACCTCGACGAGCCGTTCAAGGGCCTGTTCACCCAGGGTATGGTGGTTCACGAAACCTACAAGGGCCCGCAAGGCTGGGTGACACCGGCCGAAGTGCGCGTGGAGGAACGTGACGGCAAGCGGCAGGCGTTCCTGATCGAAAGCGGCGATGAGATTGCCATCGGTTCGATCGAGAAGATGTCGAAATCGAAGAAGAACGTCGTCGATCCCGACGACATCATCGCCTCCTACGGGGCGGATACGGCGCGCTGGTTCATGTTGTCGGATTCGCCGCCCGAACGCGACGTGATCTGGACCGAGGCCGGCGTCGAAGGCGCACACCGCTTCGTGCAGCGCGTCTGGCGCTTGATCGATGAGGCCAGCCCGGCGTTGCGCGAGGCCAAGCCGTCTTCAGACGCCGACGGCGTGGCGAGCGCGATCACCAGGCTGGCACACAAGACGGTGAAGGCGGTTGGGGAGGATATCGAGCGACTCGGCTTCAACAAGGCGGTGGCCCGCATCTACGAGTTGGTTAACGCGCTGGCTGGACCACTGTCCGAGGCCGCTTCCGGCAAGGCAAGTCCGCAGGCGATTTCGGCCTGCCGGGATGCGGTGGAGAAGCTGATCGTGATGTTTGCGCCGATGATGCCGCATCTGGCGGAGGAGTGCTGGGCGGCTGTCGGCGGCAACGGTCTTGCGGCGACGCAATCTTGGCCGCGGTTCGATCCGGCACTGGTGATCGACAACGAGATCGTGTTGCCAGTGCAGATCAACGGAAAGAAGCGGGCCGAGGTCACCGTCGCGCGCGAGGCCGGCGACGGCGATGTCGAGGCGGCTGTGCTCGCGCTTGCGGCGGGTTTAACCCCGCCTGGAAAGCGCGCCGCGCCGGGAAATATCTTCGTGCCGCCGAAAAACACGAACATCATCGGGGGGGACGGGGGCGCGGCCGAGGTTGCCCCCCCTTCCCGTTTTCGGGCCCCGGCCGGCGGGCGGGGGAGCGACCGCAGCTTTCCCCCCCGCCATTACGACCTGCGCAAGCTGAAGGAATTTGCCGGCCCGATGGTCGAGAT
>CALMYO010000046.1 GCA_937873685.1 uncultured Paracoccaceae bacterium
GGCATGGCGACGATGCGCTGCGCCACCCCGCGCTGGAGCACCAGCGTGAGAGACGCGAAGAAGGGTGGACAGGGTTCGGATGTCAGCCAGCCGGTCAGCAATTCGGTGCCGATGTTGTAGGGCAGGTTTGCGACGATGCGCAGGTCGCTTCCAAAGGAGGCAAGATCGGTTTTCAGCGCATCGCCGCTGACGATCTCAAGCCGGCCGGGATTGTGCGCCGCGATTTCCTCAAGCGCCGCAAGACAGCGCTCGTCGCGCTCGATGACGATAACGCGCGCCGCCTTCGTCATCAGCAGGGCGCGCGTCAGACCGCCCGGACCGGGGCCGATTTCCACCACGGTTGCGCCGGTCAGGTCGCCGGCCGCGCGCGCCACCTTGGCGGTGAGGTTGAGATCGAGCAGGAAATTCTGGCCAAGCGATTTTTTCGCCGCAAGCTCGTGACGCTCGATCACCTCGCGAAGCGGCGGCAGCCCGTCGATGGCCGTTTTCATGGCGCGGTGCGCGCCTGTTCGGCCGCAGCCATGTCGGCCGCCATGCGCAATGCCGCGATCAGGCTGTCGGGCTTCGCCAAGCCGGTTCCGGCAAGCGAAAACGCGGTTCCATGGTCGGGCGATGTGCGGATGAAGGGCAGGCCGAGCGTGACATTGACGCTGTCGTCGAAACCGAGCGCCTTGGCGGGAATCAGCGCCTGGTCATGATACATGCAGATCGCCGCATCGTATGTTGCGCGCGCGGCAGCATGAAACATCGTGTCCGCCGGCAGCGGCCCGAAGGCGTCGATGCCTTCGCCTTGGAGAGTCGCAATCGCCGGGCGCACGATTGCCTCGTCCTCCATGCCCATCGCACCGCCTTCGCCGGCATGTGGATTGAGGCCGGAGATAGCCAAACGAGGCCGCAAGATGGAGAAACGCGTCTTCAGAGCGTCATCGACAATGCGGCCGATCGCCTCGATGTCCGCCTGCTTCAGCGCCGCGGGCACTTCTGAAAGCGCGATGTGGATCGTCACCGGCACAACCTTCAGCAGAGGCCCCGCCAGCATCATCACCGGCCGGCAAGGCGTGCCGGTGTACCGTTCCGCAAGTTCGGCCAGGTATTCCGTGTGGCCGGGATGCGTGAAACCGGCGTCGTAAAGCGGCTTCTTGGCGATCGGACAGGTGACAACGGCGCCGGCCTGCCCGTTCACCACCAACTCCACTGCGCGGTCGATCGCCTCGATCACACCGGCGGCGTTGGCCGGGTCGGGCGCGCCGCATGCGTCTGTGAAACGGTTTCGCAATGGCGCAACGGGCAGGGCTCTGGAAAAGATCGGTGCGGCTTCCCCGGGCTCGACAGGCGCAATCGGGATGCCGATCCCAAGCCGTTTTGCCCGCGATTCCAGTGCGGAAGGATCGCACAGAAGAAAAAACGGCGGCAAATTAAGCCGTTCACGGTCCCGCCACGCGGCAGTCGCGATATCGAGGCCAATACCGGCGGGGTCGCCGCTTGTCAGCGCCAGGGGAAGGGCAGGGGAGCCTATAGTCTAGCGCCTTTTTATTTTTGCTTTCTCGCGCAGTTCCTCGACATATTTCTTGGACAACGCTTCTGCATCCTTGTCCGTAGATTCGCCCGACTGCGACAACATGAGCTGTGCAACGCGGTCATCGGAAACCTCGCGCGCCGAGCATACGGCGAGAAATTCGACGCCGCGATCGGTGACGCGTGTCTTGGTGGCTTTTCCGGGTGCAAGGCCCTTGACCAGCGGCGCCCAATCCGGCGGCAGTTCCGGCTCCAGGATGCGGCCGAGATCGCGTACGGTGACATCGCGCAGCCCCTTGGCGAAATCGCGCGTCGACTTGCAGTCGGAGAACCGGTTGCGCATCGAAACCGCCTCCTGCTCCCGCTTTTTCAGGATGGCATTGCGCTTGGCGGCAGGCACAACGAAGATCACCTGCTGCAGGAAGTACTCGGTTGCCGAGGGCTTGTCGCCACCGCGTTCCAGCATCTTGGCGACCATCTCCTGCTCCGAAAGGATGCCGCCGCCGCGCTGTCCGCGGTAACGCGCACCCATGGCCTGGCCCCATCCGATCTGGACGCGGATGAACTCCTTGAAATGGCGCGGCGTCACGCCGGTCTGGTTGAGGATCTGCCCCATCTGCTTCAGGGACATCTTGTTGGTGGAGGCGAAGCGGGCGTAGGCGGCATCCACCTGTGCATCGGGAATGCGGATGCCGAGCCGGGCCATCTCCTGTTTCTTCAACGATTCGTCGATCAGTTCATCGGCTGCGATCTGCGAAACCTTGCCTGCACGGCGCTGCAATCTCAGAAATGCCGTGCGACGCGCCAGATCATAGGAGGTGATCACGTCCTTGTTGACGATGATCTTGATTTCCGATGCCGCCGCATGGGCGCTCGCAACCGGCGATACGCCGGTTGCCGGTCCGGTCGCCGTGAGCGCAATCGCGGCGACAAATATGCAAATCAGATTCCTGGTCCACATTTCATTCCCGCTTTTCTTCAACTTCGCCCCTATTTGAGACAGGATTGCCCCGCGATGCGGCGAAACAATGACGCCGTTGCCTCCGCCCGTCAGTCGAACACATCCTGCGAGCGCACGCCGAAATCGCCAAGCGTCTTGAAGGACAGGTAGAGTCCGAAGGTTTTCGACACGGCTGTGCTTTGCCGGTTCTCCGAAAGGCTTGCCGTGAAGGTGAAGCACTCGTCGTCGTAATTCAGCGAGATCGAGTCCCTGACGATGCGATTGGTGGTGAAATCATGCGTCACCGAACCGGAGAGCCGCCAGTAATCGGCAATCTTCACACTCGCGGCAACAGTTCCCTCGTGCCGGTCCTTGGTGAAACCGTAGGTCGGTTGGGCCTGGATGTAAGCGTATTTGCCGGAGATGCGGAAACGGCTGGCGGAGTAACCCGCCTCGACTTCCGCGCGCCGGACATCGAAACTCGTCTCGTCAAAACGGGCGCGTGCAGCAAAGGTGACCGGACCGAAGCCCAATCCCGCCATCGCGACATAGTCTGAACGGTTGGTCTCCAGGCCGGATTCGGCGCCGGCGTTCACAAGGTCCGGACCGGCGAAAGAATTGACGCCAGAAAGGTGGAACGACTGGCCCGCCAGGCCGTAGAGCGACCAGTTGTCTCCGAACGAGCCGGAATAGCGCAAGCCGACATTGGCGCGCGTGCCGCCCTCGATACGGTCGAAGCCGGAATACTTGTCGCGCTCGAACAGGTTGGTGGCGTCGAAGACGAAGCTCTGCGCGTCCTCGTTGGCGAATTCGCCGCGCAGCGTTTCGTTGGGTCGCACGAAAAGCTGCGCCATCGGCTCAAGCACATGGGTGGAGCTGCTGGTGGAAAACAGGATCGGCCAGCGCACTTCAAGCCCGGCCGTGACCATCGCGCGCCAGGCGGAACTCTCGTTGAATAGGCCTTGGCCGAAGGCGGTGTTTGTGGTCGACAACACGCCCGGCGCCGTCTCCGGGTTCTGGAACAGCGCGTCGCCGCGCGCCGCAACGATCGGCGTCAACACAAGGCCGCCTTGCGTGATAAAGCTGCGCTTCCACTCCAGTTCCGATGTCAGCCGCCCGTTGGCGCCATCCAGACCCGGCGTGCGCACCGAACTGGCGTCGGTGGTGTCGCGCAAGTTCGCGCGCGCATTCACATCCACGTCAAGCTGGCCGCCGGCCACCGGATCGGCCAGGGTGTAGGAATAATCGAACGACGGCAGCACCCAGGGCTGGCGGGGGTTGCGCGCCGCCACCGATGACTTGAGCGTCGTTTCCTGGATGGCGAATTTGTAGCCGCGCAGATCGAAATAATTCCGGTCGTTGAGACCGGTGAGGTAGATCGTGTTGTGTCTGGTGCTTGTAAAGCCGTTGATGCCATAGGTGTTGGCAAAATTTGGATCGGACTGAACGAGCAGATCCCAGCCGAAATTCCAGCGTGAATTCAAGTTAAAATCGCCCTTCGTGCCGATCATACCGCGCTGGGTGTTGACAGCATCGTTGGTGCCGGCTGCGAACTCGTCCCTCGCCTGCTGGCTGATGCCGGCAATCTTGAGATTGTAGCTGCCATTGTGCAGTCGGTGGCGGAACTCCGCCTCCATCAGGAAACCCTGCTTGGAGTAGTAAGTGCCCTCCAGCGTCAGGTCATAGTTGGGCGCCATGTTCCAGAAGAATGGCAAGCCGACGCCGTAACCGAGTTTCGACGCATATTTCGGCCGCGGGATCAGGAAACCCGTCTTGCGTTTCCGGCCCGGATCGGCTTGCTCGAATACGGGCAGCCGCGCCAGCGGAATGCCAAGAAATTCGAAACTGGCGTTCTCGTAGCGGATGACCTTGGTCTTGCCGTTCCAAATGATACGGCTCGCCTTGATCTGCCACACCGGCGCCTTGTCCGGATTCTCCCGGCAGGGTTCGCAGGCCGTGTAGACGCCCTGGTTGAATGTCGTGACTTCCCCATCCACACGCTCGGCGCTTTCGGCGGCAAAACGGGCGTCTTCCTTTGTGACGACGCGCAGCGTGTTGACGAAACCGGTGCGGAAATCGTCCGTGATGTCGATTTCGTCGGCATAGACCCGCGTCTTGTCCGGCTGCACGATCTCGACATTGCCATAGGCTTTCAGACGCCGCGATTTCTGGTCGTACACGATCTTGCGCGCCACGAGGCGAATGCCGTCATATTCGATTCGTACATCGCCGACGGCCGAAACGGTCTCCTTGTCGTTGTCATAGACAAGTTCGTTGGCTTCCAGGAACAACTGCGCGTCCTTGCGCGGCTCCGTGAAGCCGGAAACCGAATCGAGGGCCTGTTGCGCAGCTGCCGGGAAACACGCCATGACCAGCACAGACGCGCCCGCCAGCAGCAATGCGCCCCTTGCCGGGCCGATGCGGTTCAGCCGCCCGCGCATCTAGCCATCCTCCCGGTGGAGCAGAAATCCGGTACCGAACAAACCAGCAGCGATCACGGGCATCCACGCAGCGAGCGGCGGCGGGATGATTCCCGCGCTACCGAAGGATTTGACCAAAACGGAGACGACGTAAAGCACGAAGCCCGCCAGAATGCCACCCAGAATCATGCGGATGGACTGACCAAAGCGCACGAAGCGCAGCGAGACGGTCGCCGCGATCAGTGTCATCGCGACGAGCAGCGCCGGAAGCGCCGTCAGCGAGTGAAACTGCATGGCGAACGGATTTGCCGAAACACCGAAACTGCGTGCCGCGGCGATCTTTTGTGGCAGGCTGTAGATAGGGATCATTTCGGGCGGGGCGAGGGTTTCCTCCACCACTTCCTTGCGCAGGTTGGACATGAGGTCGACGCTTTTCACCGCTTCAGGCCTGTTGCCTGCCTTGGTCACGACAACGTCTGTCATCCGCCATTTTCCGTCGAGCAAATCGGCCCGGGCCGCGTCATAGCGTTGAGCAATTGCATTGTTCTCGTCAAACAGCAGGAATGTCACGTCATAGAGCCGGGCGCCGGCATTGGTCACCCGGGTCGCGCCGATGATGGCGTCACCCTCAACGGTACTCTGGCTGAGCCAGGGCACCTTGCCGCCGCCGGCCAGCGACGATTTTGTGGCGCGCCATTCGCCCTCGATCTCCTCAGCCTTGGCAAAACCGGCCGCCGCAAGCGGGTTGAGCGCAAACACCGCCAACGCGCCTATGAACAACGCGCCTGCACAGGCCGGCAGGAGAAACTGCCAGGCTGAAACGCCAACCGAGCGCGCCACCACGAGTTCGTATTTCCGGTTCAGGTTCATCAGCGTCGCCATCGCTGAAAACAAGACGATGAACGGTACGGCGATCTGCATGATCAGCGGGACGCGCATGGCAGAGACTGCCATGGCGATCTTCACGTCGAACTTCGGCAGGCTGCCGGTGCGGTTCGTGAACTCGGTGAAATCGACGATATAGGCGAGAGCGAACACGCCGAGAATGAAAAGGATCGTCGTGCTGACAAAGCGGCGGAAGAAGTAGAATCCGAGGGTCTTGCCGATCATGCCGCAGCGCCTCCGGTTGCCCGCCGCCGCGGTGTCAGGAATGCGCGCACGGTCTTGATGAATGACCAAATGCGCAAGAAGAACTGCACCACCTTGTCGGGAACCGTGATGGTGCGGTGGAACGCATACATCGTTCCTGTAACGGTCAGCGCAAGCGCCGGGACCGCATAGACCAGCGGCCACAGCGATACATTGTTCTTTGCCTCGTTGAAGGCGGCAAAGCCGAGCCAGCGCCAGAACAGGGCGAACACGAATGTGAGCGCGATCGAATTGAAGCGCTCCTGGCGGTTGGAGCGCGTTTCGCCGGCGACAACGATCGCGATCATCGCAAACACGATCGGGTAGAACCAGTCGGTCATGCGCCGGTGGAATTCGGCAGGATAGCGGGCGGGCAGTTTTTGGGCGATCGGATCGTTCTTGTCGGGATTGAGCAGGAAGGCCGTCGTCTGTTCGTGCGGGTAATAGAGCGTCTTGCCGGACGAGGAGGCGAACCGCGACAGGTCAAAGGCGTAGGCAGAATAGCGGATGATCGAAATGTCGCCGGTTGCGGTGTTCTTTCGATGCATTTCGCCGTCGCTGAGCGCCAGCAGGTCGAGTTCACCGGTTTTGCCGACGCGGCCGGCCTTGGCATAATATAAAAGCGACAGTTTCGGATCGCGCGTATCGGAAATCATCACGCCTTCGAGTTCGCCGCCCGGCGCCTTGCGCCGCACATAGACGGTCAGCCCTTTTTCCACCGAGGTGAACACGCCCTCGCGAATGAGACCGGACAGAAGGTCCGATTTCACCTCGGTCAGGATATTGCGCACCGCACGGTTCGAGTAAGGCTCGATGAAGTGGTTGGAATAAAGGTTGAACAGCGCCGCGCCGAACGCGATCAGCAGGATCGGCTTCGCCACCACACTGCGGGGCGCGCCCGAGGCGCTGATCACCGCCATCTCCGAATCGGAGTTCATGGTGTTCAACGTCTGCACGATGCCGATCAACAGCGCGAAGGGAAGCACCAGCGGCACGAGCGAGGGCGTGAGCAGGGCTATGAGCTTGAGAAAAGCAGCTGTTGAGGCGCCGCTGTCCGTGGCGATGTCGATGCGGGTCAGCGCCTGTGTCGTCCACACGATCGCCAGCACCGACACGAATGTCGCAAGCGACATCGTCAAGACGCGTCTGAATATGTAGCGCTCGATCAGGTTCATCGTTCCCGTCCGCCTGCCTGACGCTGTGTTGCGCCAAGCATGCTTTCGCCGTCCGGCCGTTCGCCCCTGCCGTTCGCGCTCTATGGTGTCCGTGCCGCGGATGAAAGACCGGATTGGCTAATTTTGGGCGAAGGAAGACGGTAAACGTTTCGTAAAAACGGTTGTCAACACCGGTGTTGCCGGCCGGGCACAGGTAAAAGCCCGGTTTCGCCCGTTGCCCGATGACGGGCGACGCGATACGTGTAAACGCTGCAAACAACGCGGAACCACGTCATGACCGATCTGCCGACAATCGAATTTGCCCGCAAATCCGCCCCGAAGAAGGGCGCCGCCATGGTTCTTTCCAGCGACGGCAAGCGCTTTGGCGCGCTTTCGGAGCTAATCGACCCGGCTGGCGCGCTGGGTCGCGCGGCTGCGGCGGGGGGATTCACCCGCCACGGGGAGGCCGGGCTTGGGGTTCTCGGGCCGGGGGCCCCAGCGCCGGGGCCCCCCCTTGCGCTTGGGACCGGGCGCGCAGAC
>CALMYO010000047.1 GCA_937873685.1 uncultured Paracoccaceae bacterium
ATTGCCTTTCAAGCTGGGCGCGTTTGAAATCCAGCAGATCGTACGACACCTTGACCGTGGCCGAACTGTCATCGTCGAAGGATCCCGAAAGCGTCGGCGAGAGCAGGATTGCGTTCTTGGCCTCGGCGCGAGCGTCGAGATAGCGGCACCACGCCCGGTCTGCCCCGGTCTTGGCGTCGCTGGAATAGGCTGCTGTCTTGATTGAGCTATCGATTCCCGGGTTCGCAGGTTCAGCTACGGCAACGCGCGATGCCGGTTTCTGCGCGGGCAGGGGCGTGCCGCCTTTTTCAACGGTCGCTGCATCCACAGAGGCCGCTGGCGCGGTTTCCTTTTGCATCTTCGGTGGCGCGACGACGGAAGCATCGGCAAGATCTGCCACAGATGCGCCGTTGCACCCGGTGATCGATGGCAACAAGGCGACCGCCAGGATCGCGAGCGCGCTAGAAGAAGAGCGGCGGACGCACGGCATGGAACAATTCCTTCTTGGCGGATTCGTTGTCGTCGAGGATCGCCTCGACGAAGTTGCCGCGTAGCGGCTTTCCGAAAAGCGGATGAACGGCGGTTGCCTCGCCGACAACGGTCTGCCCCGCAACGCCGACCTGCGAACAGAACGCGATCAGCAGCCAGCAGCCGTAAAGGCGGTTGCCCGGCTCGTAGTCGCTTTCGTTCGAGTAGGGAACAAATGCCACGGTGACCGGAGCAGTGATCGCGCGGCCGATTGGCGTGGACAACAGCGAGTCGATGTTGCTCGTCACCACATCGAAGCTGTTCTGCAGGTGCGTGATCTCAAGCGTCTTGCTGTCGATCACCTCTTTTGACTCCGCGATGACATTCTGATCGGCGATCACATCACGGGCAAGATAGGCATAGTCCGAACCTGCTGTAAGCAGGGTGCGGATTTCGGGCAGGTCGATCTGCTGGCGCAACGATTTAAGGAACTCAACCCTTGAGTCGATCTTGGTTTCATCTAGTTGCGCTACGGCAAGATCGTTCTCAACCAGAGCCATGCGGTGCAGCGATTCCAGAACCGACAAGGTTCCGGCATCAAGCGATTTCCTGGTGATGGTGCGTGATTCATAGGCGCGCTGCAGATTGCGCGCGAAGCTGCCATCGCCGTTGGCGTTCCGGAAATCGTTGATAATACGCTTCAATCGCAGGATGTGTTCGCGAATGTCGGCAAGTAGCTTGTTTTGCTGGGTCAGTTCCAGGTCAATGGTGTTCTTGACCATGTCGAGACGCAGCCTGGCGTCTCGCAGGTTCCGTTCCGCAAGGCTGCGGGCTGACTTCGCCGCATCCAGCGACTGCTGCACCTGGTTCTGGCGCACGCGCATCTCGCCGAGGTCCTTTTCAGCGCGCACCACCATTTCGTGACCGTGCGAGAGTTCGATCGGCAGCGACCAGCGGCTCGATGTCAGGAAGAAGAGGATCGTTGCGCCGTAGTTGAGGAACAGCAGGAACAGCGAAGTCAGGACGACGATTGCCAGCTTCTTGTAGATCAGGTTGGCGTAGGGCAGGAATCTCCGCCAGATCCGCTCAAGGATGGACGGACCTTTTGTCTGCTCGCGGGCAGGTCGTGCCGGAGCATGCGTTTCGGCCAGCGGCGGGATGGGAGCCGCCGCTTCCGCAACTGCGGACTCGTCTGGAGCCGAAGAATTATCAGTGATGGCCGCTGCGTCTTCAACTGCAATGACAGTTTCCGCTTCTGGCTCGCTATCCGGCGCTGGCGCTGAAGCGGGAGATGCCGCTGTCTCGCGCCGCGCCGACAGAGCGTCGGAGACCGCAAACAGGATTTGGCGCGGATCGACCGAAGGCTTGAGGACGTGACGAACCCGGGGCAGGGCGGACATTGCTGCATCGGCTTCGCCGATAACCACGATGGAGTCGATCGCACCGGATGCGGCGATCACCGGCACGAGCAGGCGCTGATAGTCGTCCATGCCGACGAGATCGATCACCGCACAAGCAACGGTTCTTTCGCGGGCAGCGTCGCGCAGCGCGCCGATCGAGGAAAACGCGCTGACGCGTAAAGGCAAGCCGCGCCGCCGGATCGCTTCGGCGATCTCGGCAAGCCTCGGCCCGACGAAGACCGCTTCCGGCGCCTCCGATGCGGGTGTGCGGCGGATCGGATCGCTCATCCGCCAGTCCCCGCGAGTGCAGGCTGCAGAGGCGCGGCATTGGCCGGCTTGGCTCCCCGGGTCTCCCATGAGGTTGTGCCAAGGGTGAACAGCGCGAGCGGCGTCATCGTCAGGTAGACGACAGGGAACACGGCAGCCATCGACAGGAACCAGATGCCGTTGGTGCGCGCGAATTCGGGCAATTCGTTCTTCTTCAACTCATAGGCAAAAGCGAAGATCGAGACCATCAAAGCATGCAGCAGGATCGGGATCGCGAACTTCGCTTCCAGCATCTTGGAGATGATGAAAAGCGGGTAGAAGAACAGCAACATGCCAAGCGACATGTAGTGGATCAGGACCGCAGCATTGAACTTGTTGAGATTGGGGATAGCGGTCAGGAAATCAATGATGTTCGACCTGCGCCAGCGCAATTGCTGGTTCAGGTAGGTCGGCATGGTGGGCGGCGCCTTGGTGTAGCAGCGCGCATCGAAGCAAAGGCGGGTGCGATAGCCGGCTTCCACCAGCTTGCGCGTCAGGAACCGGTCTTCGCCGTACTTCACCTCGTCGCCGAGGAAGGTGCGGTTTTCCAGATGTTCGTCGACGGCAAGCAGCGCCTCGCGCTTGTAAAGCGTGAGACAGCCGGACAGGCACATCACGTGATCGAAGCGGTTTTCGAGGTTTTTCAGGAACTGGTAGCCCACCCAATACTTTACCGCCTGCATGCGGGTCAGCCAGGTGGCGTTGGCGTTGGAGACGAAGACGCAGCCGCCCACTGCATCGGCGCTGCTCGATCGCATGTGCGCCACAAGCCGGCGCACGACATTGCTTTCGACGATCACGTCGGAATCGACAGACATGATCAGTTCGGATTCGATGTCGAGTACTGCCTGCTTGATGCCAAGGCGCTTGCCCATGTTGTGGGGGTTCTGGCGCAGCCGCATCCAGGGGTGACGGCGCACGGCCGTTTTAAGGTGCTCGTAGGTGTCGTCAGTTGAGCAATCGTCGATGAAAACGACGGTCAGCTTGTCGCGCGGATAGTCGAGCGCGGCGAAGGAATCGGCCGTCTTGATGACACTGTCGCCCTCGCAGAACACAGGCACGACAATGGCGACGCTCGGGTAGTGCGTCGGTTCGGGGGATGAGGCGAGTTCCGTGCGGCGGTCGCCAAGGCGCAGCATCGTGCCGAGAACGTAGCGGTTCACGAACACGATCAACACCAACAGGCCGAAAAGCCACTCCAGAACCGATATACTGTACATCCCAACTCCGCGCCCTGAAAGGCGGGCACAATCCCACTTGAAATCAGGTAGCCGGACCAGCTTCTAGATTCGGTGAATCGCAAGCCGCAAACCGCTGGTATCGCCGGGATTCTGCGGGCATGGTGAAGCTGTGGTAAAGGTTTGCGCGGGCGGACTTCGCCGCCCACACGCGCAAGGCTGTGGCAGGTGGAGACGCGCTCTGCCCGACTGGCAGGCGCGCTACCGACGTCGGCTACCAGGTGCGGGCAAGTCCGGTTGATGCCGCGTAGGCCCAGCAGTCGCGCGACGGGTCGATGAATTCCGGAACGATGGTTCTTGCCAGTTCGCAATCCGGCGGGCGGCGGTTCATGATCTTGTAGACGCTGCCGTTGGAGCGATACAGGTACTGGTAATCCGCCCTCTTGGATCGCCGCCAGTCGCGGGGCAGGGCCGAGACATATTGCGGGGCAAGGCCGTTAATCCAGTTGGCGGTCGAGTTGCCCCAGCGCGAAATGAAGCCATCCCAGTCGCGCCCGTTGTTGCTGGATTTCGGATAGGCGCCATGTTCGGCGCGGTACTGTTTCAGCCCGCCTTCCAGTTCCTCGATTTCCTGCATGGCGACCTCGAACGGAGCGCGCAGCTTTTCGCGCTCGAAGCGTATGCCAAGCTGATTTCGCATGGTGTGGCCGGCCACTTCGGCCGAAAAACCGAGTCCCTCACCGCGCAGGCATTGCGCCAGGCGGATCGAGCGTTCCAAGGCGCCCCAGGCATTCACGTGATAGACCGTGTCGTGAAACAGTTCGGGCGCAATGAACATTTTCGCCGGATCGCAGACAAAGGGGACGCCACGGCGGTTCAACTCTGCTTCGAAGGCGCGATAGTCATCAAGCAAGACCGGGTCGTGGCTGGAATGGGAAACGATGTCGGCCATGGCAGGCCAGGTGACCAGCAACCGCGCGCCCTGGTTCTCGACCGTTTTCCTGAGTGACAGAAGTTGGTCCATCACCTTTGCGTCATCGAGGGCCGAAACCGGCAATGCGGTGTAGGGGCGTTTGTCGCCACCAAAATCGGCTTTGACACTGTCGTCGGAGCCAAGCGGGATGACAAAGAAACCGTCGCGATCGGCCAATGAGACGTGCAGCGGCAGACGCTCGGTCATCACGGCGGGGGCGCTCACGCCGTCGTTGCCGGGTTCAGCCAGACCTGTCAGGTCGCGGCGCTCACCGGTCAGCTTTTCAAAGGCAAGACGGGCGTAGATTTCACTCGGCGTCTTCAGGTTGTCGGTCAGCCGCTCCAGTGGGGTCTCATAGGTGAAGAATCGCTGCAGCCACAGCAGGTTCTGTTCCTGGTGGAAATCGGTCTCGCTGGTGCGGCGATAGAGCAGGTGCTCCAGCGGCGCGACAACCACATCGTCCGGGCGCAGCTTGCCGCGCAATCGCTGTTCGTGGAAACGCAGGTCGAAGCCGACATGGGTCGACAGGTTGACGACATCGTAACCCGAGTATTTTTCCAGATAGCGCCCGTCGAAACCATAGAGCCCGTTGGAGCCGGCGGTGACGATGAGGCGTGGTCGGTCGGCCTCTTTCTCCAGCAAATCGTCCTGATAGGTCAGCACCTTGGCGATCCAGTAGGAACCCTTGGCGGGATTGTCCTTGAGCAGGGCAGGAGCGGCGTAAAACAGGCCGAGCGCGGCTGCGACGCCGCCGATAAATGCCGAGAGCCGGATCATGGTCTTGCCCTCCTCAGAACTGGAAATAGATGAACTCGGCCGGGGCGGAGGCTTCCGCCATCCGCTTCAGCGCCAGCATGAACAGGAAGCCAGCCACGAACTGCGCGCCGACGACGAGTATGGAACGCATGTGGCGCACGCAATAGCGGTCGATCTCCCAGGCGTTCGGCAGCATCGTCACCACCACCAGAAGGCCGGCGACGGCGTACCAAAGCTGCATCGGTTCGCCGAAGACCGCATGCGTCGCCAGCGCCGCCCAGGACCATTCGGCCGGCGACCACATCGCCGCATAGACCGTTGCGGCGGTTGCGAAATCCTCGGCGCGGAACACGACCCAGAGATTGACCACAAACACGAAGGTCAGAAGCCAGCCGGCTGCCGGGGGCAGGGCAAAGCCGGCGCGGGACCAGGCGCGGTTGACCGCAAGCGCAACGCCGTGCGCCGCACCCCAGGCGACGAAGGTCCAGCCGGCGCCATGCCACAGCCCGCCGAGGAACATGGTGGCGATCAACGCGAAATAGGTGCGCAGCGCGCCATGGCGGGAGCCGCCAAGCGGAATGTAGAGATAATCGCGCAGCCAGCTCGACAGCGTCATGTGCCAGCGACGCCAGAAATCCTGGATCGAGGCGGCCTGGTAGGGCGAGTTGAAGTTCTGCGGCAATTGCAGCCCGAACATCAGGCCAAGGCCGATCGCCATGTCGGAATAGCCGGAGAAATCGAAGTAGAGCTGGAAGGTGTACAGCAGCGCCAGCAACCAGGCGTCGGCGGTGGTCAGCATGGCAGGGTCGGCGTAGCCCGCCGCCACGTATTGCGACAGCGTATCGGCAATCAGCACCTTTTTCGCCAGGCCGATGCCGAACAGCAGACAGCCGCGCACGAAATTGTCCTGAAGGGTCAGCTTGCGGCGCAGCTGGTACAGGAACTCGTCGTGGCGCACGATCGGCCCGGCGATCAGTTGCGGGAAGAACGAGACATAGGCGAGATAGTCGATGAACGGTGTCGGCTGTTCTTCCGGCGTGCGGGCGCTGTCGACCAGGAAGGAAATTTGCTGGAAGGTAAAGAAGCTGATGCCAAGCGGCAGCACGATGTTGTCGACCCATGGCGCCAACTGCGTTGCCTGCGCGACATCGACGACGAGAAACTCCGCGTACTTGAACACCGCGATCAGCGCGAGATTGCCGATGATGCCCGCCTTCAGTAGCCAGGCCTTCGGATGATGGCGCATGACGCGATAGCAGGTGAAGTTCAGCGCGATGGAGGCGAAGAACAGGAACACATAGTGCCAGTTCCACCAGGCATAGAAGCCGAGCGAAGCCGCGCCGAGCAGCAGGATCGAGCCGCGCACGGACAAGGGCCGCACCAGCCAGAAGGCGATCCACACCGCCGGCAGGAAATAGAAGATGAACTCCTGCGAACTGAAAATCATGATCCCGCCGACGCCCCGTTACGCCGGAAAGCCTGCGGGCGGTTCTTTTGCCGCCTCTGCCTTCCACGCTCGGGGATGATTGCACAGGGGGATTAAGATGCGCTGAATCGGGGGATTCTGCCGCTAGGCGTCGAAACGCCGCCCCGCGCTTCTCGGCCGGCCGGGCAGGTCAAGCGCCGTCGCACGCTTGTCGCGCCGCGCGGCGATGCGGCCGTTCGCCACCACCAGCAGGCGTTCGGCGCGAAGCCGGATCGCTTCGACCGGATCGCCGGCGTCGAGCACCACGAGGCTCGCCTTCTTGCCGACGTCCAGCCCGTAATCGTCGAGATGCAGGATTTTGGCGGTTTCGGTCGTCACCATGTCGAAGCAGCGGCGCATCGCCGACGGACTCGTCATCTGCGCCACGTGCAGCCCCATGAAGGCGACGTCGAGCATGTCGGCCGTGCCGAGCGGATACCACGGATCGAGCACGCAATCCTGGCCCCAGGCGACGCGGATGCCATGCGCCAGCATCTCGGGCACGCGGGTGAGGCCGCGCCGCTTCGGATAGGTGTCGTGCCGGCCTTGGATCGTGATGTTGATCAACGGGTTCGGAATGGCCGAAACCTGCGCCTCGGCCATCAGCGGCAACAGTTTGGAAACGTAGTAGTTGTCCATGGAATGCATGGAGGTGAGGTGCGAGCCGTTGACGCGGCCCTGCAGTCCGAGGCGTTGCGTTTCGTACGCCAGTTGCTCGATGTGGCGCGAAAGCGGGTCGTCGGTCTCGTCGCAGTGCATGTCGACCAGCAGGCCGCGCTTCCCGGCGATCTCGCATAGTTCCGTCACCGAGCGCCGGCCGTCGTCCATGGTGCGTTCGAAATGCGGAATGCCGCCGACCACGTCGACCCCGAGATCGAGCGCGCGGATCGTGCAGTCGCGCGCGGCCGGGGCGCGGTAGAGCCCGTCCTGCGGGAAGGCGACGAGCTGCAGGTCGATCCAGTCCTTTACTACCTCGCGCACATGCAGCAACGCGCGCACGCCCTTCAGGCCGTTCTCGTCGGAGGTGTCGACATGGGTGCGGATGGCGAGCAGCCCCATCGAGACGGCGAGATCGCAATAGGCGAGCGCGCGTTCGGCAATCTCCTCCTCGGTCTGGATCGGCTTCAACTCGCCCCAAAGCGATATGCCCTCCAGCAGCGTGCCGGACGCGTTGATGCGCGGCCGCCCGTAGGACAGCGTCGCGTCCATGTGGAAATGCGGGTCGATGAAGGGCGGCGAGACCAGATCGCCGGAAATGTCGATGGTCTCTTGCGCCTGGGCCTCGATACGCGGTTCGATCGCCGCGATCTTTCGACCGGCGATGGCGATGTCGGCGGTGCGGCCGTCGGGCAGCACACCGCCCTTGAGGAGAAGATCGAAGCTCATCGCTCGCCTTTCAGGTAGGGGATCATCAGCGCCTTGGGATAGGTTGCGCGACGCGCCACCGCAACCAGCGCCAGGATGGACAGGACATAAGGCAACATCAGGAACAGCTGGTAGGGCACGGCCGAGCCGAACAGCGGCTGCAGGCGGATCTGCCAGGCGTCGAAAGCGGCAAACAGGATCGCGCCCAGCAACGCCTTGCCCGGCCGCCACGAACCGAACACCACCAGTGCGATGCAGATCCAGCCGCGGCCGTTGATCATCTCGAAGAAGAACGAGTTGAAGGCGCTCATGGTGAGGAATGCGCCGCCGACCGCCATCAGCGCCGAGCCGGCCATCACAGCGCCGATGCGAAGCGCGGTCACCGAAATGCCCTGCGCCTCCACCGCAGCCGGATTTTCACCGACGGCGCGCACGGCAAGTCCAAGCGGCGTGCGATAAAGGATGATCGCGACGACCAGCACCATCGCGAAGGCGAGCCAGGTGAGCGGGGTTTGCGAAAACAGCACCTCGCCAACGAAGGGCAGGTCTGACAGGCCGGGGATGTCGACCGGCTGGAACGGCTCGATCTTCGGCGGCGACGTCACCTCGGGCAGGGCAAGGCGGTAGGTGTAGTAGGTCAGGCTCGTCGCCAGCAGGGTGACGCCAATGCCGGTGACATGCTGCGACAGGCCGAGCGGCACCGTCAGCGTGCCGTGCAGCAGGCCAAACGCCATGCCGGTCAGCGCCGCGATCGCGACACCCGTCCACAGGTCGAAACCGGAATAGACGGCGAACCAGCCGGTAAACGCGCCAGCCGCCATGATGCCCTCGATGCCGAGGTTCAGCACACCGGCGCGCTCGCAGATCAGTTCGCCGAGCGTGGCGAAGATCAGCGGCGTGGCGATGCGGATGGCGGCGGCCCAGAAACTCGCCTGCAGCAGGATCTCGAAGGCTTCATTCATGGGGTGCGGCCTTCCATTCCAATGCAATTGCCGTCAAAGGTCGCCTCCTCCCCCTGCCGGGACCTTCTCCGCGAGGGGAGAAGGACGACAATTGCGAGGGTCTGCCAGCATCGGAGAAGTCGTTGTTTTTGCGAAGATCCGTTCCCCCATGCTCCTTCCCCCCTTGCGGAGAAGGTCTCGGCAGGGGGGTCCGAAGGACGGGGCGAAAATTATCGGTTCTGGCAGATACGAACGTCTCCACCGTCACCTCCAACGCACGCGCCAGCGCGTCAGCATTATCGCCACCACCATGGTGAGCAGCGCCGTCGCCACCATCACCTCGGCGATGTAGCTCGGCACACCGGCGGCGCGGCTCATCGCATCGGCGCCGACGAAGATGCCGGCGACGAAAATCGCCGACAGCACCACGCCGAGCGGATTGAGCATCGCCAGCATGGCGACAACGATGCCGGTGTAGCCGAAGCCCGGCGACAGATCGAGCGTGAGGTTGCCCTTGAGCCCGGCCACTTCCGAAAATCCGGCCAGCGCGGCCAGCCCGCCCGAAAGTAGCGCCGTCTTCATCAGCACGCGGTTGACGGGGATGCCGGCGAAGCGCGCGGCCGCAGGGTTGTGGCCGACGGCGCGCATCTCGTAGCCAAGCGTGGTGCGCGCCATGATGATCCACACGCCAACGGCGCTGAGCAGCGCCAGCACGAAACCGTAATGCAGCCGCTTGCCCTTGATCAGGCGCGGCAGTTGCGCCTCGGCGATCACCTTCTTCGTTTGCGGCCAGCCGAGGCCGGACGGATCCTTCAGCGGCCCTTCCAGCAGCAGCGAGACAAACAGGATGACGATGAAGTTCAGCAGCAGCGTCGTCACCACCTCGTCAACGCCGAAGCGGGTCTTGAGAATGGCCGGCCCGAGCAGCAGCAGGGCGCCGGCAAACATGGCGGCGACAATGATCAGCGGGATCAGCCCTTCCGCGGGCAGGGCGACCGCGCCGGCACCGAGCACGATCGTCACCACCGCGCCGATGTAAAGCTGCGCCTCCGCGCCGATGTTCCAGAGCTTCGCACGGAAGGCGACGGCAACCGCAAGCCCGGTGAAGATCAGCGGCGTGGCGCGGGTCAGCGTTTCGAGAAGCGCGAATTGCGAACCGGCCGCGCCCTTGGCGACGAGGGTGAACACATCGCCGGGGTTTGCGCCTGCCGCCAGCACCAGCAGCGACGACAGCGCGAGCGTGACGACGATCGCGGCAAGGG
The DNA here is from genome assembly GCA_937873685.1 of uncultured Paracoccaceae bacterium. Classification (GTDB taxonomy): domain Bacteria; phylum Pseudomonadota; class Alphaproteobacteria; order Rhizobiales; family Rhizobiaceae; genus CALMYO01. The sequence continues at coordinate 10,094 of CALMYO010000047.1, forward strand.
GATAACCGATCGTGGCGAGAAGCGACGGCGCGGGTTTCGGTTCAAGCCGCATGGCTTTTCGCCCCCGCCTCGAAATGCCCGGCCATGCGCTCGCCAAGCTGCGCCACCGTCAGTTCGCCACGCGCGGAGGGGTCCGACAGCCGGCCGCGGAACATCACGACGATGCGGTCGCTCAGCGCCTGCAACTCGTCGAGATCCTCCGAGATCAGCAGGACGCCGGCCCCGCGTGCGCGCGCCGCAAGCAGCTTCTCGTGCACATAGGCAACGGCGCCGACATCGAGCCCGCGCGTCGGCTGGTTGGCGAGGATCACCGGCGGGTCGCCGTCAAGCGCGCGGCCGAGGATCAGTTTTTGCATGTTGCCCCCGGACAGCAGCCGCACGCGGGCGTCGGGAGAGGGGCACTTGACGTCGTAATCGGCAATGATCTGCCCCGCGAAGCGGCGCGCGGCGCGCCAGGACAGGAAGCCGGCGCGGCTGAAGCGGCCGCTGCGGTAGCGTTCGGAGATGACGTTTTCGGCAACGCTCATGTCGCCGATCATGCCTTCGGCATGCCGGTCTTCGGGGATGCGGCCGATACCGTGGGCGAGGGCCACGCCAGGCGACCAGTCCGCCACGCTCTTTGCGCCAATCAGGATTTCGCCGGAACGGGGCTTGAGCGTGCCGGCGATCACGGCGGCGAGCGCCGCCTGGCCGTTGCCGGAGACGCCGGCGATGCCGGTGATCTCCGCCTTGCGGATGGCGAGGGTGATGTCGTTGAGCGGCGCGCCGCCGACGCCGCCTTGCGTCGTGACGTTCTTCAGTTCCAGCACCGGCCCGCCACGCAGCGACGCGCCCACCTTCGGCGGCTTCACTTCCTGGCCAACCATCAGGGCGGCGAGTTCGGCGCGGTTGGTATCGGCGGTCCGGCGTTCGCCGGCGAGGCGACCGCCGCGCAGCACCAGCACGCGATCGCTGACCGCCATCACCTCGTTCAGCTTGTGGGAGATGAAGATCACCGAAAGCCCCTCGGCGACCAGCATTCTCAGCGTGCCGAACAGCGCGTCGACCTCCTGTGGCGTCAGCACTGCGGTCGGCTCGTCGAGGATCAGAACCCGCGCATCGCGATAGAGCGCCTTCAGGATCTCCACCCGCTGGCGTTCGCCGACGGTCAGCGCGCCAACGGTGGCGTCCGCAGCGACCTGCAAGCCGAAGCGCCCGGAAATGTCGCGCAGCCGCGCGCGGGCCTTGCCCTTGGCCAAGCCCGGCGCGAATAACGGCCTTGCGCCAAGCATGATGTTGTCGAGCACGGTCAGATTGTCGGCCAGCGTGAAGTGCTGATGCACCATGCCGATGCCGGCGGCGAGAGCGGCATGCGGATCGCCGGCGGCGAGCGGCCTGCCGAAGGCCGTCACCTTGCCTTCGTCCGCCA
>CALMYO010000048.1 GCA_937873685.1 uncultured Paracoccaceae bacterium
ATCATGGCTCCATCTTCTCAAAGAGTGGAGCCTCCGGCAAACCCGGGGCGGTTCACAGCGTCTAGCTTGCCGGATCGCATAACGGCATTGCCTCGGCATCGACGCCAGCCTGCTTCAACGCTTTGCGCAAATCGAGATTGCGGTAGAGCGGCGTGAATGTGTCGTTCGGCGTGGTGCGGATATAGGCGGAAACAGGAAGCGGCCCCGACGCCAAGGCGCCGGCGCGGCAGCCGGTTGCGCCGACCGAAAGGCTGCCCTTGCCCTTGCCGCCGCCGGACCGATATTCGCGCACATATGCTTGGGCGCCGCGCATCCGCGCGGCGTCGGCTGGGGAAGGCGGCACGATCGCGCCGCCGGCGCCCTTGCGCAAGCCGCCCGCCAGTTCCGGCGGCGCGACATCGTTCGTCACTTCCGCCTTGTAGGCATGGGCAAGCGGCATGCGGCCGGTATCGTCGGTGAATTCCAGCTTGACGGTGACATCGCCGTCGCGCACGCCAAGCCCGGGTGGAAGTTTCAGCGCGATGCGGATCTGCGACGGGTCGGCTTCCAGCGGGTTCAGCCGCGCCAGCTTGGCGAGCGTGGCGGATGAAGCCGTGAGGCAGCCGGCAAGCGCCAGCGGGGCAAGCAGCACGAGGGCGCGCAGGGTGGCGGAGAAGGACGACATGGGATGGAGCCTTTTGTTGGAAACATGTTTGACAGCGAAAAATTATTGTAATACGATAAATTATGCAATGGAAAAAACAAGGAGTCCCCATGACCGATCCTGACCGGCAAATCCGCCGCATCAGCCGCCTGATGCGCGCGTTGATCGCCGTGATCGCCACGGTGCTGGTTGGCGCCATGCTGTGGTTCGTCGTGCTGGCGGCAAGCGATGACGCGGCGTTCGACCGAACGTTCCTGTCCGTGACCGGCCACACCCATCCGGTGACCGTCACGCCGCCGGTCCGCTTTGCTGCGCTTGCGGTCGCGGGCGTCGGCTTTTCGATCTTCGCCTTTGCGCTGCACGCGCTGTGGCGGTTCTTCGGCGCGTTTGCCGCGGGCGATCCCTTCGCCTCAGCCTCTGCGCTCTGGCTGCGCAGGGCAGGCCTCGCCTTCCTCGCCAATGCGGCATTCGGCGTGGTGGGTCAGGCGGCGGTGACAATGCTGACGACGATGAACAACCCGCCCGGCCAGCGCATGCTGGCGGTGGGTTTCGGCTCCAACGAGGCGCTGAGCCTGCTGATGGCTGGCGTGTTGTTTGCGGTCGGGCACATGGCCGTGCTCGCCGGAGCGCTGGTCGAGGAAAACCGGAGCTTCGTCTAGGCGATGGCGATCGTCGTCAATCTCGATGTGATGCTGGCGAAGCGCAAGATGCGCTCGAAGGAACTCGCCGAGCGCATCGGCATCACCGAGCAGAACGTGTCGCTGCTGAAATCCGGTAAGGTGCGCGGGGTGCGTTTCGACACGTTGGAAAGGATCTGCGAAGCGCTGCAATGCCAGCCGGGCGACATTCTCGAATTCGTCGCCGGCCCTGTCGGTGACGAAACCTGAAACGACTGTGCGTCCCAGGCCCTGTGGACGGGTTGGAGACAGATTTCGCCGGAGCGATCATCGGTCAAGATCGAGCAAAACCGAGCGCGGCGATGC
>CALMYO010000049.1 GCA_937873685.1 uncultured Paracoccaceae bacterium
GAGCGTCTCCGCGACCGTCGTCTTGCCGGAACCGCGGAATCCGCCGAGCGCGATCGCCGCCGGCCGAGCCGGCTCCAGAAGACCGGACGCCAGGTCGAGATAGCTTCGTGCGCGACCGGTGAGCGCATCGTCTGCCCCATCCTCGGCGATCTGCGCGCCCGTCACATGCGCGCGTACGGCGGCGCGCACTACCATGAAGAACGGCAGCAGCGCCCAACCATCATCGCGCGCGACATCGCAGTACCGGTTGGCGACAAGGTTCCCGTGGTCGCAAAGGTCACGGTGAAAAAGATCCATCACCAGGAAGGCCAGATCGTAAAGCACGTCGACCGTCGCCAGTTCCTCGGAAAACTCGAGGCAATCGAACAGCGTCGGCTGTCCGTCGAACAGACAGATGTTGCGCAGGTGCAGATCGCCATGGCCGCGCACGACGCGGCCGGCGGCGACGCGCGCGTCGAGCTCTGCGCGGTGCATGGCCAACGCCTCTCGGAACCGGGCGTTCAGGCGCTGCACTTCCTGATCGTCGAACGCGTGGCTTTCGGTAAACCCCGCCTCGTTGATTGCGAGCACGCCCGCCAACAGGTCGGCGCCGTTGTTGTTGCTTCGTTCGGCCTTCGCGTGAAATTCCGCGATCGAATCGGCTGTCCGGCGCATCAGCGCGGCGTCGAGCCTGCCCGCGCGCGCCAACCGGTCGAACAGGTTTTCCTCGGCGAATCGGCGCATTTGCACCACGGCGTCGACCACTTCACCCGAACCATCGAATTCCAGTCCGCCCTCCTGCGAACGGGTGATGCGGCGCACTCTGCGATAAAGCAGCGGCGCGCTGCGGCGGTTGAGTTCCACTTCCCGCTCGCACAACGACAGCCGAATCTCCACGGACGAGAAATCGGCATAGGGCAACCGCACGGCCCGCTTTAGCTTGAACGCCTCGTCCCCGACCAGAAACAACTCCGAGATATGCGTGTGCGCCCGCTCCACGACGGCGTCCGCGCCATGGGTCGACGGCCGTGCGAGGAACCGGATCGTTTCGCTCTGGTCTCCTGCGATCATGTCGGCTCCGGGAATTTCCATCGCTTCGTAACCGGAGGCAAGTGACCCGGCCATGACCCGGATCAACCGCCAATCCTTTCTGAGTTGCGAAAAAACATGGTGAACCAAGCGTAAACCATTTCGCCCTACGCTTCGCATATCGGGAACCGGGTGAAGCGGATGATTGTCCAGCGTTTTCTGAAGTGGAAAGACTCAGCCAACGTCGCCAGGCGCGAAGCGGCCGCCAGTGCGCTGGCGAGGGCCTATCTGACGTCCGAGATGGACTTCGAGGAACGCTGCGCAGCCGAGGCGGCGGTGACCGCCCTTCTGGACGATCCGTCGCCGAAGGTGCGCATGGCGCTGGCCGAAGTGCTGGCGGCAAGCCATCAGGCGCCTTTGCAAGTGGTGACGGCGCTTGCTGACGACCAGCCCGAGATCGCGGCGCTGACCATCGGGCGCTCCCCCCTCCTTGCCGACGCGGACCTGATCACCCGCCTCGGCATCGCCAGCCCGAAGGTGCAGGCGGCGATCGCTTCGCGGCCGATCATTTCCAGTGCGCTAGGCAACGCAATAGCGGCGCGGGGCTGCGCCGACGCCTGCCTTGCCCTTCTCGCCAACGAAGGCGCTTTGATCCGCCCGCAGACGCTATGGACAATCATCGAACGCTTCGGCGATGACGCCGACATGCGCGGTATGCTGCTCTCACGCGACGATCTTTGCCCTTCGATGCGACTGGCGCTGATGGGACCGGTCGCAAAGGCGCTGGCCGATTCGCCGTTCATTGCCGCCGCACTGGGGGCTGAACGCGCTGCCTCGATCGTCGCCGATGCCTCGGCAAGAGCCATGGTGCATTTCACCAACACCTCCGCCATCGATGACGCCGACGACCTGATAGGACGGCTTCGCGCCAGCGGCAACCTGACGACGCACCTGCTGATTCGCGCCGCATGCCTTGGCAAGATCGACTTTCTCGCCCATGCCCTGACCGAACTCTCCGGCCAGAAACATGCGCGTGTGCGTTCCATCCTGATTGACGGGCGCGACATGGGTTTGCGCGCGCTGTTTGCCAAAGCCGGCCTGTCGGTTTCGGTCCATCCGTTGTTTGCAACCGCAATCCGGCTCTGGCGCGATGTCGCCAATGGACGCCTCGACGCCGGGGCGCAGGAAATCACCCGGATGATCATGCAGGCGGTCAAGGCGGTCGAGCCAACAGCCGCCAACGACAATCTCGTCGCCCTCCTGCGCTCGATCTATCTGGAAGCAGTGCGCGAGAACGCAAGGGCGCATGCGCGCATGTTGTCGAACGAACCGGATTTCATCGAGGAGTTCGAGATGGAGTTGAGTGCGCAGCTTCAGGACGAGTTCGAACAGGAAGTCCGGGCAGCCTGACGCGCGCGCCGCGTTTTCCTTTCGCATTTCCCGCCAAGCCCTTGAAATAACTGAAACTGACGAATCGGCAGGTATTCGTCGGGCGCATCTTTCCCTTGATGTCCATGCGCGGGCGCACAACGCCATTGCTGCGGTGCAGCAGCGAATGTGGCTTGACGTGTTTAGTAAAATCGCTCCAACTAAACAAATTACTGAACAGGCCAACCTGTCGGTATGGGCCGCCGGGAGCGGTTCATGAACGGCGCCTGCGTGGTGCGCGCGCCTTCTTTAGGGAGGAAATCCATGAAGCATTTTCGCAAGTTTGCGCTGGGTTTTGCATCCGCTGCTGCAATCCAGGCGGCAATGTCCGGCGCTGCAGTGGCGCAGGACAAGGAATTGACCCTGTGCTGGGCGGCCTGGGATCCGGCCAACGCCCTCGTTGAACTCTCGAAGGATTTCGAGGCGCAGTCGGGCATCAAGATGAATTTCGAGTTCGTGCCATGGCCGAATTTCGCCGATCGCATGCTGAACGAATTGAACTCCGGCGGCAAGCTCTGCGACCTGCTGATCGGCGATTCGCAGTGGATCGGCGGTTCGGCCGAGAACGGCTATTACGTCAAGCTGAACGACTTCTTCGCCAAGGAAGGCATCAGCATGGACGATTTCGCGCCTGCGACCGTCTATGCCTATTCGACCTGGCCCAAGGGCACCCCGAACGACTGGGCGCGGCCGGCGATGGGCGACGCCAACGGCTGGACCTACCGCAAGGACTGGTTCGAGAACGCCGACATCATGGCCGAATTCAAGGCCAAGACAGGCGCCGATCTCGCTCCGCCGAAGAACTGGACCGAATTCAAGCAGATCGCCGAATTCTTCCAGGGCAGGGAAATCAACGGCCAGAAGGTCTACGGCGCGGCGATCTTCACCGAGCGCGGCTCGGAAGGCATCACCATGGGCGCGACCTCCGTGCTCTACCCGTTCGGCTTCAAGTACGAGAACACGCCGGGCAAGTACGACATGGCAGGCGCGGTCAACTCCGCCGACGCGGTCGCCGGCCTTGAGTTCTACAAGGAGCTCTACAAGTGCTGCACGCCGCCCGGATACACCAATTCCTACATGGAAGAAGGCCTTGACGCGTTCAAGTCCGGCCAGGTCGCCATGATGATGAACTGGTTTGCCTTCATGCCGGGCATGGCGAAGGACGAAAAGGTCGGTTCTGTGACCGGCTTCTTCGTCAATCCGATGCAAAAGGTGCCGGCGTCCACGCTCGGCGGTCAGGGCATCTCGGTAGTCGCCAATACCGACAACATGGACGGCGCTCTGAACTACATCAAGTGGTTCGCCCAGCCCGACGTTCAGGCCAAGTGGTGGTCGCTTGGCGGCTTCTCCTGCCACAACTCGGTGCTGAACGGCCCCGACTTCAAGGCTTCGCAGCCCTTCGCGGCGCAGTTCCTCGAAGCGATGAACCAGGTGCAGGACTTCTGGCAGGAGCCGGCATACGCCCAGTTGCTGCAAGCGATGCAGAAGCGCGTGCATGACTACGTCGTTGCCGACCAGGGCACGGCGCAGGAAGCGCTCGACAAGCTGATCGAGGACTGGACCGAAGTGTTCCAGGACGAAGGCAAGCTCTAGGCCAAACCACCCTTCCCCGCCGCCGCCTGGCTGGCGGCGGGGACCATCACCAACCGGACATTCGCCGTGACCGAGCAGGCCTCATCCATGCTGGACAAGGCAGCGAACCGCGCTGCCCGCAACACGCCGCCAACACTGGTGGTCCGATTCCGACATTTGCATCCCACTCGTGTTGAGCACGCGAGCAAATGTCGGAATCGAAAGACCACCAGTCAGTTCCATGATTCCAGTGGATTTTTCGACCATGGCATTTGACCGGTCGCACGTCACGAAAACGGACCCAAATGCCATGGTCAACCCACTGGCGCGGCGCGTGCGCGGCCTGTCGGACCGTGCGATTGCATGGCTGTTCATCTCGCCGACCATCGTGTTGCTGCTGGCGATCAACATCTTCCCGTTGATCTGGACGATACAGCTTTCGTTCACGAACTACCGCGCTAACCGCCCGAACGCCGAGGTCGAGAATGTCGGTTTTCGCAACTACGAACGGCTTCTGACCGACGAGGACGTCTGGATCGCGATGCAGACGACCGCCGAGTTCGTGTTCTGGACCATCCTGCTGCAAACCGTGATCGGCTTTGTGCTTGCATGGCTGATCGACCGCAAATTCCGCGGCCACGCCTTCTGGACGACCGTTATCCTGATCCCGATGATGCTGTCACCGGCCGTGGTCGGCAACTTCTGGCGCTTTCTCTACCAGCCGCAGATCGGCCTGTTCAATTACATTGTCTCCTTCTTCACCGGCATCGAACCGTCCTCCTTCGAGATGCTGGGCTCGGTGACACTGGCGCCCTGGGCGATCGTCATCGTCGATACCTGGATGTGGACGCCGTATGTGATGCTGATCTGCCTTGCCGGACTGCGCTCGATCCCGGACTACATCTACGAGGCGGCCGAGGTGGACCGCGCCTCGCCGTGGCGGCAGTTCTGGTCGATCACCGTGCCGATGTGCCTGCCCTTCATCATGCTGGCGGTGCTGTTCCGCGGCATCGAGAACTTCAAGATGTTCGACATGGTGAACCTGCTGACCGGCGGCGGGCCGGGTTCGATCACCGAGGTCGCCTCCATCACGCTGAAGCGCGAAGCCTTCGAAAGCTGGCGCACCGGCCCGTCTTCCGCCTTCGCCATCGTGCTGTTCGTCGCGGTGTTCGGCCTCGCCAACATCTACGTCAAGGCGCTCAACCGGGTGAAGCAGAGATGAGCGCCAACACCGCCCATTCCGTCGTCGAGCCGTCGGCGACCACCAAGCGCGTCGCCACCGTGCTCGTCGTGCTCTACGCGGTGATCACCATGATCCCGCTTGCCTGGATCTTTTCCACTTCGTTCAAGTCGCCGCCCGATTCGATCTCCTATCCGCCGAAGATCCTGTTCGAGCCGACGCTGGAGGGCTACTGCAACCTGTTCACCAGCCGCAGCCGCCAGACGCAGGAATATCTCGACAGCCTGCCGCCACCGCAGGGCGTGTGCGAGGAGATCGCCCGCGAACGCCAGATGGTCGTGGTCAGCCCGTCGAAATTCTGGCCGCGCTTCCTCAATTCGCTGGTCATCGCCTTCGGCTCGACCTTCCTCGCAGTGTTTCTCGGCGTGCTGTCGGCTTATGGCTTCTCGCGCTTCAAGGTGCCGCTTGCCGACGACCTGCTGTTCTTCATCCTGTCGACGCGCATGATGCCGCCAATCGCGGTGGCTATCCCAATCTACCTGATGTACCGCGAGCTTGGCCTCACCGACACCGCGCTCGGCATGATCCTGCTCTATACTGCCGTCAACGTGTCGCTGGCGGTTTGGCTGCTGAAGGGCTTCATCGACGAAATCCCGCGCGAATACGAGGAAGCAGCGCTGATCGACGGCTACACGCGCATGCAGGCCTTCTTCAAGGTCGTGCTGCCGCAGGCGACCACCGGCATTGCGGCGACCGCGATATTCTGCCTGATCTTCGCCTGGAACGAATACGCCTTCGCCGTACTGCTGACTTCCGGCTCTGCACAGACCGCTCCGCCCTTCATCCCGACAATCATCGGCGAGGGCGGGCTGGACTGGCCGGCCGTCGGCGCCGGCACCACCATCTTCCTGGTGCCGATCCTCGTCTTCACCGTGCTGCTTCGCCGGCATCTGCTGCGCGGCATCACCTTCGGGGCGGTGCGCAAATGAGCGGGCAAACGCAAGAGACGCGCGACAAGGGCCGCTGGCCGGCGCTGCTGCGGCGCGGGCCGATGGAAAACCTTGCAACCGCAATCATCGCCATCGGCTTTCTCATGATGTTCCAGCCGTTCGCGCTGTCGCTCTACACCTATTCCTTCGTCACGCTGCTCGCAGGCACCGTGATGTTCATCGTCGTCTCGAAGTTTCCGGAGTAGGTCATGGCCGAGATCCGGGTCGAGAATGTCAGGAAGGCCTTCGGCGAGTTCGTCGCCGTGCAGGATTCCACCTTCACCGTCGCCGACGGCGAGTTTCTCGCCCTGCTTGGCCCCTCTGGCTGCGGAAAGACGACGACACTGCGGATGATCGCCGGGCTCGAACTGCCGACCTCCGGCAAGATCCTGCTCGACGGCGAGGACGTGACGTTCAACCGCGCTCGCGACCGCGACATAGCCTTCGTGTTCCAGCTTTTTGCGCTCTACCCGCACATGAATGTGCGCCGCAACATCGGCTTTCCGCTCGTCGCTCAGGGCGTTCCGCGCGCCGAGATTCGCACCCGTGTGGAGGAAACGGCGCGGCTTCTGCAGATCGACCACATTCTCGACAAGCCGGTTTCCGGGCTTGCCGGCGGCGACCGCCAGCGCGTGGCGCTCGGCCGCGCCATCGTGCGGCGACCGAAATGCTTCCTGATGGACGAACCGCTCGGCACGCTCGACACCGAGTTTCGCGACGTGATGGTGCGCGAACTGCGCGAACTGCACAATCGCATCCGGGCAACAACGATCTACGTCACCCACGACCAGCTGGAAGCGATGGCGATGGCCGACCGCATCGCGGTGATGAACCACGGCGTCATCGAGCAGTTCGGCACGCCGCAGGAGATCTACAGCCGTCCGGCTTCGCTGTTTGTCGCCGATTTTATCGGTTCGCCGTCGATGAACTTCATCGATTTTTCTGCCGGCATCGCCAGTGGCGCACAAAGCGTGCGCATCGGCGAGGCCGAAGTCGGCGTGCCGCAACTGCGCGAGGATGTCGCACCGTCAGGGCTGGTGCTCGGCGTGCGGCCGGAAGACGTGAGCATCGACGACGACGCGCCGTTGCGCGGCGCGGTCTATGAAAGCGAATATCTCGGCACGACACAGATCGTGGCTGTGGAGTTCGGCGCCACGCTCGTCAAGGCCCGCGTGCCCGCGACGCGCAGCTTCAGGCCGGGAGAGCCGGTTGGCATGCGCTTCGACGCCGCCCGGCTGTCGCTGTTCCGGCGCGACGGCGGCAAGGCGATACGCACCGCCTTGCATGACGGAGGCGCCCATGGCTGACGTCTCCCTTTCCGCGATCTCCAAGAGCTTCGGCGCGACGCAGGCCGTGCGCGGCATGGACCTTTCGATCGCCGACGGCGAATTCGTCGTGTTGCTCGGCCCGACCGGCGCCGGCAAAACGACGACCTTGCGGCTGATTGCCGGGCTGGAGAAACCCGATTCCGGCCGCATCGCGATCAACGGCGAAGACGTGACAACGCTCGATCCTGCTTCGCGCGACGTCGCGTTCGTCTTCCAGCAGTATTCGCTCTATCCGCATCTGAGCGTTTACGACAACCTTGCCTTCCCGCTGAAATCTCCGGCGCGCCGCCTCACGCCAAACGAGATCGACGCGCGCGTGCGCGAGGTGGCGAAACTGGTGCGTATCGACCACAAGCTCCAGAACCGCTCGACGAAGCTCTCGGGCGGCGAGATGCAGCGCGTGGCGATCGGCCGGGCGCTGGTGCGCCAACCCTCCATCTACCTGATGGACGAGCCCCTCTCCTCGCTCGACGCCAAGCTGCGCGCCGACCTTCGCCTGGAACTGAAACGCATCCAGAACGACATCGGCGCCACAATGCTCTACGTCACGCACGACCAGATCGAGGCGATGACGATGGCCGACCGCATCGGCATTCTCGCCGAAGGCCGTCTGGTGCAGGTGGGCACGCCACGCGAGATCTACGAAACGCCGGTCGATATCCATGTCGCCAACCGGCTCGGCCAGCCGCGCATCAACATCCTTCCGCCGGGGCTGCTGCCCTGCCCGTCCATTCCGGCCGGCACGGCGCAGATCGGCGCCCGCACGGAGCATCTGGCGATCTCGGTTCCGGCCAACGGCGAAACGGCCAACGCCCGCATCGACTGGATCGAGCATCTCGGCGATCACAACTACCTGCATCTCGTCTGCGGCGACAGGAAACTGGTTTCGCTGGTTGAGCCGTCGCTTGGCTTGAACTCCGGCATGGCGGTGCGGGTGGAACTGGCCGATCCGCTCTTCTTTGCCGCCGACGGAGCGCGGATCGCAACGAATGCGACAGGCAGCACAGGACGCAACGCATGACGCAGGCAGATCTCATCACGCGGCTTGTTTCGACAGCGCAGGCGGTCGTATCCCGGCATGCCGACGAACTGACGCAACTCGACCAGGCGATCGGCGATGGCGATCACGGCTCGAACCTGAAGCGCGGCTTCGATGCAGTAGCGTCCGAAGCGGCCGCGCTTGCCGAAAAACCGGTTGGCGAGGCGTTGAAAGCCGCCGGCATGAAGCTGGTGATGACCGTCGGCGGCGCATCGGGGCCGCTGTTCGGCACCATGCTGATGACGCTCGGCAAGGAACTTGGCGACGCGCCCGATCGCGCGGCGTTTGCGTCGGCCTTCTCCAAGGCAGTGGATGCAGTTGCGGCGCGCGGCAAGTCGCAGCAAGGCCAGAAGACCCTGCTCGACGTGCTCTATCCCGTCAGCGACGCGCTGGCGCAGGGCAAGTCCGGCGGGGAAATTGCCGCCATTGCCGCCGGCGCTGCAGACGCCACCGTTCCGGTCAAGGCAACGCGCGGCCGCGCCTCCTTCCTCGGGGAACGCTCGATCGGCCACATGGATCCCGGCGCGCGCTCGGTCAGCCTGCTGATCGCCGCCGTGGCGCCCGTGCTGGAGGGCAAGTGATGACGGAAGCGAGCGGCAATGTCGGCATCGTCATCGTGTCGCACTCCCCGCTGGTCGCGGAAGGAACAGCCGACATGGTGCGCCAGATGGTCGGCGACGAGGTGCGAGTCGCCTGGTGCGGCGGCGACCCTGCCGGCGGGCTTGGCACCAGCGTCGAGGCGATCATGCAGGCGATCGACCGCGCCTGGACCGACGCCGGGGTCGCCATCCTCGTCGATCTTGGCGGCGCCGAAACCAACAGTGAAATGGCGGTCGAGATGATCGGCGAGCCCCGCGCGGGGCGCATCGCGATATGCAACGCGCCGATTGTCGAGGGTGCTGTGATGGCGGCGACGGAAGCTTCCGGCGGCGCGCCGTTGTCGGCGGTGGTGGCGACCGCGCAGGAATTGTCGCCGTTGTGATGGATCGGGGGAACGAGCAATGACGGTCCAACAACATGCGCTGATAACCCACCAGGTAGGGCTGCATGCGCGTCCGTCCGTCAAGTTTACCAAGCTTGCCAAGACATTTGCCAGCCGCATCGAGATCGCGACCGCCGAAGACGGGCCGTGGATCGACGCCAAGAGCATCGTCAAGGTGATGGCGATGAAGGTGCCGGAGGGCGCGACGCTGTTCATTCGCGCCGATGGCGATGACGAGACGCTGGCGGCTTCCGCGCTTGCTGCGCTGGTGGCGCGCGACTTCGACGAGGACGCAAAACATGCCGGCGCCGCTTAGGCTGTCCGGCCAGACCGCCAGCGCCGGTTACGCGCGCGGTCCGCTCTGGCTTGCCCCGTCAAGGACGGAAACGCATTACCGCGGTTCCGGCGACGTGAACCGCGAGAGCAGCGCACTCGCAAACGCGCTTGAGAAAGCGTCGGCCGCAACCGCGGAACTGATCGCAAGCGCCGAAGGCGACGCCGCCGACATTCTCGAATTCCAGTTGGCGATGATCGAGGACGACACGTTCAGGGTCAGCGCCAACGGCCGCATCGCCGGGGGCGAGGACGCCGCGACCGCCTGGACTGCCGTGCTCGATGCGGAGATCGCCGGTTACGAGGCATCCGACGACGCCTATTTCGCGGCCCGCGCCGCCGATCTCGCCGACATTCGCGACCGCGTCCTGTCGATGCTGACGGGCGAGAAGGCGGGCGTCATTCCCGCTGGCGTCATCTATGTCGGCGACGATATCACGCCGAGCGTCTTTCTCGCCCATGACTGGACCGGCGGCGGCTTTGCCCTGCGCCATGGCAGCGCAACCGGACATGTGGCGATGCTGGCGCGCCAGCGAGGCGTGCCGGCGCTGGTCGCCATCGGCGATGCGCCGCTTGAAGCAGGCGTCGACTCGCTGCTCGACGCAAGTACCGGGTCGCTCACCGCCTCACCCGCGCCACAGGATATCGCGGAATTCGAGGCCGGACGCCAGTCGAGCGTTGAGCGTGCTGCCTTCGCGGCGCAGTATGCCGCAAGGCCCGCGCGAACGGCCGACGGCGCGCCGATCGACGTGCTGGTCAACATCGCCGAGCCTTCCGACACGGCTTCCATACCGATCGCCCATTGCGACGGCGTTGGCCTGATGCGCACCGAGTTCCTTTACGCCCATGGCCTCCCCGACGAGGACACCCAATACGCCGCCTACCGCACGGTGCTGGAATGGGCCGAAGGCAAGCCGGTGACGATCCGCACCGTCGACGCCGGCGGCGACAAGCCGGTGCCGGGCTTCACGGTGGATGAATCCAACCCCTTCCTCGGCCTGCGCGGCATCCGGCTTTGCCTCGCCAAGCCGGACATCTTTGCGGTGCAGATTCGCGCGCTCCTGCGCGCTGCCGTGCGCGGCAACCTGAAGGTCATGCTGCCGATGGTCTCGGTGCCGGAGGAACTGGAACAGGCCCGGACGCTGTTCCGGGCAGAAGCGGATAAGCTGGAGCGCGCCGGAATACCCTGCGCCATGCCGCCGCTCGGCATCATGGTCGAGGTGCCGTCCGTGGCGATCCGGCCCGACCTGTTTGCCGCCGCCGCGTTCTTCTCCATCGGTTCCAACGACCTGACGCAATACGTCATGGCCGCCTCGCGCGATTCCGCGAAACTTTCAGCGCTCGCGCGGCCGGACCATCCGGCCGTGCTGGAACTTGTCCGCCGTGTTGCACAATGGGGCGACGAAAACGGCCGCCCCGTCAGTCTGTGTGGCGATGCGGCCAGCGATCCGGCGCTTGCGCCACTGCTTCTCAAGAGCGGCTTGCGCAGCCTTTCGATTGCGGCCTCGCGCATCGGCGCCGTCAAGGCGGCAATCGCAAACGCCGAGGTGGCCGCCCCATGAGCGCGCCAGCCCGAAAGCCAGTCGATCTGCCGTCCACCGACGAGTTGATCAAGGCCTACAAGCAGCGCCTGTCGGAGATCATCGACCGACGCCCGTCGGGCACGCGCCAACGCCTGGCCGATGCACTCGGCAAGCATCGCAGTTTCGTCACCCAGATGACCAGCACCGCCTACCTGACGCCGGTGCCGGCGCGGCATCTGGCCACGATCTTCTCCATCTGCCATTTCAGCGCCGAGGAGCGCGAGCGTTTCCTGTCGGAGTATGACGCCGCCCACCCGGACCGGCGCGACGCGGATGCGGGAAACCGCGGCCTTCGCCACGTCTCGCTCGCCCTGCCCGATCTCGGCGACGGCGAAACCAACCGGCAATTCGACGAGGCGGTCGCCGAGTTCGCCCACCGCATGGCCGCACTGATGCAAGACAAGAGAAGCTGAGGAGGAACCCCATGAAGAAACTGATGAACGGCGTCGACACCATCCTGACCGAAAGCCTTGCGGGCTTTGCCAGCGCCCATGCCGACATCGTCACGCTCGATCCGTCGGGCAAGTTCGTGCAGCGCAAGAGCCTGAAGCAGGGCAAGGTCGCGCTGATCTCGGGCGGCGGTTCCGGCCATGAGCCGCTGCACGGCGGCTTCGTCGGACACGGCATGCTGGATGCGGCCTGTCCCGGGCAGGTGTTCACCTCGCCGACGCCCGACCAGATGATGGAAGCCGCCGAAGCGGTCGACACCGGCGCGGGCTCGCTCTTCATCGTCAAGAACTACGAGGGCGACCTGATGAACTTCGACATGGCGGCCGAGATGTCCGCCGGCAAGGTTGTTCAGATCATCACAAACGACGATGTGGCGGTGGAAGACTCGCTCTACACCACCGGCCGGCGCGGCGTGGCGGGAACAATGGTCGTGGAGAAGATCGTCGGCGCCGCCGCCGAGGCCGGCATGGGGCTCGACGCGCTGGCCGAACTCGGCCGCAAGGTCAACGCGAATGCGCGCTCCATGGGTGTGGCGCTGACCAGCTGCACGGTTCCGGCGGCAGGCAAGCCGACCTTCGAGATCGGCGACGACGAGATGGAATTCGGCGTCGGCATCCACGGTGAACCCGGTCGCCGCCGCGACAAGATCCGCCCGGCCGACGAGATCGCCGCCGAGATGGTGGAAGCGATCGTGCGCGATCTCGGCGCCAAGGCCAAGGGACCGTCGCTCCTGCTCGTCAACGGATTTGGCGGGACGCCGGCGATGGAACTCTACCTGATGTACAATGCGGCGCGCCGCCTGTTCGAGGCGCATGGCGTGACGGTCGCGCGATCGCTTGTCGGCAACTACGTCACGTCGCTCGACATGGCTGGCTGCTCGGTGACGCTTGTCGCGCTTGATGACGAAATGACCGGTTACTGGGATGCGCCAGTGCACACCGCCGGCCTGCGCTGGGGCATGTAGGAGGCGCAAAGCGCATCTCCTGCCGCGGCCGGTGGCGCCCGCCGGGACTGGAGCGTTGTCCGGTCAATTCGCGCGATACCCTATCGTCCGAACATTTGCGCCAGCCCCGCGTGGCTGGCCGTCGCCACTCCGCGTTCGGTAATCAACCCGGTGACCAGCCGCGCCGGCGTGACATCGAAGGCCGGATTGCCGCCCGGCGTGCGTTCAGGGGAGATGCGCACCTGGGTGATCGCCCCGTCCGGCGCGAGCCCTTGCACATGGGTCACCTCGCGCTGGTTGCGCTCCTCGATCGGGATTTCCTTCACCCCGTCATGCACCGTCCAGTCGATGGTCGGCGACGGCAGCGCAACGTAGAACGGCACGCCGTTGTCCTTGGCTGCCAGCGCCTTCAGGTAAGTGCCGATCTTGTTGCACACATCGCCATCCGCCGTCGTACGGTCGGTGCCGACAATCACCATGTCCACCATGCCGTGCTGCATCAGGTGGCCGCCGGCATTGTCGACGATCAGCGTATGGGGAATGCCGTGGCCGTCCATTTCCCATGCGGTCAGCTGCGCACCCTGGTTTCGCGGCCGCGTCTCATCGACAAAGACATGGATCGGAATGCCCGCTTCGGTCGCAAGATACATCGGCGCGGTCGCCGTTCCGTAATCCACCGTAGCCAGCCAGCCGGCGTTGCAATGGGTGAGGATGTTGACCGCCTCGCCCGGCCGCTTGCGCGCCGCAATGTCGCGGATGATCGCCAGACCGTTCTCGCCGATCGCGCGGTTGATGGCGACATCCTCGTCGGCCATTTCGGCGGAAAGCGCCCAGGCCGCCTGTGCACGCCCGGCAGGCGCCAGCGGACGCAGGTGGGCTCGCATGCGATCGAGCGCCCATTTGAGGTTGATCGCCGTCGGCCGGGTACAGTGCAGCGTCTCCCAGGCGGCATCGAGCGCGGCGTCAGACGCGTCGCGTCCCATCGCCAGCGCCATGCCATAGGCCGCGGTGACGCCGATCAGCGGCGCGCCACGCACCCACATGTCGGCAATCGCGGTCGCGGCCTCCTCCAGCGTCGACAAGGTGACGATCCGGAACTCGTGCGGCAGCCAGCGCTGGTCGATGATGTCAACGCTTTGCCCATCGGCGTTCGGCCAGATGGTGCGGAAATGCTTGCCGTCGACCTTCACGAAACCTCTCCCGTTTCAAGGCGCTGCGCCAGCGCGTTGATTTCAGCCATCGAATGGATGCGCGTACGGTTGATCGCCAGATGCCGGCCAAGCTTAAGCGCCTTCGCCTCGCAGCTTGCGCGCACATTCTCGTCCTCGATCGCCTCGAAATCGGCATTGTGTGCGAGGCCAAGGATGCGGCGGTGGATCTCGACGCCGGCAAAACCCAGCATGTCACGCCAGATCTCGTCGAGCAGGATGTCGAGCGCCTGCTCTGACCCGAGCGGATCGCCCTGATTCTCGAACAGCGCGGCCTCGTAGAGGATGCCCTTGCGCTCGGTGCGCCACAACAGCGCAAACTCGGCGCGAAAGACCGACCAGATCTCGACGCCCGCCGCCAGTAGCCAGGCGCGCATCGAATTGCGGCTGCCTGCCCCCTCATGGCCGGATTGCGAGAAATAGCTCATCCAGAAATTGGCGAGGCACATGCCGACATCGAAGGCCATTGGCCCGTAGACCGCGAATTCCGGGTCGATCACGCGGCAATCGTCGTCGCTCACCATCACCGAACCAGTGTGCAGGTCGCCATGCAGCATGGTCTCGGCTTTTGCCGCAAACAGGTGCTTGAGCCGCTGCGCCTCCACCTTCAGGTCGCGATCGGCGCGCAATTGCGCCACCAGCGAATCGAGCTGCGGCGAGGTGTGACGGTTCATCGCTGCGGGAAAATAGGGATCGGAAAAGACGAGGTTCTCGGTGATGTCGCACAGTTCGACATTGTCGGCGAACAGCGCCAAATCCGCCTTGCGCTTGCGCGTCTCCATCGCGAGATCCGAGCCGCGAAACAGCGTGCGCGCCATGAAGCGTCCAAGCACCGGCGGCACGAAATCATGTTGGCGGCCGGCGATCAGCGCCTTGCGAAGGATGATGTGCGGGTCAAGGAACTCCATCACGATCAGCGCCTGCGCCTCGTCAAAATGGAAGATTTGCGGCGTCGAACCCGGATCGCGCGCCTCTTGCCGCGTCAGGGCGTGATACTCGAAGAACGAGCGTTTCAACGGCAAAGGCCAGCTTTCGCCGACAAGACGCACATAAGGCAACGCCTGCTTGACCACCGCGGCGCCAGCGCTCCCTTCCACGATGAAGACGAGATTGAGGTTTCCGTCGCCAACCTCGCGCACTTTCCAGGCCGCGCTGTCTTCACCGATCCGCTCCCGCAACGCGGGCAGCGACCCTAGTCGCTGCGGTAGCGTTTGCGGCGACAACGCTTCGAAATTGCCCGTACCCGTCACGATTGCAGTCCTCCCATGGATTCCGAGAAGGCCGGAATTGACGTGTCTTTGCGTATGTTTGTCAAGCGCATGCGCCAGCTCTTGACTTGACTAACCGCGACGATCTGGCACGTTTCAATAGGCAGAAACTCGCGGGTAACTTTCCGCCAAGAGCGACGCGACCGTTTCTGTACCGTCTCGCCGGACTTCACGACCGGCGCCTCAAAATGGGAGGAATACGCATGCTCGACGACCGGATCAAGGAAGCGCATACGCGTCGCGACATCTTCGCGGCGATCGGCGCGACGGCTCTGCCCGCCGCATTGTTTGCCGATGCCGGCTTCAACCCGGCCCGCGCGCAGGCGCTGGCGCCGGCTGGCAAGCCGATGAAGGCGGCCTTCTCGAACGCCGGCCTGCAGGCGACATGGTGTGCCCAGGGCAAGCAGGCCGCAGAGGCCTGGGGCAAGCTGATGAACGTCGAAATCACCTGGTTCGACGGCGAACTCTCAGCCACCAAGCAGCGCGCCGCGATCGAGAACATGGCGACCCAGAAATGGGACTTCGTCGCCATCCAGACCTTCGGCATCGGCACTCTGACCGATCCGATCAAGAAGATGATCGACGGCGGAACGCCGGTTATCGCCATGGACACGCTGGTTGCCCCGCCCGGAACCGTGCCGATCCACACCTTCATCGCCCCTGACAACGTGATGATGGGCTCGGTCGTCACCTCGGCGCTGGTCGCGGCGATGGGCGGCGGCGGCAACATGGTGATGACACAGGGCGCGCTCGGCCATTCCGGCGCCCAGGGTCGCGCCAAGGGCTTCCACCAGGTCGTCGACGGCAACGCCAACATCAAGCTGCTCGACGAACAGCCGGCCGACTGGGACGTCACCAAGGTCGCGCGCATCTGGGACTCGGTCCTGACCCAGCACGCCGATATCAAGGGCGCGTTCTTCCACAATGACGACATGGCGCTTGCCGCCCACAACGTCATGAAGGCGAAGAACCGCACCGACATCCTGATCGCCGGCGTCGACGCCATGCCGCCGGCGGTGAACGCCGTGCTGGAAGGCGTCATGGTGGCGACCGTGCGCAACCCGTCCTGCCGCATCCATGGCTGGTCGGTCGCAGCGGGCGTCGCGGCAGTACAGGGCGGCGAGATGGCCGGAAAGGACATTCCGGACTTCATCCTCGCGGACGGCCCGGTCATCACGCAGGAGACGGCTGCCGGACACCTGTGGCTGCAGAAGAACTTCCTGATCTGACCGGCATGTCGGTCGATTCCCAAAGCGGGGGCGGCATGCCGCCCCTGCTTCAGATGAAAAATGTTTCCAAGCACTTCGGTGGCGTCGCGGCGCTCACCGACGTGGATTTTTCATTGCGCGCCGGCGAAATTCACGGACTTGTGGGAGAAAATGGCGCCGGCAAGTCGACGACGATGAAGATCATCGCCGGCGTGCATACGGATTACGAAGGCGAAATGCGCATCCAGGACAAACCGGTACGCTTTCGCTCGGCGCGCGATGCGCTGGCCGCCGGCATCGGCATGGTGCACCAGGAACTGTCGATCGTCTCGGAACTGACGGTCGCCGAGAACGTCTTCCTCGGCAGCCAGCCGCTGAACAGCCTTGGCCTCGTCGACTGGCCTCACATGAACGCGCAGGCGCGCAAGTTGCTGACCGATTTCGGCCTCGACATTGACCCGACGCGGCGCATGGGTTCGCTGCCCGTCGGGCTGCAGCAACTGGTCGAACTCGCCCGCGTGCTGTTTTCGGGCGCGCGGATCATCATTCTCGACGAACCGACTTCGGCGCTGTCGCCGCCGGAGGTGGCAAGGCTG
>CALMYO010000050.1 GCA_937873685.1 uncultured Paracoccaceae bacterium
CGGCGCGACCGAGGTCGAGGTGAAGGAGAAAAAGGACCGCGTCGACGATGCGCTGAACGCCACCCGCGCGGCGGTCGAGGAAGGCATCGTTCCGGGCGGCGGCGTCGCCCTGCTGCGCGCCTCTTCCGTGCTGACCATGAAGGGCGCCAACGCCGACCAGGATGCAGGCATCTCCATCGTGCGTCGCGCGCTGCAGTCGCCGGCCCGCCAGATCGCCACGAACGCGGGCGATGAGGCTTCGGTCGTCGTCGGCAAGATCCTCGGCGAGAAGAGCGACACCTTCGGCTACAATGCCCAGACGGGCGAGTACGGCGACATGATCGCCATGGGCATCGTCGACCCGGTCAAGGTCGTGCGCACCGCCCTGCAGGACGCCGCTTCCGTGGCCGGCCTGCTGGTGACCACCGAGGCGATGATCGCCGAGGCGCCGAAGAAGGACTCGCCGGCGCCGGCGATGCCGGGCGGCGGAATGGGCGGCATGGACTTCTAAGTCCAGCCACAGTAACCATGTTCAAGGGCGGTCTTCGGGCCGCCCTTTTTCGTTTGCCGGGTAAGCACTTCGCGTTTGCAACCATTGACACGGGTCAATGCGGCGCAGCGCATTCGGTGTCGGTATCGCTTTTGCAGTTCCCGCCGGGGTGGCGGGGAGAATTGCAACTCGGTGACATGAGACCGACTTCCGAAAGCGAGGTGCACTATGAAATCCCTCAGAAAGAGCGTTCTGGCAGCAACCGTGGCCGCGCTCGCTCTGGCCTCATCCGCGCAGGCGGATGAATTGCGCGATGCCGCGCTCGAAATCTTCAAGCCGCTGCCGTCGACAACGCCGGCGGTGAACGACAACCCGATCACGCCCGAGAAGATCGATCTCGGCAAGGCGCTGTTCTTCGATCCGCGCATGTCGGCGTCGGGCGTGTTCTCCTGCAATTCATGCCACAATCTGGCGACCGGCGGCGACGACAACCTCGAAACCTCGATCGGCCATGGCTGGCAGAAGGGCCCGCGCAACGCCCCGACGGCGCTGAACGCCGTATTCAACGAGGCGCAGTTCTGGGATGGTCGCGCCGACGATCTGAAGGCGCAGGCCAAGGGACCGGTTCAGGCCGGCGTCGAAATGGCCAACACGCCCGACAACGTGCTGGCGACGCTGAACTCGATGCCGCAATATGTCGAGTGGTTCAAGGCGTCCTTCCCCGGTGAAGCCGACCCCGTGACCTTCGACAACTTCGCCAAGGCGATCGAGGCCTTTGAAGCAACGCTTCTGACCCCTGCCCCGTTCGACGCCTGGCTGAACGGCGACGACGCGGCGATGAGCGATGCGCAGAAAGTTGGCCTGAAGCTGTTCATGGACAAGGGCTGCGCCTCCTGCCACAGCGGTATCAACCTTGGCGGCAACGGCTACTATCCGTTTGGTCTGGTGCAGAAGCCCGGTGCAGACGCGCTGCCCGAAGGCGACAAGGGCCGCTTTGCGGTGACGGCGACCGCCGACGATTCCTACGTCTTCCGCGCCGCACCGCTGCGCAACATCGCGGTTACCGCGCCCTACTTCCATTCGGGCAAGGTTTGGGATCTGACAGAAGCGGTAGCGGTGATGGGGACGTCCCAACTTGGCGAGGAACTGACGGACGAGGATACCGTTGCAATCACCGCGTTCCTCGAATCGCTGACCGGCAAGGTTCCCGAAGTGGTCTATCCGATCCTGCCGCCGGAAACCGCTGCAACGCCGCGCCCGACGGGCGAGGTCATCACGAAATAGGGATGCCGCCGCGCCCTGGAGCGATCGGCGCCGTGCAAAATGAGGCGGATCGAAAGGTCCGCCGTTGCGCGTTTCAGCCGCGCGCCGAATCTGTTACGGCGATTGCATCCGGTGTCGGCTTCGCGCCAGTCGGGGTCGCGTTGGCGCTTGTGGACAGCAATGGCGACGCTGCTATTGTTCACGCATGTTCACGATCTTCCCGACCGCCCGCCTGCGCCCGTCTCCCTTCTACGAGGCGACGCTTGCCGACGGCATGACCACCGCCTCCGTCTACAACCGCATGATCATGCCGGCGTCCTTCGGCGACCGGGAGGCGGAATACTGGCGGCTGATCAACGGCGTCGCCATGTGGGATGTCTCGGTTGAGCGGCAGGTGCAACTGACCGGCCCCGATGCTGCGCGCCTCGCGCAAATCCTGAGCCCGCGCGACCTGACGAAATGCGCCGTCGGGCAGGGCAAGTATGTCCCGCTGTGCAATCACCGCGGAATGCTGATCAACGACCCGATCCTGCTAAAGCTCGACGACAAACGCTATTGGTTCTCGATCGCCGACAGCGACATGTGGCTTTGGGCGCGCGCGATCGCCGCCGAACGCGGACTTGATGTCCAGGTCGACGAGCCCGACGTTTCGCCGCTCGCCGTCCAAGGCCCGAAGGCGGAAGATGTGGTAGCTTCGATCTTCGGCGACTGGGTGCGCAGCCTCAAGTACTTCTGGTTCCGCGAAACCGAAGTCGCCGGCATCCCGGTTGCCGTGCAACGCTCCGGCTGGTCGAAGCAAGGCGGCTTCGAGATCTACCTGAAGGACGGTTCGAAGGGTTCGGCCCTGTGGGCGATCGTCAAGGAAGCCGGTCGGCCTTTCGACATCGGCCCGGGCGGCCCGACATCCGCCGAGCGCACCGAAAGCGGATTGTTGTCGGTCGGCGGCGACACCGACGAAAACACAAACCCGTTCGAAGTGCGGCTGGGGAAGTATGTCGACCTCGGCGTCCCGGACGATACTGTCGGCATCGCCGCTTTGCGGCGCATCGCCGCCGAAGGACCGAAACGTCATCAACTGGGTCTGGTGCTGGAAGGCGAAGCCCCGAGTCCGCTCGGCTTTGCCTGGGAGGACATCCTGCACCATGGCGAAAAGATCGGCGCGATGACCAACTGCACCTGGTCCTACCGCATGAAGGCAAACATTGGCTATGCCCTCGTTTCGCGAGACGTTTCACCGGGTGAAACGGTGCAGGTCATGCGCCCTGCCGGTCTGGTCGGGGCAAGGCTCGTGGAATTGCCCTTTCTTTGATCAGCCGGCGCTACTTCGCCCACAGGCTGTCGAGCGGGAACGTCACTGCCGCAAACGGGTCGAGGCAGACCGCCTCGTCCTCCGCCAGCGCCGCCATCAGCACCCATTTGCCGTCGATGCGCCGGAAGGCTTCCAGCGTCAGCGCATCGGGGTCAATGAACCACAGGTGCTCGACGCCATTCTCTCCATAGATACGGCGCTTGGTGGTGAGGTCGCGTCGCCGCGTGGCGGGCGACAACACTTCGCACACCCAGTCCGGCGCGATCTCGAAAAAGGCCTTGGACGGCAGTTCCGGCGGCCGCTCGCGCCGCCACCCGGCGACATCGGGCACGACTACCTGCTTACCGAAATGGATTTCCGGCTCCGAGACAATCCACCAGCCGCCCGGCCCGCCGCGCCCGCGTTGGAATGGATCATGATACTCCGAAATCAGGCTGTCTTCGACAACCGCGTGTCTCGGCGCCGGCCTCGGCTGCAAGGAGAGCTCGCCGTCGAGGAT
>CALMYO010000051.1 GCA_937873685.1 uncultured Paracoccaceae bacterium
AAGATGCGCGTGAGGTCGCCGACATCTTTGGCGACAAGGAAATAGTGCTTCATGAAGCGTTCGACATCCATCAGCCCGGCATGGCTGGTGTAGCCGAGCCGCGCCGCCATCTCGCGCTGGATGTCAAAGGAAAGCCGCTCCTCCGCCTTGCCGGTGAGGAAATGCATGTGGCAGCGCACCGCCCACAGGAAGTCTTCTGCCTTGATGAAGCGATTGTATTCCTGTCGGGAGAAGACGCCGAGCTTCACGAGTTCGGTGCGCCGGCGCACCCGGTAGACGAACTTGGCGATCCAGAACAACGTTTGCAGATCGCGCAGCCCGCCCTTTCCGTCCTTGATGTTCGGCTCCACCAGATAGCGCGATTCGCCGCTGCGCTTGTGGCGTTCGTCGCGTTCGGCAAGCTTGGCGTTGACGAATGCCGTAGCCGCACCGTCCATTACTTCCCTCGCGTACCGATCGAGGAAGGTTTCGAACAGTTCGGCGTTACCCTGGATCAGCCGCGCGTCGAGCAGCGCCGTCCTGATGGTCAGGTCGCTGTTGGCGAGGCGTATGCACTCGTCGATTGAGCGGGTTGAATGACCGACCTTCAGGCCGAGATCCCACAGCATGTAGAGGATGTATTCCAGCACTTGCTCGCCAAGCGGGGTCTGTTTGTAGGGCAGCAGGAACAGGAGGTCGATGTCGGAACCGGGCGCCAGCGTGGAGCGGCCGTAGCCGCCCACGGCGCAGATCGCGATGCGCTCGGCTGTCGACAGGTTCTTGGCGCGGTAGACGTGGTGGATCGCGAATTCGTGAAGGGCGCGAATGATCTCGTCCATCAGGTGGGAGAGCCGGGCCGCGCAGGCGCGGCCGCTTCCGTCGGCGCGCAGCATCGCCTCAGCGCGGACGCGCCCGTCGACAAGCGTCTGGCGCACGATCGCCCGCACACTGGCGCGGATTGCAGCCGACGAGCCGTCGCCATCGGCGCCGCCCGCCGCGGCCGTGAGCGCAGCGCGCAGCGCCGCACTATCGACGATGTCGTCAAGATCGAGGGAGGTGCCTGCCATGGGGTGCCTTTAGGGGAAAACCGGCACGGGTGTACAGCGCGAGCAGTCCTCCAACAACAGGAGGCGCTTCACTCCGCCTCGTCGCAATTGCGGGCGGCTGGCGCGAACTCCGGCTTGATGTCGACGAGCGGCGTGCCGCTGCGGCAATCCAGCCCGCGTACGACAAGCACGTTTCGGCTGTGGGAAAGCAGCCGCACCCGCGAGGCGGCGACCGGGTTTGGCCGTACCGGCGAGCGCAGCGCAAACGTGCCGATTGCATGTCCGCGATGACGCGGATTCTGGATGGCGAGGTCGCGCCGCGCCTCGTCCATGAAGTAGAGGACCAGCAACTCGTCGCGGCTCTCGATACCGGCCAGCGCCGCGGCGAAACGTTCGTCGACGATCAGCCGGCAATCGGGACCGTCCTCGGGATCGCCGCGGCGCGGGCACTCCTCGCGCGTCGCCCATGGCGTCTCGATGCGACCGATGAAGTACAGCCCGGCGTCGAAGCGGTCGGGGAGTTCGAGCGCCACCTCGCCGGCGCGCAGGGTTTCGGGTGTCGGCTTGTCTGTCATGGTTGTCCCGTTCCGTGCTGTCATCCTCGGCGCCGCGTCTTGCCACCGCAGATCGACACTCCCGACGTCTCGCCGCGCTCGTTGCCGTGACGTTGTCCAGGCGACGTCAGTGTCGGGCCGGAGCGATAGCCGCCAGCCGGAACGTTGTCAGCTTTCTTGGCGATGGCGTCAAGAAACGCCTGATGGCGCGCGGCTTTCCCAGGCGCGCAAAATCGGTTGCGCGGAAGGTTCGGGCCGGTCGGGCTTGCCGCCCGCACCGGCATAGCGCCCTCACGCCTCGCCGCCGCCATCCTCCAACCGGTAAAAATCCCGGATCGCGCCCCAGGCGTCCTCGGCGGTATCTACGAGCGTGATCAACTGCGAGTCGCCCGGCGAAACCGTCCCCTGCCGCTCCAATTCCGAGAGGTTGACCACCTTCGACCAGAAGTCGGCGCCAAACAGCAGCAGCGGTATGCGCTCCATGCGACCCGTCTGGATAAGCGTCAGCGATTCGAACAGCTCATCCAAAGTGCCGTAACCGCCGGGAAACACCGCGATCGCCTTCGCCCGCATCAGGAAATGCATCTTGCGAATCGCGAAGTAATGAAAATTGAAGCATAATTCCGGCGTCACGTAGCCGTTCGGCTTCTGCTCGTGGCGCAGTACGATGTTAAGCCCGATCGACGGCGCGCCGACATCCCCGGCGCCGCGATTTCCCGCCTCCATCACGCCTGGCCCGCCGCCGGTGACGATGACGAACTCCCGGTAATGCGTCGTGCGCGAGTGTCGGGAACATATCTGCGCGAACTTGCGGGCTTCGTCATAGAAGGACGAGATTGCTTCCAGATTGCGCTTCTGCTCGTCATTGTGCGCCGCCCAGGCCGCCTCGCCCGGAGCGGGAATGCGCGCACCGCCGAACATCACGACGGTGGAGCGGATGCCGCGCTCGTTGAGCAACAGTTCGGGTTTCAGCAGTTCGAGTTGCAGCCGGACCGGCCGAAGCTCCTCGCGGCACAGGAACTCCGAATCGTCGAAGGCGAGGCGATAGGAGGGCGCGCGGGTCTGCGGGGTGTCGGGGATCGTGCGCGCGATATCGATGTCGCGGCTGGACGGGGCCAGCGGATCCCAGTTCTCGTCGGTGCGTTTGGCGTTCATGGAAAACGTTTCATCCAGGTTCCGGGCATGTCGCAGTCGGGCCTGCGATGCGTCGTCCTTCGATTGACAATGATGGACGTTGTTCGCATAGGAACCGCGATTTTTCAAACCTTCGCTTAACCGCCGCACGAGGAATGTCATGAGCCCCGCCGATCTCGCCTCCCTTGAAACCGCCGTCGAGAAGGCGTTCGACGGTCGCGACGCGATCAACGTCAACACCAAAGGCGAAGCCCGCGAGGCAGTGGAAGCCGCTCTCGCCCTGCTCGACAGCGGGCAGGCGCGCGTCGCCTCGCGCGGAGCGGATGGCAAGTGGACCGTGCATCAATGGCTGAAAAAGGCTGTGTTGCTCTCTTTCCGGCTCAACGACATGGCGGTGATCGGCGGCGGCGCAGGCGGCGGCACCTGGTGGGACAAGGTGCCGTCGAAATTCGACGGCTGGGGCGAGAACCAGTGGCGCGCCGCCGGTTTTCGCGCCGTGCCGAACTGTACCGTGCGCCGCTCCGCCTATGTCGCCAGGGGCGTTGTGCTGATGCCGTCTTTCGTCAATCTCGGCGCTTATGTCGATGAAGGCACGATGGTCGACACCTGGGCGACGGTCGGCTCCTGCGCCCAGATCGGCAAGAACGTGCATCTTTCCGGCGGCGTCGGCATCGGCGGCGTGCTGGAGCCTTTGCAGGCCGGCCCGACGATCATCGAGGACAATTGCTTCATCGGCGCGCGCTCCGAGGTGGTGGAGGGCTGCATCGTGCGCGAGGGCTCGGTGCTCGGCATGGGCGTCTATATCGGCCAGTCGACGAAGATCGTCGACCGCGCCACCGGCGAGGTGTTCTACGGCGAGGTGCCGCCCTATTCGGTGGTGGTTTCCGGCTCGATGCCCGGCAAGCCGCTGCCGAGCGGCGAGGCGGGGCCGAGCCTCTACTGCGCCGTCATTGTCAAGCGCGTCGACGAGAGAACCCGCTCCAAGACCGGCATCAACGATTTGCTGCGCGATTGACAATGACAGGCCTCCCCGCCCCCACTGTGCGTTGGGCGATGTTCGGCTTTCGCGGCCGCATCGGGCGAAAGTCGTTCATGCTGGGGATCGGCCTGGTGATCGCCGTGCAGGCGGCGCTGTTGAGCCACTTCATCGGCCAGCAGGAGGGATCGGGCGCCCAGGGGATCGCCGCGCTCGCCTTTTTCGGCATGGGCGTTTTCTCGGTATGGGCAAGCCTGGCGCTAGCCGTGAAGCGACTGCACGACCTGTCTCTGCCCGGCGCGCTTTCGCTGATCGCCTTCTTTCCCGGCATAGCCTGGATCGGGTTCATCCTGCTCGCCGCACTGCCGGGCAAGGCCGAGACCAACGAGCACGGCCCGCCGCCGTTTCCACGACCCGGGGACCGGTGAGCGGCCCTGTCCGCCGGCAGCCGCCGGGGCCAGCCTTGCTGAACGACCCGTCAGCCCGCGAGCGCGGAGAGAATCCGCGCCCAGGAGCGCTGGCCCCTGGCGAAGCTGGTCAGCGTGTAGTTCTCGTTCGGTGAATGGATCTGGTTCGACGCAAGCCCGAAGCCGACCAGCAGCGAATCCATGCCGAGCAGGCGCTGGAAATCGCCGACCACCGGAATCGAGCCGCCCATGCCGACGACAACCGCGGGGTTCGGCCATTCCTGCGACAGCGCCGCCTTGGCGGTCTGCAGCAGCGGCGAATCATAGGGCAACTGGATCGCCGGCGGGCCGCCATGGCGGTGGAACTCCACCGAGCAGTCGGCCGGGATGCGCGCCTTGACGAAGTCGCGGAATGCCGCGCGGATCGCGGCCGGATCCTGCTTGCCGACCAGGCGGAACGAAACCTTGGCCCTTGCTTCGGCTGCAATCACCGTCTTGAAGCCGTCGCCCGTATAGCCGCCGGAGATGCCATTGACCTCGGCGGTCGGCCGAGCCCAGGTCAGTTCCATCACCGAACGGCCCTTTTCGCCTGACGGTATAGAAAGGCCGATCGGGCCGAGGAACTTTTCGGTCGTCTGGCCGAGCGCATCCCAGATCTTCAGGATTTCCGCCGGTGTCTCCTCCACGCCATTGTAGAAGCCGGGCACGGTGACCCGCCCGTCACCGTCATGCAGGTCGGCAAGGATGCGCGACAGGATGTGGATCGGATTGGCGGCGGCCCCGCCGAAATAGCCGGAATGCAGGTCGCGGTTCGCGGCGCGCACCACGATCTCCTCCCCGACAAGGCCGCGCAGCCCCGCAGAGATCGCCGGCGTCTGCTGATCCCACATGTTGGTGTCGCAGACGAGCGCGCAGCCTGCCTTGAGTTCGGCGGCATTGGCCTCAAGGAACGGTATCAGCGAGGGCGAACCCGATTCTTCCTCACCCTCAAACAGGATCGTCACCCGGCAGGGCAGAGCGCCATGCACCTGCTTGAAGGCGCGGCAAGCTTCGACGAAGGTCATCAGCTGACCCTTGTCGTCCGATGTGCCGCGGCCGGTGATCAGCTTGCCAGCCGGTGTCTCCTTGATGCCCGGTTCGAACGGCGGTTCGGTCCACAGGTTCAGCGGATCGACCGGCTGCACATCGTAATGGCCGTAGAACAGGACGTGCGGGGCGCCCGCTGTTGCGCCGTCGTGATGGGCGACGACCATCGGGTGACCCGGCGTGTCGCGCACGCTGGCGTCAAAGCCGATGGCCGCCAGTTCCCTGACCAGCCATTCGGCGGCGCGGCGGCAATCGGCGGCATAGGCCGGATCGGTGGAAATGGACGGGATGCGCACCAGATCGAACAGCCGTCCCAGGCTTGCATCGAGATTGGCGTCGAGGGTTGCGAGGACCGGGGCGATATCGGACATGGTATGGCTCGTGCGGGATGTTTGCGACGCGGCCTGTCTATAGCCGCGGGCGCAAATCCGGAAGCGGATTCGCCGGAAAAGAAAAAAGCCGCCGTGCTGGAGGTCACGGCGGCTTCGCAAAGATCAAAAAGTGGCAGCCCGGAGAGGGGGGGGGATTAGGCTGCCACCTGTCCGGTTTGGCGGGGGACGGGCCTTTGCCGGACCACGGCTTCAATTGCCGTTGTGTGAAAGATGTTTCTCGATTGTGGCATTTCAAGGACACGGGGATTACAGATTCGTAACCCTTTTGTGATCGTGACAATATCGGGTCAGTATCCGCGGCCCGCTTCGGCGACATTCTCGAAAGCTTCGCCATTGCGATGGCGCGCGATCTGCCGCGCCACGTTCCGGGCAACGGCGCGCGAATCGGACCACGCAGCCACGTGCGGCGTGAGAATCGCCCGCTCCATGTCCCACAAGGGACTTTCACGCGCAAGCGGCTCGCGCTCGAACACGTCGAGCGAGACGCCGACAAGCGGCCCGTTGCGCAATGCTTCGATGATGTCGGTCTCGACATGGGTGCGGCCACGCCCGGCATTGATGAACACCGGACCGCCGAGCGGGCCTGTACGGCGCAAGCCTTCGAAGATGCGCCGGCCGATCATGCGGTGGGTGTCCGTGGTGTGCGGCAGCAGGTTGACGAGGATGTCCGTGCCGGCAAGAAATGCCGTCAACCCGTCTTCGCCGCTGAAGCCCTCTACGCCGGGCAGCGATTTTTGGGTTCGGCTCCAGCCGCGCACCGCAAAGCCCATCACGGCGAGCTTGGCGGCCGCATCCTGCCCCAGAACGCCCATGCCCATGATGCCGACGGTGACGTCGCGCGCTGCGGGTTGCGGCAATTGCCGCCACATATGCGCATGTTGCAGCGCCTGGTAGGCACGCACCTGCCGCAGGTGGGTCAGGCATTGCAGCACCACCCATTCGCTCATGCGGTTGGTCAGGTCAGGATCGACGAAACGCACCACCGGCGCATTCGGCAGCGCTTCGCCAAGCGCGAAGACGTGATCGACCCCGGCGCCCATCGAGAAGATCGCCTTCAGCCCGGTCATGGCGCGCATGCGCTGCGGATCGGGCGACCAGACAAGGACCCACTCAGCGGAGGCAAGGTCCGACTCGCTTGCATCCGCCGCCCAGATGGCGCGCTCCTGCGGCAGGGCCTCAGTGAAGGCCGGAAGCCAGTTGCCGGGCGAATCGTCGCGAATGTCGATCAGGATCGTCACGGGGTCTTGGGTCCTGTTTGCGGTTTGTGGAAGCGAAAGAACCAGAGAAGGGCGATGATTGTAAAGCCGTTCGTGAAGGCGTTGGCGGTGAGCGCGGCCGCGACGTCGTCGAGGGCGGCGGCGAACGGCTCCGTTTCCTCGCCTTCGTCGTGCCCGGCGGTCGCCGGCAGGACGGACGAGTCGACCTCGGCGACGAAGACGAAGGCGTGTTCGTCAGTGAGGCCAGTGGTCGGCATGAAGTCGAAGGCTGGAGCAATCGCCAGCGCCTCAAGGCCTGTCTCTTCGCGCAGTTCGCGCCGCGCCGCCTTTTCCGGCGTCTCGCCGTCCTCGACGCCGCCGGCCGGAATCTCGATCATCAGCCCGCGGCCCGTCGCCAGATGCGCGCCGAGCCGGTACTGGCGGATCAACACCAGCTTGCCCGCTGCGGGATCGTGGGCAACTACCGCGGCGACTTTCGAGCCGCGCAGCAGTTCACGGCGCTCGGGCGCGCTCCATTCCCCCGACGCTGTGCGCCGCCGGTTGACGATTGCGTCAAGCGGGCGAAAGCCGTCCGCAAGGCGGCGCGTTTCCACGATCTCAGTGTCGCAGGCGCGGTCGGCGATCGGCAGGGTCATTCGCTGACGGCTCCGCCGGGCGCCGTTTCGATGCGGAAGGCAGCCGCCATCAGCGCCTTGGTGTAGTCGGTGCGCGGATTGTCGAAGACTTCGGCCGCCGGGCCTGATTCCACCACCTCGCCAGCGCGCATGACGATGAGGTCATTGGCGAGCGCGCGCACCACCTTCAAATCGTGGCTGATGAAAAGGTAGGCAAGATTGTGCTTGCGCTGCAGGTCGCGCAACAGGTCGACGACCTGCGCCTGTACGCTCATGTCGAGGGCCGATGTCGGCTCGTCCAGCATGACGAATTGCGGTTTCAGCACCATGGCGCGGGCGATCGCGATGCGCTGGCGCTGGCCGCCGGAGAACTCGTGCGGATAGCGGTGGCGCGCCTGCGGATCGAGCCCGACCTCGGTCAGCGCTGAAACAACCGCGGCGTCGCGTTCGCTTGCTCCCATGCCCGGTTCGTGCACCTTCAATCCCTCGGCGACGATCTCGCCGACCGACATGCGCGGCGAAAGCGAACCGAACGGATCCTGGAACACGATCTGGATGCGGCGGCGCAGCGGCCGCATCGCCTTTGGCGCACGTCCGTCGATGCGTTCGCCGCCGAAGGTGATGGCGCCTTGCGAGGAAATCATGCGCGTCAGCGCCAGCCCGAGCGTCGTCTTGCCGGAGCCGGACTCGCCGACGACACCGACCGTCTGGCCGGCGCGCACGGCGATGTCGATGCCGTTGACCGCTTTCACATGGTCGATGGTCTTGCGCAGCAGGCCCTGGCGGATCGGGAACCACACCTTGACCTTGTCGCCCTGCATGACGACGGGCGCGGCGCTGTCGGCTTGCGGCGGCCGGCCTTTCGGCTCGGCGGCAAGCAGGTGGCGGGGGTAGTCGTGCTTCGGATCGGCGAAAATCTCCGCCGTCGGCCCGGCCTCGACGATCTGCCCCTTCGTCATCACGCAGACGCGGTCGGCGATGCGGCGCACGATGCCGAGATCATGGGTGATGAACAGCATCGACATGCCGTTCTTGCGCCGCAGGTCGTCGAGCAGCGCGAGGATTTGCGCCTGCACCGTCACGTCGAGCGCCGTGGTCGGCTCGTCGGCGATCAGCAGTTTCGGCTCGTTGGCGAGCGCCATCGCGATCATCACGCGCTGGCGCTGGCCGCCCGAAAGCTGGTGCGGGAAAGCCTGCAAGCGCTTCTCAGCATCGCGGATGCCGACCTGTTGCAGCAGTTCAAGCGTGCGCGCGCGCGCCGCGCTCTCGCGCATGCCGCCATGCAGGCGCAGGATTTCGCCGATCTGCTTCTCCACCGTGTGCAACGGGTTCAGCGAGGTCATCGGCTCCTGGAAGATCATCGTCACGTCGTTGCCGCGCACCTTGCGCAGGTCCGCCTCGCCCATCCGCATCAGGTCGCGGTCTTCAAGCAGGATCCGGCCGGAGGGATGGCTCACGGCCGGGTAGGGCAAGAGCTTCAGCACCGACAACGCCGTCACCGATTTGCCGGACCCGGATTCCCCGACCAGCGCCAGCGTTTCGCCGGGCGCGATGTCGAAGGAAACGCGGTCGACGGCAAGCGAGGTGCGTCCGCCCTGATGGAAGGCGACGGAGAGATCGCGGATCGAGAGCAGCGGTTTTGTTGTCACAGCGCCGCCTTGACGTCGGTCAAGCGGAAATCGTCGCCCTTGAACAGGAGCGGCTCGCCGCGCGATTTGGCCAGCGCATAGGCAAAGCAATCGCCCATGTTGAGCGCGGCCGGGTGGTTGCCCTTGCCATAGCGGCGGTGTGCGTCGATGGCGACGGTTGCGGTCGTGTCGTCAACCGGGATGACTACAATCGAAAACAGCTTCGAGAACTCCTCGGCAGCTTTCGCTGTCACCAGATCGGCGCCTTTGTCGACACGGATCTGCACTTCCCATTTGTTGATCGGAGACATGTAGAGTCGGTTGCGATTTTCGCGAAGGGATGCGGCGATCAATGGCGCGTCCGGCTCGCCGAGAATGAGGGAAAGCACGGCCGAAGCGTCGACTACCATATCGGCAAACCGTCCTCATCGTACATGTCGCTGTGATCGCTGGTCAATCCCGGCGGTGGCGGCGGCCGGTTGTCGATGAAATGCATGAACGCAGCGAACTTCCGGTCGAACTCCGGATCGGCGTCGTTGTCGTCCCGGCGCAACTCGTTTTCCAGCGCGATTTGCACGGCGCGGGTCAACGAGACGCCCTTGCGCGTCGCCAGACGCCGGGCAAGCCGGTGAACCTCTTCGTTCTTGATGTTGAAGCCCATGGCGGCATGTTCCGGGGTAGAAGAATCGCTACTTTCTACAATAGGCATTATTCGCTTGCGCGACAACATCACGAAAATGTCTTGCGCGGATCAAAAGCGTCGCGCGTCGCCTCGCCGATGAAGATCAGAAGCGACAGCATGATCGAAACGACGAAGAAGGCGCAGAAGCCGAGCCATGGCGCCTGCAGGTTGTTCTTGCCCTGCAGGATCAGTTCGCCGAGCGAGGCCGACCCCGGCGGCAGGCCGAAACCGAGGAAATCGAGCGAGGTCAGCGTCGAGATCGAACTGTTGAGGATGAAAGGCAGGAAGGTCAGCGTCGCCACCATGGCATTCGGCAGCAGGTGGCGGAACATGATGGTGCGGTCGGGCACGCCAAGCGCGCGCGCCGCGTTGACGTACTCGAAATTGCGGGCGCGCAGGAACTCGGCGCGCACCACGCCTACGAAGGCCACCCAGGAAAACAGCAGCATGATGCCGAGCAGCACGAAGAAGCCGGGCGGCAGGATCGCCGCGATGATCAGCAGCAGGTAGAGCACCGGCATCGCCGACCAGATCTCGATGAAGCGCTGGAACAGAAGGTCGACCAGCCCGCCGAAATAGCCCTGCACGGCTCCTGCAGTGACGCCGATCACCGCCGAAAGCGCGGTGAGGATCAGGCCGAACAGCACGGAGATGCGGAAGCCGTAGATCATGCGCGCAACGACATCGCGCGCCTGGTCGTCCGTGCCGAGCCAATTGAAATTGCCGAAGGTGCAGTTGGGATCGGCGGCGCCCTGCGGGTAGCGCGCGCACAACTCGTCGCGGCTGTCGAACAGGAACGCGGGCTTCGATGGCGCTGCGGTCGGGATTTCCTTGTTCACCGTACGGTAGGAGTAGCGGATTGGCGGCCAGATCATCCAGCCATTGGCCGCAATCTCCTCCTGGATGACCGGATCGGTGTAGTCGGTCTGGGCGAGGAAGCCGCCGAACTTCTCTTCCGGATAGTCGACGAAGACCGGCGCCAGCAATTCGCCCCTGTAGGAGACCAGGATCGGCCGGTCGTTGGCGATGAACTCGGCGAAAAGGCTGAGCACGAACAGGACGAGAAAGATCCACAGCGACCAGTAGCCGCGACGGTTGGCCTTGAAATTCGCCCAGCGCCGCCGGTTGAGCGGCGAGAGCCACGGCCGGCGTTGGGCCGTGACGCCGGCGTCTGTCCCGACGGCGCTCATGACGCCCTCCGCTCGAAGTCGATGCGCGGATCGATCCATGTGTAGATCAGGTCGGAGAGCAACCCGATCAGCAGGCCCATCAGCGAAAAGATGTAGAGCGTCGCAAACACCACGGGATAATCGCGGTCGATGACCGAGGTGAAACCGAGCCGCCCGAGTCCGTCGAGGGAGAAGATGTTCTCGATCAGCAGCGAGCCGGTGAAGAAGGACGAGATGAATGCGCCCGGAAAGCTGGCGATGACGATCAGCATGGCGTTACGGAAGACATGGCCGTAGAGCACCTGCCGCTCCGAAAGCCCCTTTGCGCGGGCGGTCACCACGTATTGCTTGCGGATTTCCTCAAGGAACGAGTTCTTGGTCAGCAGCGTGTTGGTGGCGAAGGCCGACAGTGACATCGCGATCAGCGGCAACGTGAGGTGCCAGAAGTAGTCGGCGATGCGCTGCGGCCAGGACAGTTGCTCCCAGTTGTCGGAAGTGAGGCCGCGCAACGGAAACCAGTCGTAGAACGAGCCGCCGGCAAACAGCACGATCAGCAGGATGGCAAACAGGAAACCCGGAATCGCGTAGGCGGCGATGATCACGCCGCTGGTCCAGATGTCGAAGGTCGAGCCGTCCTTGACGGCCTTGCGGATGCCGAGCGGGATCGAGATGACGTAGGACAGCAGCGTGATCCACAGCCCGAGCGAGATGGAGACCGGCAGCTTCTCCACGATCAGGTCGAGCACGTCGATCTTGCGGAAATAACTCTCGCCGAAATCGAAGCGGGCATAGTTCCACAGCATCAGGCCGAAGCGCTCAAGCGCCGGCTTGTCAAAGCCGAATTCCTTTTCCAATTGTGCGATGAAGGCAGGGTCGAGGCCCTGCGCGCCGCGATACTTGGAAGTGCCGCCGCCGCTTCCCTCGATGGACGAGCCCTTGTCGGCCTCGAAACCGGCGTCGCCGCCGCCGCCGGAGATGCGGTCGAGCGCGTCGCCACCCTGGCCGGTCAGTTGCGCGATCATCCGCTCGACCGGTCCGCCTGGCGCAAACTGGATGACCGCAAAGGAGATCGCCATGATGCCGAGAATGGTCGGGATCATCAGCAGCAGGCGTCTGACGATGTAGGCGCCCATCAGTGACCAATCTCCGCGCGAGGCATACCGTTTGCTGCGTCATTGCGGGTCAACAAAGCGATGGCCGGAGCACGATGGCGCTTTTCCCTCCCCTCAAGGGGAGGGTCCGGCCAAAGGCCGGGGGTGGGGTTGGACGGCACTTGGACCCCCTCCGGTCGCTTCGCGACCACCTCCCCCTCGAATGGGGAGGAAAGCGCCCTCGCACCGTCCGTATCGTTAAACCTTGTCAATCGCCCGGGCCTTCGCCTCGTCAAACCACCACAACGTTTCCACCGGCCAGCCGTAATCGGGTTTCGTTTCGGCAAAGCCGAACATGTCCCACCAAGCGACACGGTGATTCGCCGAAAGCCAGTATGGAATCCAGTCGCGCCGGATACGCAAGAGCCGGTCGAGCAGGCGCATCGCCGCAACAAGTTCGTCGCGGCTTTTCGCCTTGCCGATTTCGGCGATGATCGCGTCGACGGCCGGATCGGCGACGCCGGCGAGATTGTAGGAGCCTTGCGCCGAGGCCGAGCGAGAGCCGAAGATCTGCTCGATGCCATCCTCGGTCGGCGTGGCTTCGAGCGTGATTGCCATCGCGACGAGGTCGAAATCGAAGGCATCGGTGCGCGCTTGGTACTGCGCCGGATCGACGAGGCGTACCGAGGCGTTGACGCCGATCTGCCGCAGCACCTCGGCATAGGGGTTGTAGACCCGCTCGAAGGTCGCGGAGCGGATCAGCAGTTCCGCATCGATCTTGCGCCCTTGCGAGTCGCGTCTCAACGGCGAGCCGGTAAAGCCCGCCTCCTCAAGCAGGGCGGCGGCGCGGCGCAGATTGGTGCGATCCCGTCCGCTGCCGTCTGTTGCGGGCCACACCGGCGCCTCGCCGAAGACCTCGGGCGGCAGGCGGTCGCGCAGGCGTTCGGCCAGCGCCAGTTCGCCGCCGGACGGCGTCCCGTGGGCCTCGTAGGGCGAACCCTGGAACATCGATTGCGAGCGCATGTATTGCGAATTGAACAGGTTCGCGTTGGCCCATTCGAAATCGAAGGCAAGGCCGATCGCCTCGCGCACACGGGCGTCGGCGAATTGCGGCCGGCGCTGGTTCGGCACCAGCCCGTAAAGCGAGGGGCGCAATTCGTCCGGAAATCCGTCCTTCTTCACCCGGCCGTCGACAACAGCGGGGAAATTGTAGTCGTTGGCCCACACACGGGCCGTGAATTCCTCGCGCCAGTGCACGTCACCCTTCTTGAACGCCTCGAAGGCCGGCTGGCGATCGGCGAAGAAGTCGATGCGCAGGATGTCGAAGTGCCCGAGTCCGCGTGCCGGGCCGAGATCGCGCGCCCAGTAATCCTCGACCCGCTCATACTCGATGAAATTTCCGGCCGAGAACCGCCCGACCCCGTACGGGCCCGATCCGGTGAGCGGCGTCAGCGTCGAGGCCTCGAAATCGCCAGTTGCAAATTGCGCCTTTTGCAGCACCGGATAGCCGGCGACGGAAAGGATCAGCCGTTCGGATTGCTGGCCGTCGAAGGTGAGTCGCGCGGTCGCTGCATCGACCGCCTCGGCCTGCGCCAGCCGCGCAAGCGGCAAGGCAAGCGCGGGGTGCCCAATTTCCTTCAGCGTCATGTAGGTCCACGCCACGTCTTCCGCCGTCAGCGGCGTCCCGTCATGCCAGCGCGCGTTCTCGCGCAGTTTGAACGTATAGGCATTGGCGTCGTCGGAAATCGTCACGGTTTCGGCAAGCAGGCCGTAGATCGCGTCCGGTTCGTCGAGCGCGCGCACCATCAGGCTGTCGAAGCACAGTTCCATGCGCGGCGGCGCGTCGCCCCGGCGCACGAAGCTGTTCAGCGTGTTGAAAGTGTCGGTGTTCTGGTTGAAGAACCAGTAGGATGGCTGGAAGTGGAACCGTCCGCCCTTCGGCGCATCGGGGCTGGCATAGTCGAAATGCCGGAAGCCGGGTGGGTATTTCAGATCGCCGAACGCGGAGAGACCGTGCAGCGGCGTCTCGCGCGCACTTTTTGCAAACAGTGGCCTCGGCAGGGCGGTAGC
This sequence comes from uncultured Paracoccaceae bacterium, assembly GCA_937873685.1. Lineage (GTDB taxonomy): Bacteria > Pseudomonadota > Alphaproteobacteria > Rhizobiales > Rhizobiaceae > CALMYO01. The sequence goes on from CALMYO010000051.1 coordinate 14,046, forward strand.
CGCGATGACCGCAGTGGCGCCGGCAAGCAGGGCGCGGCGGGACATGGCAGCGTTCCCGAAGTCGTAACCCCCGCCCGTGACCGCCACCCCTTGCGGGGAGGGGCCGCGGGTGGAGGAATTATCGCCATCCGGATGGCGCAATTGGGAGAGACCGCGCTTTTTCATTTCACCTTCTCCGCCTTGGCCGCATCGAACCACCAGAAATCGGGAAAGGCGATCGAGTATTCCGGCAGCGGATCGGGATGCGAGAAACGCGACCAGTAGGCGATGCGGGACTTGCGCGCCGCATAGCTCGGTATCACGTACTGGTTGGCGAGCAGCACCCGGTCCAGCGCCTTGGTCGCCGCGACAAGGGTTTCGCGGTCCTTCGCGAAGACCACCTGCCTGATCAGTTCGTCCACGGCCGGATCGCTTATCCCGGCGTAGTTGCGGGAGGCATCCTTGTCCGCCGCCGCCGAACCCCAGTAGTCAAACTGCTCGTTGCCCGGCGAGTACGATTGGCCCCAGCCGGAATAGATCATGTCGTAGTCGCGCGAGCGCACCCGGTTCACATATTGCGACGCATCGACGGTGCGCACCACCATGTCGACGCCGATCTTGCGCAGGTCTTCCTTGTACGGCAGCGCGACGCGCTCGATGATCGGCCCGTTCAGCAGCAATTCGAACCGCAACGGCTTGCCGGTCTCCTTGTTCACCAGCCACTCGCCCTGCCGCTCGTAGCCGGCCTCGCCCAGCAGCATCAGCGCCTCGCGCAAATGGTTGCGCAAGTCGGTCTGGGCTTGGTTGACCGGGTTGGCGTAGGGCTTGGCGAAGACGTCCGCCGGAACCTTGTCCCTGACCGTCTCCAGGATTTCCAGTTCCTTGCCTTGCGGCAGGCCGGAGGATGCGAGGTCGATGCCGTAGAAGAAGGAATTGATCCGCTCATACTGGCCGAAGAAGATGGTGCGGTTCAGCGACTCGAAATCGAAGGCGAGGTTGAGCGCCTTGCGCACCCGCGCATCCCGGAATTGCTCGCGGCGCAGGTTCGGTACAAAACCCACCATGAGGCCGCTGCGGCGATAGGCGTTCGGCAGTTCCTCGCGGGTGATGCTGCCGATTTTCGGGAAATCGTAGCCCGTCGCCCAGCGCTTCGCCTCGTTCTCCTCCCAATAGTCGAAATTGTCGGCCTTGAACGCCTCGAACTCCACCGACCGGTCAAGGAAATAGGTGTAGCTGATCATGTCGAAGTTGTTGCGGCCGATATTGACGTTAACATCCTTGCCCCAGTAGTCGGCGACACGCTCGTAGGTGAGCGTCGAACCGACATTGAATGCGCCGATGCGGTAGGGGCCGGAGCCGAGCGGCGGCTCCAGCGTCGGCTCGGCGATGTTGCGCTGCTTGCCGTTGGCGTCGACGCCCTCCCACCAGTGTTTCGGCAACACCGGCATTTGGCCGACGATCTGCGGCAGTTCGCGGTTGTTCTTCTCGTCGAACGTGAAGCGCACCGTATGCTCATCCAGCGCCTCGGCCCTGACCACATGCTGGTAATAGAAGCGCTGCGACGGGTTGAGTTCGACCAGCCTGTCGAATGTCCATGTCACATCCTGCGCCGTCACCGGGTGGCCGTCATGGAACTTCGCCAGAGGATTGAGGCGATAGGTAACGCTGGAATAATCGCAGGGCCAGGAAACGGACAACGCAAGCAGGCCGTATTCGGTGGAGATTTCCTCCATCGAATCGCTCAGCAGGGTTTCGAACACCTTGTCGAGGCCGACTGGCGCTTCGCCTTTGGCCAGGATCGGGTTGAACGTGTCGAAGCCGCCGGTTTCCGACAGGCGAAGCGTGCCGCCCTTCGGCGCATCCGGGTTGGCGAAGTCGTAGCGCTCGAAGCCGGCCGGATAATTCAGCTCGCCGATCAGCGAAGCGCCATGGCGCTCCCTTTCGCCATCCGGGCAGGAGTCCTGCGCGAGCGCGGCCACGGATGAGGCGGCGAAGGCCGCAAGGACAAGGGCTATGCGGGTTGCGGCTCGGTGGGCGGGCAAGGCGCGTCTCCGTGATTGTGCGGACAATCCTAGCGTCACATCGGGCGCAGGAAAGCCCGTAACGTGAAAAACCATGAAAAAAGCCGGGCGGAACCCGGCTCTTCACGATGATCTGAATGCGGATGACGCTTACTGCGGCAGCGGGGCCGGGCTGTCCGACAACGAGCGGAGATAGGCGATCAGGTCGGCGCGCTCACCGATCTTGCCGATGCCGGCAAAGCCCATCGACGTGCCGGAAACAAACGACTTCGGCTTGGTGATGAAGTGATCGAGCGAATCGTAATCCCAGGTCTTGCCGCCGTCGGCATGCGCCTTCATCGCCGCCGAGTAGCTGAAGCCCTCATGGCTCGCGACCGGGCGGTTGACGATGTTCCACAGGTTCGGTCCAACCTTGTTGGCGCCGCCATTCTCGGCGGTGTGGCAGGCCGCGCATTTCTTGAACACCGTTGCGCCCTTCGCCGCATCGGCGCTGGCGAGCAGCGGACCGATCGCCTCGGGGGCTGCAGCCTCGCCGCTGCCTTCCGTCGCCGCCGCGCCGCCGCCTTCGGCCACCTCGATGATGTAGCCGGGCTTCTCCGGCGCTTCCGTGTGGAAGATGGCCTCGGAGATCATGTTGATCGACAAAACGGCAAAGACCGTGCCGAGGAAAAATCCGGCGTAGGTGTTGAACCTGGACATATCCATCGAAGCGTGCACTCCCGTCGCGACGGCGTTTGCAACTGCCGCCTGCTTGAAAAATCGGCCGGAAACTATGTCTTTTGACTGGCGTATGCAACAGCTATAAAGGCCGTCGGTCATGAGACGTTTTGCCACTTCAATGACAGGTTCCCCATGGCGCGCATGAAGCCTCTGGTGCTGATTCCGGCCCGGATGGCGTCGACGCGCCTTCCCGGAAAACCGCTGGCCGACATCGCCGGCAAGCCGATGATTGTTCGCGTCGCCGAGCGCGCCGTGGCCGCGGGCATAGGCCCGGTCGTGGTCTGCACGGATGACGCCGACATCGCCGCTGCGGTACGCGCCGCGGGTATTGAGACCGCGATGACGGCCGACACGCATCTGTCAGGGTCCGACCGCATCTTCGAGGCGCTGACAAAGCTCGATCCGCGCGGTGACGTGCCGGTCATCGTCAACGTGCAGGGCGATCTGCCGGCGCTCGACCCCTCCGCCATTCGCACCGCCGTGAAGCAACTCGACGACCCGTCGATCGACATCGGCACGATCGCCGCGCAGATCAAGCGCGAAGCCGAGAAAACCAATCCGAATGTGGTGAAGGTCGTCGGCACGCCAGTCGGACCGCGCCGGCTGCGCGCGCTGTACTTCACGCGCGCCACCGCGCCGTATGGCGACGGGCCGATTTTCCATCACATCGGGCTTTACGCTTATCGCCGTGCTGCGTTGGAGAAATTTGTCGCGCTGCCGCAATCTACGCTGGAAAAGCGCGAAAAACTTGAGCAGTTGCGCGCGCTCGAAGCCGGCATGACGATCGGCGTCGGCATCGTCGGCGGCGTGCCGCTCGGCGTCGATACACAAGAAGACCTCGATCGCGCCCGCCAGATGTTCGTTTCCAAAAAGGGCTGACCTTGATGCATGCCGCCACTGGCCGGATCGCCTTCCAGGGCGAAGCCGGCGCCAATTCCGATACCGCCTGCCGCAACATGTATCCGCAGATGGAGCCGTTGCCCTGCCCCACCTTCGAGGATGCGCTGAATGCGATCGAGAGCGGCAAGGCCGATCTCGGCATGATCCCGATCGAGAACACGATCGCCGGCCGCGTCGCCGACATCCACCATCTTCTGCCGTTGTCGAAGCTGCACATCGTCGGCGAATACTTCCTGCCGATCCATTTCCAACTGATGGCGCTGCCGGGCGCGAAGCTTGCCGACATCAAAAGCGTGCACAGCCACATCCACGCGCTCGGCCAGTGCCGCAAGATCATCCGCAAGCACCGCTGGAAGCCGGTGGTCTCCGGCGATACGGCGGGCGCGGCGCGCATCGTCTCGGAATCGTCGGACAGGACGATGGCGGCGCTTGCGCCAAGGCTCGCCGCCTCGCTCTATGGTCTCGACATTTTGGCTGAAGATGTGGAGGACGCGGAGAACAACGTCACCCGCTTCGTCGTGCTGTCGCGCAGCAAGGAATGGGCGAAGCCGAAGCCCGACGACCGCCTGACCATGACCACCTTCGTCTTTCGTGTGCGCAACATCCCGGCGGCGCTCTACAAGGCGATGGGCGGTTTCGCCACCAACGGCGTCAACATGACGAAGCTGGAGAGCTACCAGCTTGGCGGCAGCTTTTTCGCCACCCAGTTCTACGCCGATATCGAAGGCCACCCCGACGACAGGAATGTTTCGCTGGCCTTCGAGGAATTGCGGTTCTTCTCGGAGGATCTGCGCATTCTCGGCGTCTATGACGCGGCGGATTTCCGCAAGGACGCTTGAACCCGTTGCCCCGTGAGCGTCGTCACATCGATATATTTCAGAAATTGATCGTGTCGCAAATTTGTGTAACAGGTCCTGCCGTAATCAGCGTGGGAGAACGCGCATGGACGGCGAAGTCATCGTCGAAAAGACCGGCGGCTATGCCGTCATCACACTCAACCGCCCGGACAAGCTGAACGCGTTCACGGTTGCCCAGCACGAATCGCTCCGCGCGGCGCTACAGGACGCGGGTGCGGACGAAACCTGCCGTGCAGTGATCCTCACCGGGGCGGGACGGGGTTTTTGCGCCGGGCAGGATCTGGGCGACCGCGATCCAAAGATGCTGGGCGACAATCCCGATCTCGGCGCGACCATCGAAACATACTACAATCCCCTCGTGCGGCTGATCCGCTCGATGCAAAAGCCTGTGATCTGCGCCGTCAACGGCGTCGCCGCTGGCGCCGGGGCCAACATCGCGCTTGCCTGCGACATCGTCATCGCCGCGCGTTCGGCAAAGTTCATCCAGGCCTTCGCCAAGATCGGCCTCGTTCCCGATTCCGGCGGAACTTGGCAATTGGCGCGGCTGATCGGCGAGGCCCGCGCCATGGCGCTTTGCCTCACGGCAGAACCGTTGCCGGCCGAAAAGGCGGCAGAATGGGGTTTGATCTGGAAGGCGGTCGACGACGCAGCGCTGATGGACGAGGCGCGCGCGCTGGCGGCGCGGTTTGCGTCAGCGCCGACTTACGCTCTCGCCCTGACGAAGCAGGCGATCCAGCAGGCAGCGATCAATTCGCTCGATGCGCAACTGGACCTTGAGCGCGAATTGCAGCGCGAGGCGGGCCGTTCCGACGACTACAAGGAAGGCGTCCAGGCGTTTCTCGACAAGCGCGCGCCGTTGTTCACGGGAAGGAAGCGCGCATGAGCGCTGCAACCGTTTCCGACGCCGACGCGCTGGCGCAGGCTTGCGCCGATTCCATGTGGGCCGACGATTCGTCGTCGAAGGCGCTCGGCATGGAGATCGCCTCCATTGGCGCCGGCCGCGCCACGCTGACCATGATAGTCACCGAGGCGATGACCAACGGCCACAAGATCTGCCATGGCGGCTACATCTTCCTGCTGGCGGATTCCACCTTCGCCTTTGCCTGCAACGGCTACAATGTGCGCACCGTCGCGCAGCAGTGCCAGATCACCTATCTGCAGCCGGCCAGACTGGGCGACAGGCTGGTCGCCGAAGGCGTCGAGCGCCACCGCAGCGGCCGCTCCGGCATCTACGACATCACCGTGAAACGCGATGACGGCGAGACCATCGCCGAGTTTCGCGGTCATTCGCGCACCATCGGCGGCACGCTGGTTGGAGGAGACAAACATGATTGACCTGACGCCGCCGCGCGACACGCTTGACGCCATCGAAATCGCCTCGCGCGACGAGATCGCCGCGCTGCAGCTTCAAAGGCTGAAATGGTCGCTTGCGCATGCTTATGCCAACTCGCCGTTCTACAGGGCGAAGTTCGACGCAGTCGGCGTTCATCCCGATGACCTGAAGCAACTGTCCGACCTTGCGAAGTTTCCCTTCACGGTAAAGACAGATCTGCGCGACAACTATCCCTTCAAGATGTTCGCGACGCCGATGGCCGATGTGCGCCGCATCCACGCCTCGTCGGGCACCACCGGCAAGCCGACCGTTGTTGGTTATACGGCAAACGATCTCGATGTGTGGGCCTCCATGGTGGCACGCTCAATGCGCGCGTCAGGTGTGCGGCGTGGCGACATGGTGCATGTGGCCTATGGCTACGGCCTGTTCACCGGCGGGCTTGGCGCCCATTACGGCGCCGAAAAACTCGGCTGCACCGTGATCCCGGTTTCCGGCGGCATGACCGAGCGCCAGATCACCCTGATCGAGGATTTCAAGCCGGACGCGATCATGGTGACGCCGTCCTACATGTTGTCGATCCTCGACCATTACCGCGAGGCGGGGCTCGACCCGCGCGCGACCTCGCTCAAAGTCGGCATCTTCGGCGCCGAGCCTTGGACGAATGCCATGCGTCGTGAAATCGAGGAGGCCTTCGACATGCATGCCGTCGACATCTACGGCCTGTCGGAGGTGATGGGTCCGGGCGTCGCCAATGAGTGCGTAGAAACCAAGGACGGTTTGCACATCTGGGAGGATCACTTCTATCCCGAGATAGTCGATCCGGTGACCGGCGAGGTCCTGCCCGACGGCGAGAAGGGGGAACTGGTGTTCACCTCGCTGTCCAAGGAGGCGCTACCGATCATCCGCTACCGTACGCGCGACCTGACGCGGCTGCTGCCGGGCACGGCGCGTTCGATGCGGCGCATGGAGAAGGTCACTGGCCGTTCCGACGACATGATGATCGTGCGCGGCGTCAACGTCTTCCCGACCCAGATCGAGG
>CALMYO010000052.1 GCA_937873685.1 uncultured Paracoccaceae bacterium
AAGATCGCCTCGGCGACGGCGTGTCGGTGCCCGGCGTCGGTGGGGCGGCGCCGGGCGACATGATGTTGATGTACGGCTCGTCGATCTTCATCATCATGGCGACCGCCGATCCGGTGCGCGATCCGCGCCTGTGGTATGCGCCGTGGCTGTTTGCGGGCGAACACGCCTCGATGGCGGGAATCGCCACCAGCGGCACGCTGACCCACTGGTTCCGCGACCAGTTGGCGCGCGATCTCGAAGCGGCAGAAGCCTTTCCCTCGCTTGTGAAGGAGGCAGCCACATCGCCGCTGGGCGCCAATGGACTGTTGCTGCTGCCCTATTTCTCCGGCGAGCGCCACAATCAGCACGCCAAGGGCGCATTGTTCGGCCTGAACCTGACGCATACGCGCGGTGACCTGTTCCGGGCGTTCCTTGAGGGTATCGCCTATGCAGCGAATATCGTCTTCGAGACCTATGCCGAGATCGGCAATTCGCCGCAGCGCGTGGTCGCGGTCGGCGGTGGCGTGAAGAACCGGCTGTGGCTGCAAGCGATGTCTGATGTCTGCGGGGTGGACCAGTTCATCTGCCGTCAGTCGATCGGCGCGTCCTATGGCGATGCGTTCCTCGGCGCGCTGGCGACCGGCGCGGTGAAACGCCGGGATATCGCGCAATGGAACCCGGTCGCCGATACAGTGCAATCGACGCGCAGGCCCGTATATGACCGGCAGTACCGGCTGTTTCGCCGCCTCTACGAGCAGACGCGCGACATCGCCGAAGAACTGGGCGCGGGCCGATGAGCGATCCGTTCCGGGCGGCGCTCGACGAACTCTCCGCCGTTTTCGACTGCATCGACCGCGACAGCATCGAGACGGCATGCCGGCATATTATCGCCGCACGGCGCATCATGCTGTACGGTTGCGGGCGTGAGGGGTTGCATATGCAGGGCTTCGCCATGCGCCTCAATCATCTGGGGTTCGCTGTCTGCATGCAGGGCGACATGGCGGCATTTCCGCTTGAGGCGGGCGACCTGTTCATCGTCACGGCCGGACCGGGCGAATTGTCGACGGTCTCGGCTCTGTGCGGCGTGGCGAAACGCGCCGGCGCGTCGATCCTGCTGCTGACGGCGGTCGGGAATGCGCCTGTCGCTGCGATTGCCGATCAGGTCCTGCGCATTCCGGCGCAGACCATGGCTAGCGACCGGGGCGCTGTGCGCACCTCGGTCCTGCCAATGGGATCGCTATACGAAGGCGCCCTGTTCGTGCTGTTCGAAGTCATGGTGCTGCGGCTTGCCAAACTGACCGGCGCGACGGCCGGGACGATGCGCGCGCGCCACACCAACATGGAGTGAGGAATGCGCTACGAGATGATGCTGCCACACCAGATTCGGCGCGCTATCACGGAAAACTGGCCGGTCGCGCTGCCGCTCGGCGTGCTCGAATACCACGGCGAACACATGGCGGTCGGCATGGACACGCTTGCGGTCACCTGTGCGCTCGATGCGATCGAAAAGGAAATGGACATCGTCATCCTGCCGGCGTTCCACTATGGCGCGGCAAGCCATGCCGTCGAGCCGCCGGAGGGAACGGGAACGGTGCATGTCGATGCCGGGCGCATCGCGCCCTTTGCCGAAGAGATATTCCACAGCCTGCTGCGGGTCGGGTTTCGCAACATTCATGCCTTCATCCATCACCAGACGGAGAATTTCGCCGCCGGCATGCCGACCGATCTCGCCTTTCGTTTCGCCGGTCGCCAAGCCGTGTTCCGGTTCATCGAACGCGAACGCGGCGAGGGTTGGTGGGGCAAGCCGCAGGCGAAAGACTACTATGCGCAGCACGCCGCAGGTGCCGATCCATTCAACTGGGTCAAGGTGCATCCGCTAATGTCGCCGCAGATCACGGCGCTTTATCCGTTCGACCATGCCGGCATCGGCGAGACATCGTTGATGCTCGCCATGTGTCCGCGAGCGGTGGAAATGGACCGTGTGACCGGGAACAGCGCCTGGTACACCGAATCTGCCGCGCAAGCGACGGCGGAACTCGGAGAGAAGGGTCGCGACATGATTGTTGCACGGTTGCGCGGATTGCTTTTGGCTGCGTGAGCCTTCCTCGTCCGGCCGGGATCGTTCCTATGGCATCACAATCTGCAACTTCACGTCGGTTGGCCGGTGTTCTGCGGCGCGTTCGAAGGCAGGGATCGATTCCTCGAAGCCGAACGTGCCCGAAATCAGCGGCTTGAGATCGACCTTGCCCGAGGCGATCAGTTCCACCGCCCGGTCGAACAGGTTCGCATAGCGGAATACGCTTTCGATGCGCAGTTCCTTGGTCTGGATGCGCACGATGTCGAGGCTGGCCGTTCCGGCCGCCGGCATGCCGACCAGCACGATGCAGCCGCCGGGGCAGGCGCATTCGGTGATCGCCGCAAGCGCCTTCGGGCTGCCCGACGCCTCGAACACGATGTCGGCGCCCCAGCCGCCGGTTTCGCGCGCCACCACGTCGGCGAGGTTTTCCTTCGCCACGTTCACCGGGATGATGCCGGGATACTGCGCGGCAATGTCCAGTTTCGGCTGGGCAAGATCGGCAATGATGATGCGCGCGCAGCCACCGGCGAGCGCGGCGAGTGCGATCATCGTGCCGATAGGGCCCGCGCCGATGACAACGCCGACATCGCCCGGCCTGATCTTCGCCTTCATCGCCGCCTGCAAGCCGATCGCGAAGGGTTCCACCATCGCGCCCTCGGCAAAGCTGACATTGTCCGGAAGCTTGTAGGAATAGGCGGCCGGGTGCACGACATGGCCGATCAGGCAGCCATGCACCGGCGGCGTCGCCCAGAAACGCACTGCCGGATCGAGATTGTAGATGCCAAGCTTGGCGGCCTTCGAATTCGGATCGGGAATTCCCGGTTCGGCGCAAACGCGGTCGCCGACCTTCAAGTGCGTCACCTCGGCCCCGGTCTCGATCACCGTGCCGGAGGCCTCGTGGCCGAGGATCATCGGCTCGCGCACGACGAAGGGGCCGATTTGCCCGTCCTCGTAGTAATGCACGTCGGAGCCGCAGATGCCGACAGTATGGATCGCGATCTTGACGTCATGCGGGCCGCAATCGAGATCGGTCTCGAACGGACGCAGCGAGAGTTCGTGTTTTCTCTCAAGAACAAGGGCTTTCATCGGTTTCCTCGCCATTCGAATCCGGATTGCTCTTTTGCATGTCGGCATTGCGGTGCGGATCGCGACCCAACGGCGCCCCATTGCGACGAGAGCGCAACATTCCTGTCGTGTCTTGCCGATTTGCAGGTTGACATCGCCGCGCGTTCGGATCAAGTTCCTGAACACATGATATCTGCGGATAACAAAATTTCACCGCGGGTTCGTAATTGCAGTAACGCGGTTTCCGGGGAGGAGACGGGTGACGGCATTGGCGGCGGACGCTCACGCATCCGGGGGTAAGCTCTGGCGCATGCCGCGATGGCTGAGCGCCGAGCATCCGTTTCCGTGGCTGGCGCCGATTACCGCGATGCTGCTGGTCTTTGGCGTCTATCCGCTTCTCTACGCGATCTGGCTTTCCCTGCATCAGCGCAACCGCGTCAAGCGGGTGGACGAGTTCGTCTGGTTCAAGAACTGGGTGCAGGCTTTCAATGACCAGCGGGTCTGGGATTCGCTTGCGGTCACCTTCACGTACACCGGCATCGCGCTGGTCATCCAGCTTAGCCTCGGTCTCGCGATTGCCATGCTGCTCGACCAGGACCGGCGCGGCTACGGCCTGTTGCGGGCGCTGATGACGCTGCCGCTCGTGGTGCCGCCAGCCGTGACCGGCATGATGTTCCTCCTCATGGAGGACGGCTCCTTCGGCTGGTTGTCACAGAACCTCTACATGCTGGGGATCATCTCGCCGCAAAACCCGATCCTCGCTTCCCATTCGACCGCGCTTATGGGGGTCATGCTTGCCGATATCTGGCAGTGGACGCCCTTCATGGTGCTGATCATGATGGCGGGGCTGCGCTCGCTTCCAAAGGAGCCATACGAGGCGGCGGCGATCGACGGGGCAAACGCCTTTCAGGTGTTCCGCCGCCTGACCTTGCCGATGATGTCGAAGGTGATCGCGGTTGCCGTGCTGATCCGCGGCGTCGACCTCTTCCGAATCTTCGACTACGTCTACGTGATGACGTCGGGCGGTCCGGGAACCGCAACCGAAACGATTTCGGCCTATGCCGGCCGCATCTTCGTCACCGGAAACTTCCCCTATGCTGCGACGTTGTCGCTCTTGACGATGATCATCGTCATCGTGGTCGCCAACGTCTTCGTCCGGGTCTTCAGGGTGCGCTTCTGATGGAACAGTCGTTCGCCGCCCGCACCCTGCGCGATCTTGCCGCCGTCCTGATCGTTGCGATCTTCATGTTTCCGATCTTCTGGTGGAGCCTGTCGTCGATCAAGCCGTATTCGGCGATCTTCAACAAGGACGGCCCGGTCTATTTCGATTTCGAACCCACGGCGTTGAACTACAAGGTAACGCTGCTTGGCAGGAGCCGCGTGGAAAGCGCCTTGGAATCGGGCGGCACCTATGGCGCCGGTGGGGCGAGTTCCTACGATTCGCGCCAGACCATCCTCGATTCCACGCTTGTCGCGGTCGGTTCCACTGGCCTGACCATCCTTCTGGCGACGCTTGCGGCCTATGCGTTGTCGCGTATGGCAATGCGCGGCAAGCAGCACTTCATCTTCTGGATCCTGTCGCAGCGGTTCATGCCGCCGCTCGCGATCGTGATCCCGATCATGTTCATGTTCCGCGACATGAGCCTGCTCGATTCACGCCTCGGCCTCATCATCGCGCATACGCTGATCAACCTGCCGCTTGCCGTGCTGTTGCTGAAATCGTTCTTCGACGACGTGCCGAAGGATGTCGACGAGGCGGCGATGATCGACGGCGCCACGCGCATCCAGACCTTCAGGCGCGTTGTGCTGCCGATGGTGCGCGGCGGCGTGGCGGCGACCGCGGTGCTGTGCTTCATCTTCAGCTGGACGGAGTTCCTGCTGTCGCTTTATCTCACCACCTCCATCCGCACGCTTCCGGTCAAGATCTCGACCTTTGTCACGTCGACCGGCACGGAATGGGGCTTCATAACGGCGCTTGGCACATCGGCGATCGTGCCTTCGTTCATTTTCATCTTGCTGGTGCAACGACATCTCGTGCGCGGGCTGACGCTCGGCTCCCTGAAGGAGTGAGCGCAAGTACGGGTGCGGATCGGCGCTGACGCGTCGGAGGGATAACTCAAAGGAGGAGAAAACATGAGTTTCCGCGAGCATGACAAGAAGACCTTCGTGATCGACGCGTGCAACGATTTCACGGCGCGGCGCATCACGAAGCGCGATTTCATGAAGAAGATGGCGCTGGCCGGCCTCGGCTTCTCCGCGTTCAACGCCTCCATGCTCGGCATGGGCCGTCCGTTCAGCGGCCAGCGTGGCCTCGGCGTTGGGGCCGCTCAGGCGCAGACCCCGCCCGACATCGAGAAGTGGCTGAAGGAAGTCGGCGGCAAGTATGCCGGCACCAAGATCCGCTACTCCACCGAGGCGACGCCGCCCTCGATCGTCGCCAACCAGCTGGCGCAGGAAGAGTTCACCAAGCTGACCGGCATCGAGGTCGAGGTGGAAATCGTTCCGCTGGAGCAGGTGCTCGCCAAGGCGACGCAGGACGTGCAGGGCCAGCTCGGCACCTACGACCTGTACTATCTCGACCAGTCGTGGATGGCGACCTTTGCGCCCGACACCGTCGATCCGACCGAGTACTACAAGTCCAACGCCGAACTGGCGATGCCGGACTTTGACTGGGACGACTTCTCCAAGCCGCTGGTCGACGGTATCGCGATGTACGACGGCAAGATGGTCGGCATTCCCTTCGACATCCCGATCGCCATCCTGATGTATCGCCAGGACCTGCTCGACAAGCACGGCATCAAGGTTCCGACCACCATGCCGGAATACATGGCGGCGGTGAAGGCGATCACCGAGGCGGAAAAGGCCAACGGCATCTACGGTAACACCTGCCAGGCGAAGTCCGGCCACTATTCGCTGGAATGCGACTGGACCATCTACCTGTGGGGCCATGGCGGTTCGATCTTCAACAAGGACAAGATGTTCTCCGGCAATGACGATCGTGGCATCGCCGGCCTGGAGTACTACCAGGAGCTGATCAAGAACTCGCCGCCGGCGGCAACCACCTGGACCTGGGACGGCCAGTTCCAGTCCATGCAGCAGGGCCAGGCGGCCATGTGCATTTCCTGGGGCGAATTCTTCCCGGGCATGGACGCCAACGAGTCGAAGGTGCAGGGCCTCATGCAGGCGGCGCGTCCGCCGGTCGAGGATCCGGGCCGTCGTGCTGCCGCGGACGCCGGCTTCGGCGAAATTCCGGCCATCGGCCACCAGGGCGGCTCGGTCATCGCGCTGTCGGAATACTCCAAGAACAAGGAAGCTGCGTGGATCTTCATGCAGTGGGCATGCTCGAAGGACGTCATGGCCCGCGTCTCGACGCTCGGCGGCGGCGCCTCGCCGATGCGCCTGTCCTCGTTCGAGGATCCGCGCGTGAAGGAAAAGGCGGTTGTCGGCCCCGGCACCACCCGCCATTTCGATGTCGTGAACTGGACGATCAACAACGCGATGGGCTCCGAGCCCGACATGCCGATCTGGGCGGAACTCGCCAACAACGAGATCCCTGTCGAACTCGGCAAGCTGCTGACCGGCCAGGCTTATGACGGCTCGGCCAAGGCGTGCATGGACGCGCTCGCCCAGATGGTCGACACCAAGGTGGCGGACGCCGGCCTGCGCTGATAGATGACGAAGCCGCCGGCGGGTTCTCCGCCGGCGGTTCTCCAAGGCATTCCGGGGGAAGACGATGGCGTCGGTAACCGTCCGCAACGTCGTGAAGAAGTATGGCGACCTGCAGGTCGTGCACGGGCTCAACCTCGGCATCGAGGATGGTTCGTTCGTGGTGCTGCTCGGGCCGTCCGGCTGCGGGAAATCGACGCTGCTGCGCATGATCGCCGGGCTCGAGCCGATCACCGCGGGCGAGGTGCTCATCGCCGAGCGGGTGGTCAACGCCGTTCATCCGAAGGACCGGAACATCGCCATGGTGTTCCAGAACTATGCGCTCTACGCGCACATGACCGTCTACGACAACATGGCGTTTGCGCTCGACCTGCGCGGCACGCCGAAGGACGAGATCAAGCGCAAGGTCGACTGGGCCGCTTCAGTGCTCAATCTCGGCGACTATCTCGAGCGCTACCCGCGCCAATTGTCCGGCGGCCAGCGCCAGCGCGTGGCCATGGGCCGCGCCATCGTGCGCAATCCGGAAGTCTTCCTGTTCGACGAACCGCTATCCAATCTTGATGCCAAGTTGCGCGTGCAGATGCGCACCGAGATCAAGGAACTGCACCAGCGCCTGAAGACCACCACGGTCTACGTCACCCATGACCAGATCGAGGCGATGACGATGGCCGATGTCATCGTCATCATGCGCGCCGGCGTCATCGAGCAGAAGGGCGCGCCGCTGGACGTCTACGACAACCCGGCCAACCTGTTCGTCGCCGAGTTCATTGGCTCGCCGGCCATGAACCTGATCGAAGGGGTGGCGGAAGCGGGCAATGGCGGCCCGGCAATGCGCACGAAGGGCGGCGCGCTGCTGCCCTTGTCTTCTCGGTTCAAGGTCGCGCCGGGACGAAAGCTGACGCTCGGCATCCGGCCCGAGCACCTGACGATCGGCGAAACCGGCGACATCGCCACCGAGGTTTCGGTGGTGGAGCCGACGGGGCCGGAAATCCATATCTATTGCGATTTCGAGGGCAAGGATGTCTGCGCCATCACCCGCGAGCGCGGTTCCTGGCGGCACGGCGCCAAGGTCGGGCTGACGCCCGATCCGGAACGCATGCACCTGTTCGATCCCGAAAGCGGACGGGCGCTGGAGAAGGCCTGACCGGAAGCGAGTGCGACGAGCAGCGCCATGTCCATTCAATCCAAACCAGCCGCGAACTCCGCGCCGAATGCGCCGGAGACGGCGGGAATCGTCGATTTCGCGGCGAACGACCGCGAAGCGGCGGTCGCTACGCGCGCGGCCTGGCTCTATTTCATGGAAGGCCAGACCCAGGAGCAGATCGCCCGCCATCTCGGGCTGAACCGCATCCGCATCAACCGCATCCTTGCCGCGGCGCGGGAATCCGGCCTCGTGCAGGTGCGCATCAACACGCCGCTGGCGTCTTGCATAGAACTGGAACGGCGGCTGGTCGGCGAATTCGGCCTTGCCGAGGCCTTTGTCGTGCCCTCGCCGATCGAGCCGGAAAACGTGCGCCGCATGGTGGCGATGGAAGGCGGGCAGTTGCTGTCCGAACGGCTGCGCGACAACATGGTGCTCGCCGTCGGTTGGGGGCGCACCTTGCGCCAGAGCCTTGCGGCCATGGCGCGCCGGGTCATTCCGGGGCTGGAGGTGGTGTCGCTGACGGGAGGGTTGACGCGCGGGTCGGTGATGAACTCCTACGAGATGTCGCCGCGGCTGGCTGACATGTTCTCCGCCGAGTGCTCCTACATCGCCGGCCCGGCCTTCACCGATTCGGAAGCGACGCGCGACCTGCTTCTGCGCCAGCCGATGCTGGTCGACGCCGCGCCTCGACGCCTTCGAGCACGCGCGCAAGGCGGACATCGCCTACATCTCCGTCGGCGGTCTCGACCGAGAGGCGACCATGGCGACGCTTGGCCTGATCGAGCCGGGTGACATCGATTCGCTGAAAGCCGCCGGCGCAGTCGGCGACCTGCTGGGCTACTGGATCGACGAGAAGGGCGAGATCGTCGACCATCCGCTGAACCGGCGCGTGCTGGCCCTGCCGCCTGACGATCTCAAGCACATGGGCAGCGTGATCGTGATCACCGGAGGCGCGTCGAAGGCGGTCGCACTGCGCGGGGCGTTGAGCAAGGGCCTTCTGACAACGCTGGTCACCGACGAAACGACCGCCGCGCTGGTGTTGCAGCGCCGCGGCGGGCGAAAGGGGGGCTGAATGGCGGGCGATCCGGTTGTCGGGATCGATGCCTCCCCGGCCCCCACAAAGGCGATCGCCCGGAGCGGCGAGGGCGCGCTGGTGGCGGAAGGCCGCGCGCCGGTCGATCTGTTCAGCCCGAAGCCGAATTATTACGAGCAGGACGCCCGACAATGGTGGGCTTCGGCGGTGACAGCCCTGTCGGCGTTAACGCAGAAAGTGGACGCGTCGCGCATTGCGGCCGGGTCGGTGTCGAACCAGCGCGAGACCTTCGTGCCGCTGGATGCGGCGGGCGAACCGGTGCGCGCCGGCATGGTCTGGCTCGACGAGCGCGCGCGTCATCTGGTCAATGAACTCGCCGACATCCTCGGACGCGGTGAAGACGGGACCGCCCGCATCCATGCCATCACCGGCAAGCCGGTCGATGTGATCCCTGTCGCCAACCGCGTCTACTGGATGGCGAAGGAAGAGCCGCAACTGCATGAAAAGACGGCAATGTTTGCAGATGTGCACGGTTTCCTGACGCACAAGCTGACGGGCCTCTACGCCACAAGCTGGGCATCGGCCGATCCGCTTGGCCTGTTCGACAATGGCGAGAAGCGCTGGTCGCCGGAAATCCTAGCGGCGGTCGGCATCGACGAGAGCAGGGTGCCCGCCGTGGCCGCGCCCGGAACCGTTCTTGGATTGGTGAGCGCGTCGGCAGCCGCCGAGACCGGACTCAGTCCCGGAACGCCGGTCGTCGCCGGCGGCGGCGACGGCCAATTGGCCGGGCTCGGGGCAGGGGCGCTGACGCCGGACACCGCCTATCTCAACATCGGAACGGCGCTGGTTTCGGGCGTGCATGGGGAGGCATATCGCAATTCGCCGGCCTGGCGCACGATGGGAAGCCCGACGGGCAAGGGCTACTACTACGAATCCTGTCTTCGCGGCGGCACCTTCACCGTGACCTGGTTTGCCGACACCATCTGCGCCGGCGAGACCCTGCCGCGCGGCGAGTTGCTGGCGAAGCTTGAGGCCGAAGCTGCCGCCGCGGGTATCGGCGCCGAGGGATTGCTGCTGTTGCCTTACTGGCAGGGGGTGATGTCGCCGTACTGGGATTCGGCTGCGCGTGGCGTGTGGTTCGGCCTGTCGGGCGCGCATGGCCGCGGCCACCTCTATCGCGCGCTGATGGAAGGGTTGGCCTTTGAGCAGCATCTCTCCACCGCCGCCGTGGAGCAGGAACTCGGCATCCATGTCGAGCGCTATGTCGGCATCGGCGGCGGTGCGGCCTCGAAGGTCTGGCGCCAGATCTTCGCCGACATCACCGGCAAGGCGGTTGCGATGTCGTCGACCGCAGAAGCTTCGTCGCTCGGCGCGGGGATGTGCGCGGCTGTCGGGGCCGGCTGGTTTGGCGATTTCGCCCGCGCCGCCAAGGCGATGCGCGGCGATATTGTCGCGACCTCCGAACCGGTCGCCGCAAACCGCGATCGTTACAGCGAGATCTTTGAGGTCTACCGCCAGCTCTACCCGACGCTAAAGCCGCTCTACGCGCCGCTCGATCGAATTGCGCAGGGCTGGTCATGACCCACGGGCATGCACGTTCCACCGGCGATGCGACGCTCGACGCCATGCTGGCCGGCGCGTGGATCAACCCGGAAACCGGGCTGAAGGCTGAGCGCATTCCCTTCGACGACATACGCATCGAGGATACGCTCGACGGAGCGGAAGCCGATCTTGTCGCGGGGGTTGGCCTTTCGGGGCGCATCGCCGTCGTGTCCGACCCGCGCACGCACGACGCGCTCGGCGCGCGCGTCGTCAAGGCGCTCAGGTCGCTTGGGACGGTGGACGATGTCGTGATCGACAACGACGAGGCGACGACAGACGCCGTGGCCGATGTAACCGAACGCACCCGCCATGCCGAGGTCTGTGTCGCGGTCGGATCGGGCACGCTGCAGGATCTCGTCAAGTACGCGACGTTTCGCGACGGGCGGCGTTTTGCGACCTTTGCGACCGCCGCCTCGATGAATGGTTACACCTCGGTCACGGCCTCGATCACCAGTCCGGAAGGCTTCAAGCAGTCGCTGCCGGCGCACACGCCGGCCGGCGTGTTCATGGATATCGGAGTCATCGCCGCCGCGCCGCCCTTCCTCGCGCGCGCCGGCCTCGGCGATTGCCTGTGCCGCAGCACCGCGCAGGTGGACTGGCGGCTGTCGGCGCGATTGTTCGGCACGCCGTATTTCGAGGTTCCGTTCATCCTGCAGCGGGACGACGAGCGCGATCTGCTCGACCGCGCCGCAGGCGTCGGGACCGGTGACCGCGCTGCCATCCGCGTGTTGCTGCGCCTCCTCACCTGGACCGGGCTTGGCACCTGTTTCACCGGCACCAGCCATCACGGGTCGATGTCGGAGCACCTCGTCAGCCACTGGATCGACATGTTTGCCGGCGACGCCCATCCCGGCACGCTGCATGGCCATCAGGTGGGCTATGCGGCGGTGGCGATGTCGAGGCTGCAGCATTGCGTGCTCGACGCGGATGCGCCACCCATCCTTGACGCGACGCGGATCGATGAAGCCGATATGCGCGCCCGTTATGGCGCGGCGCTCGGCAGTTGGTGCGCAGGTGAGTTCCGCGCCAAGGCGCTCAACGCTGGCGAAGCCGCCCGCGTAAACAGCGAAATGGCCGCCGACTGGGATGCGTTCCGTGCGCCATTGCGCGACGTGCTGCTGCCGACGCAAATGCTCGTCGATGCGCTGGAAGCGGCCGGCGGCTATGTCACGGCTGCATCCTCCGGTCTGCCGGATGGCGTGTGGCGCGATGCGATCCTCCATGCGCGGGAAATCCGCAACCGGTTCTCGATCCTCGACATCGCCGCGGACTCAGGACTGCTCGAAGAATTCGCCGAATCCGAATCATTCGGTGTTTCCGATATCAAAAGGCGGGCGCTGTCATGAACTCTGCCATCGTTCTCGGCGCCGGGGTGATGGGAACCGCCTTTGCATTGCCGCTGAGCGATCGGGGCATCGCCGTGCGTCTCATCGGCACGCATCTCGACCGCGAACTTGTCGCCGGCATGAAGCGGGATCGCGTGCATGGCCGGCTGAAAGCGCCGATTGGCGACAACATCGCGGTGTTCGACGATCGCGAGATGGCCGAAGCCTTCGCCGAACCGGCGGAACTGGTGATCGTCGGCGTCTCGACGCCGGGGGTCGACTGGGCGGTGGAACTTCTTGCGGAGCACGATACCGGTGATGCGCCGATCGTGTTGCTGACCAAGGGCATTGCGCGCGCAACCGACCGGGTGGAAATCCTCCCCGACTACATGGCGCGGCAATTTGCAGAAAACGGCGTTGCACATGGACCGATCGGGGCGGTCGGCGGGCCCTGCATCGCCGGCGAACTCGCGGTGCGGCGGGCGACATCGGCGGCTGTCGCGTTTCGAGATCGCGGATTGGCCGAGCGACTGGCCGGCGCCCTGTCGACGCCCTACTACCAGCTTCGCGCAACGGACGATCTGGTGGGTCTCGAAATCTGCGCGGCGCTGAAGAACTTCTACGCCATCGGCGTCGGTACCGCAGCCGGCCGTTTGGAATCCTCACCTACCGTCAACAACGCCGCGCTGCACAATCTCGCCGCCAGCCTGTTCAATCAGGCGGTCACGGAACTCGCGCGCATCGTAACGGTGAGCAGCGGCCGCACCGAAACCGCATACGGTCTGGCCGGCGTCGGCGACCTGCATGTCACCTGCCAGGCCGGGCGCAACAGCCGGCTTGGCCGCCTGCTTGGCGCGGGGATGCGCTACAGCGAGGCGATGGAGGGGCCCCTCGCCGGAGAAACCGTCGAGGGAACGCTGGTCGCCGAAGCGTTGCAGGCGCCGCTTGACGCGCTTGCCGCAGCCGGCCGGCTTGACCGGGACGAAGTGCCGCTTGCCCGCGCCATCATCGATGCGATAACCGGCGACACGGAACTGCAGGTCGACCTTTCGGCCCTGCATCGCGCCGGTGTCGCCGCCTGAGCGGCGATGCCGTACAAAAATCCGTGTTGCATTTGACGAAAGCGAGATCCGCATGGGCAAGAAGGAAGACGCCATCCGCCAGTCGATCATCGATCACTGCCGCTGGATGAATGACAACGGCCTCAACCAGGGCACGTCCGGCAACATCTCGGTGCGCCATAAGGACAGCATCCTGATCACGCCAAGCGGCATCCCTTACGAGACGATGACGCCCGACATGATCGCGCGCATGCCGCTCGACCGCGATTACGGCAGTTGGGAGGGGCCGAAGCGCCCGTCGAGCGAATGGCGCTTTCATCTCGACATCCAGAAGGCGCGGCCGGACATCAACGCCATTGTCCACACCCATTCGATGTATGCGACGATACTCGCCATGACACGGCGCGACATCCCGCCCTGCCATTACATGATCGCTGCTTTCGGCGGGCCGAACATCCGTTGCTCCGGCTATGCGCGTTTCGGTACGCCTGAACTGTCGAAGCTGGCGGTGGAGGCGCTTGAAGATCGCATGGGCTGCCTGCTCGGCAGCCACGGCATGATCGCGCTCGGCGACACGCTGGAAAAGGCGATGTGGTATGCGGTCGAACTCGAGACGATCGCCAAGCAATACTACCACACGCTGCTGATCGGCGGCGCGGTGATGATGACGGACGAGCAGATCGCCGAGACGGCCGCCGGCATGAAGGGCTACGGCCTGAACGCACAGGACGAAGCGCCAAAACCGGTGGAGGTCGCAAAGCCGGCAGAAGCAGAGAAGCCCGCTGGCGCGCAGAAGCCGACGCGCAAGCGGGCCGCACCCGTCAAGGGGTGAGCCGCTCGCGGGAGGCTCCAGTACATCGGGCGAAAAGTTTCGAGCGGTTTTGCCAAGCGCTGCAACACGGGGATTTTCCCTCCCCTCAACGGGGAGGGAAAATCCCCGCGTAGAGGCTCATCGGACCAAGCCGCTCCGACATCTGCGCCCGCTATTCCGGACTCAGCGGCCGCGGTTTCCTTCGCCCATCAAGGCGCGCACGGCGTCCGGCGTGATGGCGCTGCGTTGATTGACGGGCGTCGAGACATGCAGCGCCGCGGCGGCCTGCGCATAGGCCAGCGCCTCTTCGATAATATCTCCCGCATCGAGCCGCGCGGCAAGCGCGCCGCAGAACGCATCGCCAGCGCCGTGGGTGGAGACAACGGTTGCCGGAAAGGCCGGCATGGCGCGCACCGCACCGTCCGCAAGGAGCAGCAGCCCGTCGCCGCCGAGCGTGACAACGAGAGCCGGGAAGTGGTGCGGTCGCGCTATACCGACTGACGACACCGGATCCATTTCATCCGATCCACGGCCTGCCGCGACGTTTGCAGTGGGGTGAGGCCAGAACGGCTCGGCGCTTTTCCCTCCCCTGGAAGGGGAGGGTCCGACCGAAGGTCGGGGGTGGGGCCGTTGCCCGGATCGCGCCCCCTCCGGTCGCTGCGCGCCCACCTCCCCCTCAAGGGGGAGGAATGCGCCCGCGCGCTCCGCCGATTGATACCCAACACAATGGAGTAGTGCATTCCGCTCGACAGACGCGGTGTCGAAACCAAGAAGTTCCGCCGCCTCCACGCGGTTGACGACCAGGATGTCGACCAGCGCCAGCAATTCCTGCGCCATGGAGCGCATTGGCGCGGCGTTGAGCAGCACCCGAGCGCCACGAGCGCGGGCGGTGTGCGCGACCGCGATGTTGACGGCTTCGGGAACCTCGTTCTGCAGCATGACGATGCGCGTATCGGCGGGCAGGGTTATCGCCGAAGCGTTGATGACGCGGTTCGCAGCCGAGACGACCACCGCCCCGTAGCTCCCGGCGGCATCGACGATGGCGACGCTCATGCCGGAGCTTTCGCCCTTGCCGATCTGCACCTGCGCAATGTCAACACCGGCTGCCGTGAGCCCGTCAGCTAAGAACCGGCCGGCCGCATCGTCGCCCACCCGCCCGGCAAAGGCGGTCGTCGCACCATGGCGGCTGGCGGCGACAGCCTGATTTCCACCCTTGCCGCCAAACACATAGGCGACCTGTTGGCCGATCAGCGTTTCATCGAGCGCCGGCAGGCGCGGCGCATCTACGACTACGTCGTAGTGCAGTGATCCCGCCACGAAGACGCTCACCGCCGCGCCCCTGTGAGCGCCGCCTGCACGATGCGCTGGCTGGCCGCCGCATCCTGTCGAGCGATCGCCTCGGCCAGCGCCGTGTCGCTTGCCAGTTCGGCGGCGATCGCGACCAGCCGGTCTGTAAACGCGATGTTGGCGGCGCATTCGGCTACCGGATCGAGGCCGGAAAGGTCGGGAAAGGTGTCGAAATAGATCGCCCTGTCGTAGCCGGCGCGATTGAGCGCCACCAGCAGTTCGATGGTCTGGACCGGATGGATCGACCCCGCCATCAGCCCGTCGTCGCGCTTGCCGTAGCCGTCGTTCAGGTGCACGCCGAGCAGCCGCGAGTGGCGCGCAACCAGTGCGGCTGCATGCGCCGGCATCTCGTCGGCATAGAGCACATGGGCGAAATCCAGCGTCACGCCGAGATTGGCCGCGCCGCATTCGCGGATAGCCAGCAGCGTGGTCGCCACGTCAGGCATCAGCGCAAACGAGCGCGGCTCGTTCGGCTTGTATTCGATTGCTATCTGTATGTCCGCGTTGTGCGCTGCGACTTCGGCGAGCGCGGCGATGGTGTCGTCCCAGGCGCGGCCGTAATCGATCTGGAACGGATAGTCGAAACCGTCCTGGCCGAGCCAGAGTGTCATCAGGTCGGCGCCAAGTTCGCAAGCCGCATCGATGCCCGCCTTGGTGATGTCGATCGCCTTGCGCCGGGTCGCGGCATCGGGATTGGTGAAGGCGCCGAGCTTGAAGCCTGGGTCGGTGTAGTAGCGCATCGCCAACCCGTTGACGTACATGCCGAGCCGGTCGACCGCGTTTGCCAGAGCCGCGGTGTCGCTGTCCTCAAAATGGTCGGGATAGTTCAGGTCGGCGGCATTGAGGCCTTTCACCGTGGCGGCCCGTTCCAGGAGGTCGATTGTGGTGATGCGGTTGCGGCCGGGCCAGTAGCGCTCCTTGCCAATCTTGAAGGCGTTCAGCCGCGCGGCATAGCGATAGGTCGGGACGGCTTTGGCGTTCACGGTTCCGGTGCTCCTGTTGTGAAGACGATTCGCCTCAGATCGACGGCACGATGAAATCCGGCACGATGCCGGATTGGGTGATCGCCACATCGATGTCCATCGTTCGCAGCAGGCCGTGATCCGACACGAGGGCCGTTTTCCACCCTTGCGACGCGCCGCCGAGAATGTCGGTGTGCAACGTGTCGCCGACCATGCAGAAGCGATGCGGCGCGATGTCGATGCCGAGCCGTTCGCGCACGATGTCGTAGACCGATCCGAACGGCTTGCCGTGGAAGGTGACGCGTGTTTCGTCGATGTCGGCGAGGCGATGGCCGGCCCAGCCCGGCTCGGTGGAAAAGCCGTCCTCGCGTGGCGCCACCAGATCGGGGTTGGCAACGACCACCGGCCGTGCGCGCTGGCGCATGGCGTCTTCCAGCATCGACTGGCGCATCGGCGACCAATCGCTGCTCGACAGCAGCAGGAAGCCGTCAACGGTTTCATAAGATTCAGGTTCGTCGCGCAGCACCGTCGCGGTTACCGCAAGTTCCGCGGTATCGAAGCCGGGCGGGGCGGCGACGCCCCATCGGCGCGCGTCCGGGTAGGCGGTGAGGCTGCGTTCGGCCGCCATGCGGCTGGCGACGATGCACTCGTCCGGAAAATCGAAGCCGAGACGGCGGAACTTGGCGATAGCCGCCGCCTTGCCGTAGCTTGCCGCATTGGTGACCACGAAGCAGCGCTTTCCGGCAGCGACCAGCGCCGCCACGCGTTCCCTTGCCCCCGCAATCGGCGTCTCGCCGACATTCAAAACCCCAAACGCATCGAAGACGAAGACATCGATTGATTCGGATATCTCACCAAGGTTGGCGGCGCGGCGGGCCTGCGAGGGAAAGACAGCGTTCGGCAGCCGGTGACGCACCGCCTCATAGCGCGCGAACGCGGCGGGCGCGCCCAGTTCGGGGAACAGGTCCGGGTTCATGCGTTTTCCGGGTAGGGTTGTTCTTGTTGCCAAATGGCGCAGCTTGTCCCTACGCGCGCTCGCGCCATACGGCAACCGTCGAAACGCCGCGAAAGCCTGTCAAAACAACAGGCGTTTCGGCAGTTTACCGCACCTTGCGTTTTCCGAAGGTCGGCTGCACTTCGGGGATCGGCGGCATCTGCCAGGTGCCGGTGATCGGGATGCCGGTGTCGCGATTGATGACGACATCGATGACGGTCGGGATGTTGGAGCGGATCGCCTCGCGATAGGCGTCGCCGAACTGGTCCGGGTGCTCGATGCGGATGCCGCGCCCACCCATCGCCTCCGCCATCTTGGCGAAATCCGGGTTCCACAGTTTGCCGGTGCGCTCGTTGACGAAGCTGGTGCCGATCTCGCGGCCGTCGAGATAGGCGCGCTGCAGGTCGCGGATGGTGCCGATGGCGTAGTTGTTCTGCAGCACCCAGACGGCGGGCAGATTGTACTCCACCGCCGTCGCCACCGCGTGCGGCGCCATCATGAAGGCGCCGTCGCCGCACAGCGTCACACAGGGCGAATTCGGGCGGGCAAGCCTGGCGCCCAGCACGCCGCAGACGCCGAAGCCCATCGCCGCAAAGCCGCCGGCCGTCATGTGCGTGCCCGGCACCTTCGGCATCCAGTACTGTTCCGACCAGACCTGGCAATTGCCGACATCGTCGACCATCACCGTGTCCGGCGGCGAGATCTTCACGATGTCGGCCAGCATGCGCCGCGGCTCGATCGGCACCTCGCTGGAACGCTCGAACGGGGCGCAGTAGTTGCGCCAGTCCATCTTCCAGCCCTCGATCTCCTTCATCCAGTTGGAGCCGTAGGCGAGGCGGTTGTTGCGGGCGCGCGCGATCCGCAACGCCTGCTGCAGGAACGCCTTCGCATCCGCCACCATGCCGATCTCGACGGGATAGTTTCGCCCGATCTCCTCGGCGTCGATATCGACCTGGATCAGGCGTGTCGGCGGAATGTTGTAGACATAGCCCGGTATCCATGAGCCGGTGTGCAAATCATTGAAACGGGCGCCGATGGCGAGGATCACGTCGGCGTTGCGGGCAGCTTCGGTTGCCGGATACTCGCCCCACACACCCGCGACGCCGAGGTTCAGCCTGTGATCGGAGGGCAGTGCGCCCTTGCCCATGAACGAGGTGTAGACCGGGATGTCGAGCTGTTCGGCCAGCGCGCGCAGTTCCTCGAAGGCGCGGGCGGTGCGGATGCCGCCGCCGGCGAGGATCAGTGGGCGCTGTGCGTTGCACAACAGGTCGAGCGCCTTGGCGACCGGTTCGTCGGCGACCGTCGTGCGCCAGTTCAGCGGATGGGCGCTCGGCTCCGGCGTCGAGACCGGCGCGGTCTTGATGTAGAGGTCGTAGGGCATGTCGAAATGCACCGGACCCGGCCTGCCGTGGCGCATCAGCGCAAAGGCGTCGGGCAGGGCCTTGACGAGATCCTCCACCTTGCGGATGCGCCAGCTCTTCTTCACCACGGGGGCAAAGATGTCCGACATGTCGCCATTGTAGCGGTAGTCGTCCTGCAGCGCGCCCGAGCCGAACTGGTTGGTCGGCACCTGGCCGGTGATCAGGAAGAAAGCCGAGTTGTCATAGTATGCGTTGGCGACCGCGATCATCATGTTCATCGGGCCGGGGCCGGTGGAGGCGTAGACCGCCAGCGGCTGGCCGGTGAGGCGATAGTAGACGTCGGCCATGAAGCCGCCGGCCTGCTCGATGCGCGGCGAGATGTGGCGGATGCGGTCGGGCCGCTTGTGGATGCCGTCGGGCAGGCCGATCCCGCCACGGCCGGCACAGGCGCGAATGGC
>CALMYO010000053.1 GCA_937873685.1 uncultured Paracoccaceae bacterium
ACTCGAAATTGTAGCGGGAATACTCCTGCTCGGCCTGCAGGAAGACGTCGCCGTAGGTGACCTTGTCCTCGCCCTCCAGCCCATTGAAGTTCAGGTCGTAGACATTGTCGACGTTCTGCACATACATCGCCAGCCGCTCCAGACCGTAGGTCAGTTCGCCGGCGACCGGCGCGCATTCGATGCCGCAGACCTGCTGGAAGTACGTGAACTGCGACACCTCCATGCCGTCGCACCAGCATTCCCAGCCGAGGCCCCAGGCGCCGAGCGTCGGGCTTTCCCAGTCATCCTCCACGAAGCGGATGTCGTGCACCAGCGGGTCGAGACCGATCGCGGCAAGCGAGCCGAGATAGAGTTCCTGCAGGTTGGCCGGGTTGGGCTTCAGGATCACCTGGTACTGGTAATAATGCTGCAGCCGGTTGGGGTTTTCGCCGTAGCGTCCGTCCTTCGGCCTGCGCGAGGGCTGCACGTAGGCGGCGTTCCAAGGCTTCGGCCCGAGCGCGCGCAACGTCGTCGCCGGGTGGAACGTGCCGGCGCCCACCTCCATGTCGTAGGGCTGCAGGATGACGCAGCCCTTGTCGGCCCAGTAGTTGTGCAGGGTCAGGATCAGCGCCTGGAAGGATTTTTGCGGGCGCAAATGGCTGGCGGTCATGGCGGGTTCCGGGCCTCGGTTCGGTTGCGGCCCGGTTACAGCCAAAGCGTTGCCGGGGCAACCGGCCAGCCGCTCATGGCGAGGGCAACCGCTTCAGACGTACCCCCACCCTTGACCCCTCCCCTCAAGGGGGAGGGGGACGGTGAGGCCGCGTTAGCGGCCGTTCCCGCTTTCGGAAACGCAGTGTTCCGACAAGGAACGCGGCGTCTGCCATTCCCCTCCCCCTTGAGGGGAGGGGCAGGGGTGGGGGTAGACTCCATAGGCCAGGTGTGAAGCGATTCCCCTGCGCTCACGGCCCCGACAGTGTGATGTCCTCGCCCGTGGAAAAACGGAAGCTGACGACGGTCGCGGCGTCGCCGCGCGCCTCCAGTTCGGCGGCCAGCCGCTTCGCCAGCGCCAGCCCGTCGAAATCGTGTTGGCGCTGCTGGCCATCGTTCCAGCGCGGCCCGGTGGCGGGGTCGTCCATGTCCCATGCGGCGGCGAAGCGGTCCTGCCAGTCACCGAGGTCGCCGGCCAGCGCCTCCGACAACCCGAGCCAGGCCGGATCCTCGTTGTCGCGCCCACCACCGTGATCGACCCAGAGCGGCCAGCAGCCGTATTCGGCCATGACGAGGACGGATACCAGTTCCGGCAACGCGCCGTCCGGATCATCATCGAGGCGTTCGTCAACGTACTCGCTTTCGGCGAGTTCCGTACTTTGCCGACGTGTCATCAGCGGACGCAACACCCGCGCGGCAAGCCATACGCAAAACGCCGCCGTGGCAGCGGCAAACAGGCCGGTGCGCATCGGCCATGCGCCGGATTCCGCTGCTAGCCGTCCGGATATTCCCGCCCACAGCACAACCGCAAAGGCGAAGGCGAAGACCAGCGCTGCGTTTGCCGATCTACGCCGTCCCGCCGGATCGGGCGGATCGAAGGGATCGAGCCGCCGCGGCGCGACGAAGAACAGATAAAGTGCCTGATGAGCGAGCGCGAGGCCGAAGACCAGCGGCGCAAGCGGCAGCAGCAAGACGAGTGCGACGCCGGCGGCAAACACCAGCGCCGCGCCGCCGGCGAGCCATAGCGTACGTTCCCGCTCGGCCGGATTGGCCTTGTGCGGGGCAAGCGCATCGAGCGCGGCGTCGAGAAAGGAGGCAAACAGCGTGGCGCGCGCCGCAATCGCCCCTGCAAGCGCATAGAAGGCGCCGACCGCTACCAGCGCCACGCCCGCCGGCGATGCCGCCGCCTCACCCCAACTGTCCATCGCCCGCTTCACCCGGTTTGCGCCGCAACCTGTCATACGGTTGACAAACACCGTTGGCCAGCGCTATGGCGCACCATCACATTTGCGGGCGCGCCAACAGCAGCAAACGGCGCGCCCTTTTGATTGCGCCGCAAGGCCTGCCACGGATATCCGCCATGAAGATCAAGAACTCGCTGAAGTCGCTGAAGGGACGCCATCGCCAGAACCGTCTGGTGCGCCGCAAGGGCCGCGTCTACATCATCAACAAGGAAAACCCGCGCTACAAGGCGCGCCAGGGTTGACCGCTGCCGCCGGTTCTGGTCGCCGGCGTTTCCCCCACATCTGTTGACGCGCGGCGCGGAAAGGCTATCTTTCCGCGCATGAAGCGTTTTGCCGCCTGCCTTGTCTTTTGCCTCGCCGCCTTGCCCGCGCTTGCCGACGGCGCGCAGGAACAGGCGAAGCCTGTCGCCGCAAATCCCACCCAAACCCGCGCCGAGCGTCTTGACGCGCTGTTTGCCGAACTCGCGCGCGCGGGTTCCGAGCGTGAGGCGAATGCCGTATCGCAACGCATCTGGGCAGAATGGAACCGCTCGGAAAGCGACACGATCGATCTCCTGATGCGCTGGGCCGGCGAGGCGGCCGCACGCAAGGACAACGCGATCGCACTCGATTTCCTCGATGCCGCCACCGCGCTTGCGCCGACCTACGCCGAGGCGTGGAACCGCCGCGCCACGCTGCATTACCAGATGAACAATTTCGCCAAGTCGATGCAGGATATCGAGCGCACGCTGGCGCTTGAGCCACGCCATTTCGGCGCGCTGTCCGGTCTTGCCGGCATCCTCACCCAGACCGGCCACAAGGAAATGGCGTTGCAGGCCTGGGAGCGGGCGCTTGCCGTCTACCCGATGATGCGCGATGCGCAGAAGGCTGTCGGCGAGCTTTCGGAAGAACTGGCGGGCGACCGCAGTTGAGCGGCCGCTCAGTCACCCCGAAAGAATATTTTCCGGTTTGCATTCCCTTCCGTATCGCGACGGCGCAAAAGGGCGTACTGTCGGCTTCTGGGGCTTGAACGACAGGAGATTTCCGTGTCCGACACTCCCATTCCAACAATCGAACAGCCTGAAGATTTCGACGTCGTGCTCAGTGCCGGGCGGTGCGCCCCAAGCGGTGGACGCGCCGCCGAAAACGTGGCTCCGTTCACCCCCGCCAATCTGGACGCCGGCTTCTGGACCAAGGTGCAGGCGGTAATCGCCGCATGCGCGGCGCGTGGCGTAAAGATGCAGCCGTATTTCGGCGTGCGCGATCCCTGGGTGCAGGCGCGCTTCTGGCGCCAGTCGCGCAGCCGCGCCGAATGCGACGCTGCGATTGCCGATCTGGAAGCGAAGGGCGCGCCCTACCTCGCAAAGGTGATGCGCGATGTTGGCCCTCAACCGGACGGACCGAAGATCACCGGCGCGCTGCCGGGCTTTTCCTGGCACCAGTGGGGCGAGGCGGTGGATGCGTTCTGGAATGTCGGCGGCGCGGCCGAATGGAGCACGACCAAGCTGGTCAACGGCGTTAACGGTTATCATGTGTGGGCTGCGCAAGCCCGCGATGCGGGGCTGAACGCCGGCGGTTTCTGGAACAGCCTGAAGGACTGGCCGCATTTGCAACTGCGCGGCGCGGCAAGCCCGAAATCGCAGTTCACCGTGCCGCAGATCGATGCGGCGATGAAGGCGAAGTTCGGCGATGCCGAAACGCCCATGGGATAGCGGGCTGTTTGGCGGGGGACTTGCGCGTCAGCCGTCGGCCTTGCGCAACTGTGCAAGCAGCGCGCGGTGGATATCCTCGTTGCCGGCGACGATTTCCTTGCGGCCGAACATGTCGTCTCCGCCCTTGCGGTCAGTGACGAAGCCGCCGGCCTCGCGGATCAACAATGCGCCGGCCGCCATGTCCCAGGGGCTCATGCCGTCTTCCCAGAAGCCGTCGAGGCGACCGGCCGCCACATAGGCGAGATCGAGCGCGACCGAGCCGAGCCGGCGCACGCCGACCGTCTCGTTCATCACATGGCGCAGTTCCATCAGGAACTTGCCGTGGCCGGGCCGGCCGAGATGCGGAATGCCGCAGCCGACGATGCAATCCGACAGGCGCTTGCGCCCGGCAACCCGCAGGCGCCTGTCGTTGAGAAACGCCCCGCCGCCGCGCTCGGCTGTGTAGAGTTCGTCATTGGCCGGGTTGTAGACGACCGCGGCCATCAGCTGGCCCTGCCGCTCCAGCGCAACCGAAATGCAGAATTGCGGGATGCCGTGCAGGAAATTGGTGGTGCCGTCGAGCGGATCGATCAGCCAGCGGTGCTGTTCGTCCTCGCCGGCGATCGCGCCGCCTTCCTCCATAAGGAAACCGTAGCCCGGCCTTGCGCGCGCCAGTTCGGCATGTAGCGTCTTTTCGGCGCGCATATCGGCCTGGCTGACGAAATCGCCCGGTCCCTTCAGCGAAACCTGCAGGTTCTGCACCTCGCCGAAATCGCGCGCCAGCCCCTTGCCGGCCTTCAGCACGGCGGTGACCATGACATTGAGCAGCGCCGAGCGCGCCATGGCGAACCCTTTCGTTTCCGCGATTCTGACGCGTCAGTCGGCGCGGCGCAGATAGGCGACTTCGTTGGTGTCGACGATGACGCGTTCGCCCGATTCGATGAAGGGCGGCACCAGGATGCGAAGCCCGTTTTCGAGCATGGCCGGCTTGTAGGACGAAGCCGCGGTCTGGCCCTTTACGACCGGATCGGCTTCGGTAATGGTCAGCGTCACCTGGTCCGGCAAACGGATTCCGATCGGGCGTTCCTCGTGCATTTCCACCGTGACGGTCATACCATCCTGCAGGAACGCGGCGCGCTCACCAACGAAATCGGTCGACAGTTCGAGCTGGTCGTAGGTTTCGGAATCCATGAACACCAGCGCGTTGTCCTGGTTGTAGAGGAACTGGAAGTCCTTCTGTTCCAGCCGCACGCGCTCCACCGATTCCGAGGAGCGGAAGCGCTCGTTCAGCTTGGTGCCGTCGATCAGGTTCTTCAGTTCCACCTGGTTGAACGCGCCACCCTTGCCCGGCTTCACCGCATTGCACTTCACCGCGACCCACAGGCCGCCATTGTGCTCGATGACATTGCCGGGTTTGATTTCGTTGCCGTTGATCTTCATCGTCTCACCTGAAAAAATCACGGCCGGCACATCGCGACGCCGGCCAATTCCGGCGCCTCAAGACCACAAGCGCCGCATTTGCGCAAGTGCGGCGGTTGGCGAACGCCCGGCAATCAGCGCAGCCGGTTGGCGCGGTCGATCGCCTGACGCTGTTCCTGGTCGGTCAAACCGTCGAGGAAAACGTCGAGATCGCGGTCGCGCAAGCCGGCGCGGCGCGACAGGATGTACCAGGCGGCGGCGGCAATGTCGTCGGGCTCGGTGCCGAGCGCGGCGCGGTAGAGCTTCGCCAGCCGGTTCATCGCCGCCACGTTGCCGGCTTGTGCCGCAACCTGCATCCAGCGGAAGCCTGCCTCATAGTCGCGCGCGCCGCCCCTGCCCTCCACCAGCCATGCGCCGAGTTCCATCTGTGCGGTGTCGAAATTCTGGCGCGCGGCACGCACCAGCCAGTTGCGCGCCTCGGCCTCGTTACGCGGCTGACCGCCCGAACCGGTGGCGTAGAAGCGGGCAACGGCATACTGGGCGTCAGGAATCCCGGCCTTCGCTGCAGTGAGAAAATACGGCCAAGCCGCCCGCTCGCCGGCATCGCCCGGTTTATCGGTGACGGTGACCTGCGCGAAGTTGAATGCCGCGCGCGCATTGCCGGCATCGGCGCTCCTTTGCAGATAAGCCACGCCCTTTTCGCGATTAGCGGCGATCACGCGGCCTTCCATCAGCGCCAGCCCGTACTGGAGTTGCGCCTCCGCCACGCCCTGTTCGGCGGCGCGACCATACCAGCGCGCGGCCTCCTTTTCGTTGCGCGGCACACCGAGCCCGCGGGCGTATATCTCGGCGGCCAGCGTCTGAGCGGCCGGATCGCCTTTCTCGGCATGGGCGAGTGCAAGCTTCAATGCGGTGATGTAGAGCCCACGCTGATAGGCGCCGTAGGCCTCGTCGATAGCCTTTCCGCCGAACCGGTCGGGATCCGGGAACGGCTTTTCGCCCTGTGCGACGGGTGCGCCTTGCGTCGCGTCCTGCGCCGATACCGGCGACACAGCCATCAGCAAGGCCAGCGTCACGGCCGCCCAAAGGCCCGGTTTGCAAGGAAACGTCACCCGGCCGCCTCCGCGAAGTGCGGCGCATGGGCGTCGAGCAGCGCATTGATTTCGGCGACAGCGGCAGCCGGGTCTGCATGGTCGAACACGGCGGAACCGACGGCGACGAAATCCGCTCCTGTGGCCGCCGCCTCCACCACCGAACCGATTTCGGCACCGGCAAGAATGACGCCCGGAATCTCGACGAACTCCGCCCACCAGGCGGCCAGATCGAGGTTTTTCGGATGAGCGGCCGGCCGCTTGTCGGCGCCAATGCGCCCGAACAACAGGTAATCGGGATTGGCTTCGCCAAGTTCCAGCGCGTCGTGCCGGGTTTCCGCGCCGCCCGCCCCGACAATGCGGCCGGGTGAAAGCCGCTTGACCGCGTCTGACAGCGCAGGGGCAGCGACGGCCAGATGCACGCCGTCGGCGCCGGTGCGGCCCATGGCGCGGGTGTCGGTATCAGCAAGCGCGGCGGCACCGGCCTGCTGGATGAGCGGTGTCAGCAGTTGAAGCCGCGCCGCATAGGCGTCTTCGGCAAGCCCGTGCGCGGCAACAAGCACGCTGGCGACATCGCCGCCAGACAGCGCAGCCGAAAGCGCTGCGGTGAGGCGGTCGTCATCCGGCCAGTCGGGCGTGATCAGGAAGACGCGGCAGCGGTTTTCGGCATTCATCGTCTATCGGCTCCGTGCCGATTGCCGCGCGTCAGGCGGTTCGGCCAAGTTGGGCGGTCATCGCCCGCGATTGCGGAGGCAATAGGGCAGATTGCAAGCCGCGCCAAGCGTGCCCCTCAATGCGGCATGGCGAATGGAAGGCGGAGCTCGGCGAAACGAGCGCGGCAGCCTCAATCCCGCCCGATCAACGCACGCACCCGGTCGCGCACGATGCGCGCGGCATTGCGGGTCGTCTTGTAGAGATCGAGTTGCGAGGCGACCTGCCGCGTCTCCCGGTCGAGCTCCGGCTTCAGCCCGATCACCAGCGTCGCCATGGCGATGCGTTCGGTCCACATGTGCGACATCACCGGATGGTCCGGCACCGCGCAGGAATCGGTCCGCTCGATATTGGGATCGTCGAGATGGTTGGCGGTGACCTCGGCGATCAGCAGCCGGCCGGGCGAACAATCTCCATGAGCCTCGTCGAAGGCGGTCTTCCAGGTCCAGGCCTCGCCGCTTCCCACGAAGACGATCAGCGAGGCGATGGCGCGGCCGCCAAGGTCGAGCGTATGGATGCGCACGGCATCGCGTTCGGCGAGGCTGTTGACCGCCTCGCGGGCGAACGCGGCCCGGAACCGGTCCGACGCCAGCGCCGATCGCTCGCGGCCCTTCCAGCCGGCGGCTTCCAGCGCAAGGAACTCCTCCATGCGGTAGCGCACGTCATTGACGGAACGGGCTACATTGTGCGCCACCGGACCGCGTTTTTCGAGCTTGCGGCGCATGCGTCCGAGGTCACGCCGGTGATGGGCGCCGATCGCCTGCCGCAGATAGGCTTCGCCGTCGAGCGTGCTCTGAAGGGCCGGGCGCTGGTAGCCGTTGGCGGTGACGATGGGCAGGCCACGGCTGAGCGCAACGGCGCGGAACAGGCTGGCCACCACGCCGTCGGTGCGCAGGTCGGGCAACACCAGTAATTTCGGCAGCGCCACACGGGCTTCGCCCAGCGTCGCCAGCATCTGGTCGATCAGGCGGGCGGCATCGGATGCATCCACCAAAGGCGTGCCGAGCGGCCCGAAGGGATGCGACCAGGCGCGCAGGATCGAATGCCCGACGGCAAAGCCCGGCTTGTCGACAGAGAACGGCATCAGCAGGCGGGTTTCGGTGCGCTTGCCGCGATCCTCGATCAGCAGGTAGCGCACAACGCGATCTTCCAGCCGCGGCATCGCCGGGGCGGCAAAGCGGGGCGCAAAGAAAATGTTGGGTTCGGCCGCCCGGTTGGTCAGCTCGTCGAGCGCCTCCACCATGTCATAGCCTGCATGGGCAGGATAGACCAGCAGATGCCGGTCGACCGCGCCGGCGCCGAGTTCGGCGGTAATCTCCGGCGCAACCCCGTTCTCGCCAGTGCCGGCGAGCGTGTTGACGATGGCAGAGCCCTGCGCGCCGATCGATTCGTCAAGCAACGGAACCGACGCCATCACGCAGCCCTCCCGTCGCGCGGCGCGAAAACGAACATCACGATGCCAAGGCGGCGGCGAATGACAATGGCGAGTGCGAGCGATTCGAACAGCATGGCGATCGTCGTGGAAATCGCCGCGCCGGCAAGTCCGTACACGGGGATCAGCCAGAAGTTAAGGGCGATGTTGAGCGCCAGCGTCAACCCGTAAACAGCCGCGCAGGCGTTCTGGTTGCCCGACATCGACAACAGGCTTTCAGCCGGCCCGACGGAAGCGCGGGCGACGACGCCGGCCACCAGCACGAACAGCAACGGATAACCTGCGGTGAACGACTCGCCGAACAACGACAGCAGAAGCTTGCCGAACACCAGCAACGCCAGACCCATCGCCAGCGACGGCCAGAAGGTCCATTGCACGGTCTCGCGCGCGAAGGCCGCAAGCCCGCTCTTGTCGTTGTTGCCCATCAAGCCGGCGAAGCGCTGCGCCGCGCCGGCCTTGACTGCGAAATAGACGAAATGCACCAGCGCCAGCGTCTTCACTGTGGCGAAGTAGACGCCGACATCTTCCGGCGGCAGGAAACGGCCAACCATCAGCACATCGGCGTTAGTGAGCAGGAAGAAGAAGCCCTCGACCAGGAAGATCGGCAGCGCCACGGATACCCACAGTTTCAGTTCCGTGCGGCGCGGACCGGCAGGATAGCGCTTGTCGAGATTGGCGGTGACCGTGACCAGTTGCAGCACCGAGGTCATGTAGGTGGCGGCGATGGCCGCCAGCAAAGCCGTGCGGGCCGAGGATTCGAAGCCCGCTACATGGGCGGCGATCATCAGCGCCAGAATAAGCAGCGGGCGAAGAATATAGGTTGGCGTCAGCGCGAAGACCGGCCAGGAATTGGCGCGCGCCGTGCCGTCGAGCACGTCGCCAAGCGCGATCATCGGCAGGCAGATCGCACCCAGGATGAAGGGTACGACATAATAGTCTGCAATGTCGGCGGAGAATGCCCAGATTGCCAGCGCACCGCCCACCGCCACGGTGGTGGAAGCAAGCAGCGCGAACATGCGGCTGGTGATCAGCACACCGCGCAGGGCGTCGAGATCGCCCGTTTCGCGATATTCCGGCAGGAAGCGGATGACAGCGGTATGGAAGCCGAAACAGGAGATGTTGCCGAGGATAACCGCGGTCACCCACACCAGCACATAGATGCCATACTCGAAACCGCCCATCCAGCGCGCCAGCACAACCTGGCTGACGAAGGCGATCGCGGCGCTGACGATGCGGATGGCAAACGCGATCAGCGACATGCGCTGCGCCACGGCGCGCTCGTTCTCGCCGCGCAGCATCGTATCAAATCGGTCAAGCCAAGGCCGCAGCCGCACGAACATACGGCCCGGCACAAACATTTCTGCCGTTTCAGTTGCTGAAAAGCGCACGGCCAACCGTTCCGGTCCAATCCACCACCGCATCCTTTCTGCTCCGAAAGGAATTAAGGAAGCGTTGGCCGCAGCAAATTTTCCGTAGCGTCAACAAAGGCCCGGCTTGCGGCGCAGAGCGCCTTGCGCGGGCATGCCACCATGGGTTTCCTGCGCCGCGCAAGACCGGCGGCATGGGTCACGATCCCGACATGGCGATCCTGCGGTGCGGCTTTTCGGCCTCTGTGGCGCGTGGCACGAAGACCTTCAGCACACCCTTGTCGAAGCTTGCCTCCACCTTGTCCTCGTCGGCGGCGAGCGGCAGTGCGAAGCGGCGCAGGTAGGCGCCAGTCGAGCGCTCGACGAGATGATACTGCTTCTTCTCGTCCTTCTCCTCGCGGCCCTCGCTGTGCTCGGCCTTCAGCGTCAGCACGCCGTCGGCGAGGTCGAGGTCGATATCCTTGCTGTCGATGCCGGGAAGTTCGGCGGTCAGTTCAAGGCCCTTGTCAGTCTCTGCGACATTGACCTTGGGCGTCAGGAACCCGCCTCCGGCCGATCCCGTCGCCAGCGGAAATCCGCGCGAGAAATCATCGAACATGCGATCCATCTCGCGGCGAAGACTGGTGAAGGGATCGCCATTGTCGGTGCGCGAAAGCGAACCGCCGCGGGAAAACGGCATCAGCGATTTGAAGTCCATGGTTCTGCTCCTCGTTTCAGGTCTGGCGTGGACGAAAGCCCTCGACGGAATTCCAGCTCGCTCGTTGAGGACTTTCTTCCTAGGTATGTATGCCTGAGTCCGATTGCAAGTGATTTGATCGGCGTCAAATCCGGAGGGCGAGGAACCTTCCAATTCGCGGGCTGGTCGGATAAAATGCTACTTTGACAGCCAGGTTTGGGTCAGCTCATGCAACATGCAGAAAAGATCAGCATCACGGTGACCCCCGAGATGATGCGCGCGCTCCGTGCCAGCGTTGAGGCAGGCGAATACGCCTCCACGAGTGAAGCCATCCGCGATGCCTTGCGCATCTGGGACCGTGAACGCCGCGAACATGAGGAACGCATCGCGGCTATTCGTTCACGCATTCGCAAGTCATTGGACGACCCGCGCCCCGACCTCTCTTCGGCCAAGGTCGACAGCAAGCTGGAACATATCTTCACAAGCGCAAAAAAACGGAAATGAAGCGCTTTGATGTCCGCTACCGGCCGGAAGCGCTTTCGGATCTGGAGGAGATTTTCCGTTACATCCTGGAGCGAAGCCAGATCATGGACATCGCCTCGGGATACGTCCGTCGCATCAAGACGCGATACGACCGGATCGGCGACGCCCTCATGGCGGCAGGATGCGTGACGATCTCGACGAAGGCCTGCGGATCACAGGTTTCGAGCGCCGCGCAGTCATCGCGTGGAAGGTCGAAGGCGATACGGTTCGCATCACGAACATCTTCTATGGCGGAAGGGACTACGAGGCCGTGTTGCGCAACCCCGGCAACGCGGACGATTAACTCACGCCGTTGTCGCGACGGCGCGAATCGCAACCAGCCTGCCCGTCACGCATAGGCGCCGTGGCAGTGCTTGTACTTCTTGCCCGAACCGCAGGGGCAGGGCTCGTTGCGACCGATCTTGCCCCAGCTTTCCGGGTTGCCGGGGTCGCGCTCCTCGGCGGCGACATAGCGCTCCCCGGTCATTGTCAGGGTCGCGACGCCATCGGCGAAATCGTCCTCTCCAGTCGTGCCGTCGATATGGTGGCCGAACATTTCCGGCAGTTCCGGCTCCGGCGCGGCGGCAGCCTCGCGCACGAGTTCGACGCGCATCAGCTGTGCGGTCGTCGCCTGGCGCAGGTTTGCCAGCATCGCCTGGAACAGTTCGAAGGCTTCTGTCTTGTATTCGTTTAGCGGATCGCGCTGCGCATAGCCGCGAAAGCCAACCACCGAACGCAGATGGTCGAGATTGACCAGATGCTCGCGCCACAGATGATCGAGTGTTTGCAGCACTATGGATTTCTCGACATACTCCGTGACCTCCGGGCCGAAACGCCCGGCGCGCTCCTCGGCCGCCTTGTCGGCGGCTTCCTTCACGCGGGTCTCGATGTCGTCCTCGGCGATGCCCTCCTCCGCCGCCCATTCCACGAGCGGAAGGTCGAGATTGAGCAGCGAGGCGACATTGTCCTGCAGCCCCTTGGCGTCCCATTGTTCGGCATAGGCCTTTTCGGGGATGTGGCGGCGCACGAGGTTCTCAATCACTTCGTGACGCATTTCGGCGATGGTTTCGGAAATGCTCTCGCCATCCATCAGTTCGAGACGCTGTTCGAACACCACCTTGCGCTGGTCGTTCATCACGTCGTCGTATTTCAGCAGGTTCTTGCGGATGTCGAAGTTGCGCGCCTCGACCTTCTTCTGCGCCTTCTCCAGCGCCTTGTTGATCCAGGGATGGACGATCGCCTCGCCGTCCTTCAGCCCGAGCTTCTGCAACATGCCGTCCATGCGCTCCGAGCCGAAGATGCGCATCAGGTCGTCTTGCAGCGAAAGGTAGAACTTGGAGCGGCCGGGATCGCCCTGGCGGCCGGAACGTCCGCGCAGCTGGTTGTCGATGCGCCGACTCTCGTGACGTTCGGTCGCCAGCACGTAAAGACCGCCGGCAGCGAGCGCTTTCGCCTTCAGCTTTTCCACATCGGCGTTGATCGCCGCCTCGGCGGCATCGCGTTCCGGTCCTGCAGGCATGTCGCCAAGCTCGCGGGCGATACGCATTTCAGCGTTGCCGCCGAGCTTGATGTCCGTGCCGCGGCCGGCCATGTTGGTGGCGATGGTGATCGCGCCCGGCACGCCGGCCTGCGCCACGATGAAAGCTTCGCGCTCATGCTGGCGCGCATTCAGCACCTCGTGCGGCACGCCGCTTTCGCGCACCGCGGCGGCAACCGACGCGATGGCTTTCTCCAGCCACTCGCGCAATTCCTTTTCCTTGCCGGGCTTGATCGCCTCCAGACGTTGTTGCAGCGTCTTGCCGATTCCCTGCAGTTGCGCCTTGTCCGAAAGCAGGCGCGACAGGAATTCCGACTTCTCGATCGACGTCGTGCCGACCAGCACCGGCTGGCCGCGCTGGTGGCTGTCGCAGATGTCGATGATCACGGCATGGTATTTTTCCTCGACCGTGCGGTAGACCTCGTCATCCTCGTCAATGCGCTTGACCGGCAGGTTGGTCGGAACCTCCACCACGTCGAGCCCGTAGATGTTGCCGAACTCCTCGGCTTCGGTGGCTGCCGTGCCGGTCATGCCGGCAAGCTTGTCGTACATGCGGAAGTAATTCTGGAAGGTGATCGAGGCGAGCGTCTGGTTCTCCGGCTGGATCGACACATGCTCCTTGGCTTCCAGCGCCTGGTGCAGCCCTTCGGAATAGCGCCGGCCAGGCATCTGGCGACCGGTGAACTCGTCGATAATGACTATCCCGCCATCCTTGACGATGTAGTCCTTGTCGCGCTGGAACAGCCTGTGGGCGCGCAGCGCGTTGTTTACGTGGTGGACGATGGCGACGTTCTCGATGTCGTAGAGCGACTCGCCCTTCAGAAGGCCAGCCGCCTTCAGCATCTGCTCCATCTTCTCGGTGCCGTCCTCGGTGAAGGTGGCGGTGCGCTGCTTTTCGTCGACCTCGTAATCTTCCGGCTTCAGTTGCGGAATGTACGCGTCGATGGTGTTGTAGAGGTCGGAACGGTCGTCGATCGGCCCGGAAATGATCAGCGGTGTTCGCGCCTCGTCGACCAGGATCGAATCGACCTCGTCGACGATGGCGAAGAAGTGGTCGCGCTGCACCATCTGGCCGCGCTCGTACTTCATGTTATCGCGCAGATAATCGAAGCCGAGTTCATTGTTGGTGGCGTAAGTGACATCGCAGCCATAGGCTTCGCGGCGCTCGCGGTCGTCCATGCCATGCACGATGATGCCGACGGTGAGGCCGAGGAAATTGTAGAGCTTGCCCATCCACTCAGCGTCACGGCGGGCGAGGTAATCGTTGACGGTCACCACATGCACGCCCTTGCTGGCGAGCGCGTTGAGATAGACCGGCAGCGTGGCGACCAGCGTCTTGCCTTCGCCGGTCTTCATCTCGGCGATGGATTTCTCGTGCAACACCATGCCGCCGATCAGCTGCACGTCGAAGGGGCGCATCTTCAGCGCCCTTTTTGCCCCTTCGCGCGCAACCGCAAACGCCGGCACGAGCAAGTCTTCAAGCGTCT
Source organism: uncultured Paracoccaceae bacterium (assembly GCA_937873685.1). Taxonomy (GTDB): domain Bacteria; phylum Pseudomonadota; class Alphaproteobacteria; order Rhizobiales; family Rhizobiaceae; genus CALMYO01. Next base: position 13,844 of record CALMYO010000053.1, read on the forward strand.
TGCCAGCTGCGATCTGTTGCCGGAACTCGCCTGTCTTAGCCCTCAGTTCCGCATCGCTGAGCTTTTCCATCTCCGCTTCGAGCGCGTTGATCGCCTTGACCTTCGGCTGCAATGCGCGGATGCGGCGTTCGTTGGCGGAACCGAAGAGCTTGCGGGCGAAACCGCCGAGACTGACCATGGTGGCTGTGCTTTCAGGTGGAGGGCGGCGGCGAAACAGGTTTCTTTCGCATGAGGCGCGGCAACAGCGCTGCCCGCCTGGCGCCCGATGACGGGAAACTGATCTGGACGACGGGACGGGCGACAGATAAGAGGGGCCCCAAGCGATGTCAACGCCGGGCTGCGGAAGCTTCCGCGCCCATGCGCAACATTTGTGTGATCTTCTCCGGCGCCTGTAACCGTTCGCCGCTTTCCGGGATGACCCAATGACCATTCGAGTCTTTACCCTTCGCGCAGCGCTTATCGCCGGTTGCGCCTTTGCATTCTCGAACGCGCCGGCGCTTTCGCAGGACGCTTCCGCCGTGGTCGCCACGATCGGCGGGACGCCGGTCACCGAAGCCGATCTCGACATGGCCGCCAACGATCTCGACCAGCAGTTCCGGCAACTACCGGCGGAACAGCGCCGCGCCGCCGCGCTGTCGGCGCTGATCGACATCCGGCTGCTGGCGCAGGGCGCCGAGACGGCGGGCATCGCCGATACCGACGACATGAAACGGCGAATCGCCTTTCTGCGCGACCGGGCGCTGCACAACGCCTTCTTCAAGCAGGAGGTGGTCGACAAGGTGACTGACGACGAAGTGCGCGCGCGCTACGACGCCGAGATCGCCGCCATGCCGGCGGAAAACGAGGTGCGCGCCCGCCACATCCTCGTCAAGACGCTGGAGGAAGCGCTAGGCATTATCGGCGAGCTCGACGGCGGCGCCGATTTCGCCAAGCTGGCGGCCGAGAAATCGACCGATCCGGGCAGCGGCAGGGAGGGTGGCGATCTCGGCTGGTTCTCTCGCGGCCGCATGGTTCCCGAATTCGAGGCGGCGGCCTTTGCGCTCGATCCAGGATCCTATACGAAGGAACCGGTGCAGTCGCAATTCGGCTTCCATGTCATCAAGGTGGAGGACAAGCGCGCCGTGCAGCCCCCGTCTTACGAAGAGGTGAAGGACCAGGTGCGCAACGCCGTTTTCCAGAAACGCTATTTCGACCTGTTGAAACAGATGCGCGCCGCGGCCGCGGTGGAGATCTCCGATCCTGCTCTGAAGGCGTCGATCGATGCGGCCCGCGCGGCGGAAGAACAGGCGCAGTAACGGCAAAGCCATGGCCCCTTCCCCCGCCTCCATATCCCCGCTTGCTCCCGGCCAACTCGCCGACATGCCGGCGATCGACGGCGTCCGCATCGCTACCGGCGCGGCGGGCGTGAAATACAAGGGCCGCACCGACGTGATGGCCATGATCTTCGACGAGCCGGCCGTGGTTGCGGGCGTGTTCACGCGTTCGCGATGCCCATCTGCGGCGGTCGATTTCTGCCGCGCAAATCTGGCTGTCGGCAAGGCGCGCATAGTGGTCGTCAATTCCGGCAACGCCAACGCGTTCACCGGCTGCAAGGGTGTCGCAACGACAACGCGCACGGCAGAACTCGCCGCAGCAGCAGCCGGCTGCTCGCCGTCCGAGGTGTTTCTCGCCTCCACCGGCGTGATCGGCGAGCCGCTCGATGCGGAGAAATTCGCGCCGGTGCTGCGCGACGCGGCGAAAGTCGCCGTCGCCGACGGCTGGCGCGACGCTGCGCGGGCGATCATGACAACCGACACTTATCCCAAGGTCGCTACGGCCACGGCGAAGATCGACAGCATTACGGTGACGATCAACGGCATCGCCAAGGGCGCCGGCATGATCCAGCCCGACATGGCGACGATGCTGAGCTTTGTTGCCACCGACGCGCCGCTGTCGCAGGCGGTGCTGCAGACGGTGCTGTCGCGCGAGGTCGGACCCTCCTTCAACGCAATCTCCATAGACAGCGACACGTCGACAAGCGACACGCTGATGGCGTTTGCGACCGGCAGGGCCGCGGAGCGCGGTTGCCCGGCGATCGACGATCCGAAAGATCGCCGCCTTGCCGGCTTCCGCAAGGCTTTCGCCGCCGTGCTGCGCAATCTGGCGATCCAGGTGGTTCGCGACGGCGAGGGCGCACGCAAGCAGGTGGAGATCACCGTGACCGGCGCGGCTTCGGCCCGTTCGGCGAAACGGGTCGCCTTCGCAATTGCCAATTCGCCGCTGGTGAAGACAGCGATCGCCGGCGAGGACGCCAATTGGGGCCGCATCGTGATGGCGACCGGCAAGGCCGGCGAACCGGCCGATCGCGACCGCATGTCGATCTGGTTTGGAGATATTCGCGTCGCGCATGAAGGCGAACGCGACCCGGGCTACGACGAGGCCGCCGTCTCTGCGGTGATGAAGCGCGACGAGATCGCCATTCGCGTCGACATCGGCGTCGGACGCGGTCGGGCAACGGTGTGGACCTGCGACCTCACCAAGGAATACGTCGCCATCAACGGCGATTACCGGAGTTGACCTTGCCCGGCTTCGCCATCGTGCGGCGACTGGAAGCGGTGGGATTCCGCGCCTGGCCGGCCGCCAACGTACACTATGACGGATCCTGGGCGGTGCGGCTGACAGCCAGCCACCCGTCGAAGCGGCTGAACAGCGTCAATCCGCTCGATCCCGCCGACCACCGACAGGTCGAGGAGCGCATCGAGCGGGCCGCGAAACGTTTTCGCTCCTACGGCCGGGCGCTGGTGTTCCGCCAGTCGCCGCTTGCGCCGCTGCAACTGGAGGCGCATCTTGATGCGCAAGGCTGGCGGCGGTTCGACGAAACCGCAGTCCTGACCGCCGAACTCGACCGCATCGACCTTGAAGGCGGTTTCGACCAGATTCCGCTGCGCGATGTCGGACAATACGTCGATTCGTCGATCGCCGTTCGCGGCGTCGATCCCGCGATCAAACCCGGCTTGACCGAAGTGCTGGAATCGATCCGGCCGCCAAGCGCCATGTTCGTGCTGGAAGACAGCGCCGGCCCGGTCGCCTCGGCCTTGTGCGTACACGATAACGACATGGCAGGCCTTTTCGAGGTGGCGGTGCGCGAGGATGCGCAGGGGCGGGGCTATGCTCGCTCGGTCGTGCGGGCGTCGCTGCGCTGGGCGCGCAGCCAGGGCGCGCGCCTAGGCTGGTTGCAGGTCGAGATCGCCAATCGAGCTGCGGCGTCATTATACGACCGTCTCGGCTTCTCGGAGGCCTATCGCCACGCCTATCGCCAGAAGCCCGAGTCGCGTGGGTGGGTGGGGCTGCGCCCTTGGTGGGCCGAAAAATCCTGCTCGTCGCCGCCTGTGCGCTGATCGATGCCGACAACCGGGTGCTGATCGCGCAACGTCCGCAAGGCAAGACGCTCGCCGGACTTTGGGAATTTCCCGGCGGCAAGGTGGAGTCGGGCGAAACTCCCGAGGAGACGCTCGTGCGCGAGCTCGAAGAGGAACTCGGCATTGTCACCAAACAGGAGTGTCTCGCCCCGCTGAGTTTCGCCAGCCACGCCTATGAGACCTTCCACCTGCTGATGCCCCTTTACATCTGCCGGCGCTTCCAGGGTTTCGCCCGGCCGCGCGAGGGCCAGGCGCTGAAATGGGTGCGCGCCCGCAACCTGCGTGACTATCCGATGCCGCCGGCCGATGCGCCGCTGATCCCTGCGCTTGTCGATATTCTGTAGGTCCGGGCGCTGCATTAATCGAATATTCAGCACGTTGCGGCAGTCTTGCGACAGTGAGAGGCCGGAGCAGGGGTCGGGCCATGCGTTTGCGGGGGTCGCGATGATCGACGATTACGAATGGGCGCGCATCAAGGAGCAGGACAGCCGCGCAAGCCAGTCCGGCGCATTGCGCATGGCGATGGTTCTCGGCGTTGGCGCCATTGCGATCGCCCTGCTTGCCATTCCTTTCGTCGAGCGTGGCGTCACTGCCCAGATCGCCAAGCTCAATCGCGGCAATGTCGACCAGATCACCACAGGATCCGTCCGCGGCGACCGGCAGGGTTACACGGTGCGCCAAAGCGTGCTGCAGCCGACGCCGCAAGCGCGCTGCATCATCTACACGGACGGCACCCGCAAGGGCGATTGCTGAACGGCACACCAAACGTTAACGAAGCCATCGAAATGCCGCGATCCGTTTCCTCTCGTTAACTTTTACGGTGTTAGGTGCAAGAAACGAAGAAGCGCGGAATCTACCCCATGACCTCCTTGCTGCAACGCTTCGCAAGCGACGAATCGGCCGCAACTGCGGTAGAATACGGCATCATGATCATGATGATCGGCCTCGCTGTGTCTGCTGGAGCTGGGACCCTTTTTGCAACGCTCGAAGCCCTGTTCACCGATAACAACAGCAGTCTTGTGAAAGCACTGACCGGCGCGGAGTAAACGCCCTCACTTCGTTTGCCTGCCGGCGAGGACCGAAGCAAGGCTGATCTTTCCTTCGCCCGGCCGCAACGGCTTCTGCTGGCTTTCATGCGGCGCCCATCCCGACAACCACAGGAACGAGAATGTCGCGCGGATGCGCCCGTCCGCGTCGGCGAAGCGTTCGGCATAAAGCGCGGCCGCCCGCGCAAACATCTCGCGCCGCGCCGGGCGGCGCGACCGGTCCGTCAGCGCGTTTGTCGAGCCCATGGAACGCAGGTCGCGGATCAGGTCGAACATGGTGTCGTAGCGCACGGTGATCCGTTCGAGATCGGCCACCGGCAGCGCAAAGCCGGCGCGTTGCAACAGGGCGCCGGCGTCGCGGATGTCGATCATAGGCAGGATTCGCGGGCTGGCGCCGCCGGTCAGCGCCGCTTCTGCTTCAACCAGGCACGTTCGCAGTTCGTGCAGCGTGTCGCCGCCGGGCATGACCGCAAGGAACAGCCCGTCCGGCAGTAACATGCGCCGGTATTGCGCCAGCACCCCCGGCGTGTCGTTTGTTTCGTGCAGGGACAGGAACGAAATCGCAAGATCGGCCGATAGCGACGCGAAAGGCAGCGTCTCCTCGTCGCCGACGACGCTGACGCCCATGCCCGTAAGGAGAGCGTCGGCGTCAAACCGCGCAACAGCCGTTGCGGGAACGGCTTCGTCGCCAAGGCCGAAAGGCCCCGTCAGCACCGCTTGCCCGAAATGCCGGTTGACGGCTTCGAGCCGCCAGACGAGATCGTCGGCGACGCGGGCAAGCAGGAAATCGTCGCCTGGCCTGCGCCGGGCGGCGGCGCGCAGCTTGCGCTGGCGCGCCAATTT
>CALMYO010000054.1 GCA_937873685.1 uncultured Paracoccaceae bacterium
CGAGACCTGGGCGATCCAGTCGGTCAGGTTGTAGTACGTGGTCACCCGGCTGATGCGATCATCCTCGGTCTCGAAGAAGATGCCGGCCGAAAGCGTGTAGGTCTGGCCGTTTGCCTCCGGCAGGCCCTCGGCGGTCGAGAGGTAGGTTCCGTGCACGGTGAATTCCGCCGCCGCCCGGTTGCCGTCCTCCGACACCATGATCACGATATCCGACAAGGTCTCGCGGTAATGGCGCGCCATGATGCCGTTGAACCAGCGGAACTGCTCTGCCCCGATCTGGCGTTCGCCCTGGTTGATGTCGTGCACGACATCGTCGGACAGCAGCGAAACCATCGCTTCGGAATCGCCGGCGTTGAAGGCGGCGAAGTAGCGCTCGATCAGGGTGCGGGTGGTAGAGGGGGACATGGGCAGCGCCTTTCAGAGGGAGTCGGTCGTCGCTCGTGGTTCGTCGGTCGTAACCTGTCAGTCGTTTCGTGTCACCGACCGGATTTGGGTAACGACTCGCCATCACAAGTCTCCCGACGCCCGACGACCCACAAACCACGACCGGCCTACAAACCCTCCTCGATCACATGCTCCAGATACTCCTCGTCGTCCTCGACGTCCTGCTCCATCAGGGTGATGCGGCCGCGCATGGAGGCCTTTGCCGCGTGGAGGCTGTCGCGGTCGCCACTGACCAGATGATGCCAGTCGGGCAAAGGCCGGCCTTCGGCAACCAGCTTGTAGGCGCAAGTCTGCGGCAGCCAGGGAATGGTCAGCACGTTTTCCGGCGTCAGCGCGATGCAATCGGGCACCTGCTGATGGCGCTCGGCGTAGCGCGTGCAGCGGCACAGGTGCGCGTCGAAGAGCCGGCAGGCCGCCGATGTCCAGGCAATCGCGCCGGCATCCTCATCTTCCAGCTTGATGAGGCAGCATTTGCCGCAGCCGTCGCATAACGCCTCCCACTCGGCAGGCGTCATCTCGGCAAGGCTTTTGGTTTCCCAGAAACGGTCGCTCATTGGTCGCGTCTGTGCCGGGCGACGTCAACGCGGTCAAGGGGCCGCGCGCCGCCTATTGCAGCAGGGTCTTGACGATGCCGCTCGCCTTGCCGAAATCCATCTGGCCCGGGAACTTTTCCTTCAGCGTCGCCATGCATTTGCCCATGTCGCGCAAGCCGGACGCGCCAGTCTCGGCGACCGCCTTGGCGCATGCCTTGCGGATTTCCTCTTCAGGCATCTGCTTGGGCAGGAAGGCGCCGATCACCGCGATCTCGCCGCGCTCCTGTTCGGCAAGCTCGAGACGGCCGCCGCCCTCGTAGGCCTCGGCCGATTCCTCGCGCTGGCGGATCATCTTGACCAGGATGCCGAGAATGTCCTCGTCGTTGACCGGATCCTTGCCGGCGCCGCGATTTGCTATGTCACGGTCCTTGATGGCCGCCGTGATCAACCGCAAGGTGGAGGCATGACGCGCATCCTTGCTCTTCAGGGCCTCATTGAGCGTCGCCTGGATTTGTTCGCGCAGCATCTCAAGCCACCTCGCTCGGACACAAGCACAGGCCGAGGCGCGCGCAGGGGCGCGAGACAGAAGTTCGCATGTTTTGGGTATTCATCGTTCATCACCATGGCGTCGATTGACGCCATTCAGGTCGTTGTCTAAGAGCACCAGCGGCAGAAAAACGTGTTCCATCATGAGCGCGTTCAGCCGCTTCCGAAATGGTGCGGGCCCTCTTTTTCGCCGCTGGATATAGGGCGGCCCGCCGGCTTGCGTCAAGGGTTTGCCGCCCGTGTGCAACTTGTCCCGGAGACAATGTGATGAACGAAACCTTGCCCTGGAGCAAAATGCCGCCGACTGCCTTGCTGGTGCTGGCGGACGGCACCGTGATCGAAGGCTTCGGTCTTGGCGCGGAAGGCGCCGTTGAGGCGGAAGTCTGCTTCAACACCGCGCTGACCGGCTATCAGGAAATCCTGACCGACCCTTCCTATGCCGGACAGATCGTCACCTTCACGTTTCCGCATATCGGCAATGTCGGCGCCAACCTCGAAGACATTGAGGATCTGGCGCCGGCGCGCCGGGCCGGCGCGGTTGGCGCGATCTTCAAGGCGGAGGTCACCGAACCCTCGAGCTACCGCGCAAACGAACATCTCGACCAATGGCTGAAGGCGCGCGGCATTGTCTCGCTTTCCGGCATCGACACGCGCGCGCTGACAGCGCTGATCCGCGAAAAGGGCCTGCAGAATGCGGTGATTGCGCATGACCGGAATGGCGCGTTCGACCGCGAGGCCTTGAAGGCGCGCGCAGCCGCCTGGGCGGGACTGGAAAACGCCGATCTCGCAACGGACGTGACTTGCGGCCAGAGCCTTGCCTGGCGCGAGACGCCCTGGGTGTGGAACGAGGGCCATGGCGAGAACGCCGGCGGCGATATCCACATCGTGGCGCTGGATTTCGGCGTCAAGCGCAACATCCTGCGGCTGTTCTCGGGCCTCGGCGCGAAGGTGACCGTCGTGCCGGCGACCACGAGCGCCGAAGACGTGCTGGGGATGCGCCCGGACGGCGTGTTCCTGTCGAACGGTCCGGGCGATCCGGCGGCGACCGGCGCTTACGCCGTGGCGACCATCCGCGCGCTGATCGATGCCGGCCTGCCGGTTTTCGGCATCTGCCTCGGGCACCAGATGCTGGCGCTGGCGCTCGGCGGGCGGACGGTGAAGATGCACCAGGGCCATCACGGCGCCAACCACCCGGTCAAGGATCACACCACCGGCAAGGTGGAGATCGTGTCGATGAACCACGGCTTTGCGGTCGATCCGCAAAGCCTGCCCGGCGATGTGGAGCAGACGCATGTGTCGCTGTTCGACGGCTCCAATTGTGGCCTGCGGCTGAAGGGAAAGCCGGTGTTTTCCGTGCAGCACCACCCGGAGGCCTCGCCCGGCCCGCAGGACAGCCACTATCTCTTCCGCCGCTTCATCAACATGATCCGCGAGAAGCGCGGTGAGGAGGCGATGGCGGAGCGGTGAGGCGGGATCAGAACCCCGTGAACAGGAAATCCAGCGCTTGAATGATCCGGTCCCTCTCGGACTGCAGGTTCTCGCCCTGAAACTCCACCGCGCCGGCCCTCACGGCGGCGAGCGCTTGCGTCACAAGAACGTGGGTGCGACCGTTCACGCCAAGCATCGGATTAAGCCGTGTTGCGGCATTGGGCAAAGCGCCAACCGGCTGTAGCGGCGCAACGACGATCGACTCCATGCCGTCCAGAATATCATGTTGTAGGACGACAAAGAGGCCACTGGCGCCCCGAACATGACACACGTCAAACTGGGCCAAGCGTCAGAAGACCCGGTGCGCTTCGAGTGGAAGCCCGTTTTCTTCCACCCAGGCATTGTAATGCTCGATCGCCTCTCGGTTCTCCTGCCGCCACCGCCGCGCCTTTTCCTCGGCAACTGCAGT
>CALMYO010000055.1 GCA_937873685.1 uncultured Paracoccaceae bacterium
GAACACGGCGATGTCACGGTAGGCGTTGCGTGCGCCCTGCAAGACCTCCCGCAGAGCCGCGGCGTTGTGTTCAGGCGCGCCGCCAAGCAGGTCGGACATAGACGCCTGCTTCAACCCGGCGTCCTGCGGCCGGATCGTGAAGCTGCGCACCGCGCCATCGCGCACTTCTGCAACGCGCGTTTCGCCCGTCGTCGTCATTTCGTCGAGACCGTCGCCGTGCACAACCCATGCCGATTGCGAACCGAGCGACAGCAGCACTTGGGCGATCGGCTCGACCCAATCGGGGGAAAAGACGCCAACAAGTTGGCGCGTCACGCCGGCCGGGTTGGAAAGCGGGCCAAGCAGGTTGAAGATCGTGCGGGTGCCGAGCTCCACGCGAGACGGACCGACATGGCGCATTGCTGCATGGTGGGCGGGTGCGAACATGAACCCGACACCGGCCTCGGCAATGCAGCGGGAAATCCGGTCCGGCGTGATGTCGATGTTGACGCCAAGCGCCTTCAGGGCATCGGCCGCCCCCGATTTTGATGAAAGCGAGCGGTTGCCATGCTTGGCGATGCGCAAACCGGCGCCGGCAGCAATGAACGCCGCGCAGGTCGATACGTTGTAGCTTCCCGATGCGTCGCCGCCGGTGCCAACGATGTCGATGGCGTCTTGCGGGGCATTCACGCGCATCATCTTGGCGCGCATGGTGGAGACTGCGCCGGCGATCTCGTCCACCGTTTCTCCGCGCACACGCAAAGCCATCAGGAACCCGCCGATCTGCGTCGGCGTCGCCTCGCCGGACATCATCAGGTCGAAAGCCTGCTCGGCCTCACCGCGCGACAGCGGCTCGCCGGAAGCGGCGCGTGCAACGAAGGTCTTGAAATCCGCCATGGTGTCCCGCCGTCAGAATTGCAGCGCGCGCTCGATAGCGGCCTGGTTGATCAAAACCGGATACTCCTGCTGCAACCGAGTGACGAGTTGGTCGAGCAAATCATCGGCAACAGCCGCGCCGATTTGCCTGCGTTGGGATTCTGGAATGGAATCCGGTCCAAGACCCGCCGGCTCGGCAGATTCGGTCACCTGGAACAATAGTTGACGCTCGCCATCGGCCGATTGCGCCAGCCCCTTGTGCGATGGGCCGCCGGAAAACACCGCCATCGCGCCGCCCGGACCGAAATCCGGATCTTCGCCATTGCGCTGAAGGCCATACTTGGTCTCGACCGCGAGATTGACCGATGCAGCGAGATCGGCGAGCGGCTTGCCGTCGCGCAGTTCCTTCAAAAGGGCTTCCGCCTTTTCGCGCAACAGCCTGTCGGTTTCCTGCTTGCGCCACGTGTCGACCGCCTTCTGTCGCACCTCATCAAGCGGACGCTCGCGTGAAGGCGTGATGGCGTCGACTTCGTACCAGAGGAAACCGCCTTCGCGGATGTTCATGGGGACGTTTTCAACACCGGCGTCGGCTTCGAAGGCGTTGGCGAGAAGCGTCGCGGATTCGGGAAGATCGCTGACGATGCTCTCGTCGGGACGCAACCCACGGCGATCGACCGATTCCACGGTGGCGAAAGGCAGTTTGAGCCGCGCCGCCGCTTCCTTCATGGATTCGCCGCCGGCCCGAGCGTCTTCGTAGGAATCGTGGGTTTCAAGCAGGAGATCATTTGCTTCCACAAGCGCGAGATCGTTGCGGATTTCGTCCTTCACCTCCTCGAACGGCTTGATTGCTTCCGGGCGAATCTCGGTGACGCGCAACAAAACCGGACCGAACGGGCCATCAACAATGTCGCTGACCGCGCCCTGCTGGAGGGCGAACGCCGCATCGCCGATCGCGGGATTGGCGACAGCGCCGCGCGCCATCATGCCGAGATCCACATCGGACATGGTCTTGCCCGCGTCCGTAACCGCTTCCTCGAAACCGCCGCCAGCACGGATCAGGTCAAGCGCGGCCTGCGCCGCCTCGCGATCGGGAAATACCAGCTGCTCGATATGGCGTTGCTCCGGCGTGCGGTAGCGTTCCTTGTTCTTTTCGTAATCCTCACTGATCGACGCGTCACTGATGGCGGCCGGGTCGGCGATGGCCTTTGCCGTCAACTGCACGAACGAGATGGAGCGGTACTCGGGCGCATCGAAGGATTTCTTGTTGGCGTCGTACCAGGTCTTCAGCGTTGCCTCGTCGGGATCGGCAATTTCGCCAAGCACAGAAGCGTTGAGCGCGACGAAGTCCACTGTTCGGCTTTCGCCGGCATGGCGCGCCGCCGCTTCGAGGTAAGCTGCCGGCGGCGAGATGCCGTCTGAAACCGCCTCGACGATCTGCTGGCGTACGGCGACCTGGCCGCGGCTGCGAATGTAGTCTTCCTCGGTCATGCCGACATCGGACAGGACCCTGCGAAACACGCTGCGGCTGAAGGCGCCGTTGGTGTCCTGGAATGTCGGGTCCTCGGCAATCAGTGTGGCGAGACGATCTTTCGACAGGCCGAGCTTCAACGCCTTTGACTCCGCATCGAGCACTGCGCCGGCGCTCAACTGCGCCAAAACAAGATTGTCTATGCCGAACAACTGCGCCTGCTCGCGCGTTATGCGCTGGCCTACCTGTTGGGAGAACTGCGCCAATTGCCTGTTGTAGGCAAGGCGGTACTCGTTCAGGGTCACTTCCGCGGAGCCAGCCGTAAGCACGGCATTGCCGATATTGCCGGTAAACATGCGCCCGGAAATACCCCATACGGCAAACGACACGAGCAGGAGCAGAAGCAGGGCCTTGGCGACCCAGGTTCCGGCGGCTTTGCGAAGGGATTCGAGCATGGATTGTTCCGGACCGGGAGAATGCGTTGCGTGAGGCGCGTTTTATGGGCGCACGCAGCGACAGGCAAGGGGCGCGGCCGAGCCGCGTTTGCTTTCGCGCCCCTTTCTGATAGGCGATCGGCCAGGAATCGAACGCAGGCACCGGACGGAGCGCCACATGACGACCAAGGGAATCAAGCCGCTGGTTGCGGGAAACTGGAAGATGAACGGTCTGGCCGGTGGTCTGAACGAGATCGCGGCGATAGCGCGAGCATTCATGCAAGGCGGGCTGGACACCGAGACAAAGGCGTTGATCTGTCCGCCGGCAACACTGATCAACCGTGCAGCCGCGATGGGCACTTCGGCCGGGTTGCTGATTGGTGCGCAGGATTGCCACGCCGCGGTCTCCGGCGCACACACTGGCGACATCTCTGCCGAAATGCTCAAGGACGCCGGCGCTAGCCATGTGATTGTCGGTCACTCCGAACGGCGCACCGATCACGATGAGAGCGACATGCTGGTCAACGCGAAGGCCCAGGCCGCCTGGCGCGCCGGGCTCGTTGCGATCATCTGCATCGGCGAGACGCGGGAACAGCGCGAGGCGGGCGAAACACTCGATGTGCTCGGCCGCCAACTGGCAGGTTCCGTGCCGGATGGCGCGAGCCATGCCAACACGGTGATAGCCTATGAGCCGGTTTGGGCGATCGGCACAGGCCTGACACCTTCTGTCAGCGATGTAGCGGAGGCGCATGCATTCATCCGCGCGACGGTGAACGAACGCTTCGGCGACGAGGGCGCGCGGATGCGGCTGCTGTATGGCGGGTCGGTCAAGCCGGCCAATGCGGTCGAGCTGCTTGGGGTGGAGAACGTGGATGGCGCGCTGGTTGGCGGTGCGAGCTTGAAAGCGTCGGACTTCCTCGCCATTTGTGAGGCCTACAAGTCGCTTTGATATCCGCCACGCACCGCAGACTTGGATTTACCGCGAGCGTGGTGTAATCGGCGGCCGATCCAGCAAACTTCCGGACCCGTACCCATGCAAACCGTGCTTCTTGTCGTGCTCCTTATTGTCGTGCTCGCGCTCATCGGCGTTGTGCTGATGCAGCGTTCGGAGGGCGGCGCGCTTGGCATGGGCGGTGGAGGCGGCGGCTTCATGACCGCGCGCGGCGCGGCCAATGCGCTGACACGCACAACGGCGATCCTCGGTGCGACCTTTTTTGCGCTCTCCATCGCCCTTGCGCTGATGGGACGCTACGGTGAGAACATGACCGACATCCTCAACCGTGTTCCGCAGACCTCGCAGACGGGCGGGCAGGGCGGCGCGGGCATTCTCGACCAACTCGGCGGTTCGGGAGGAAATGCGCCGGCCGAAACGCCTGCGGCGCCCACCGAACCGTCTAACGGTGTGCCTTCTTCGCAATAGCATGGCGATTTCCGCGACTTGGCCTGACACGACGCATTGCGGCTGCGCGTGACGCGCGGTAAGCTTGCAACTCCTGCAGCGTTTTCCTTGTTCCGGAGTTCATCTCATGTGGTCTCGCCGCTCCCTGTTGCTCGGTTTTGCCACGCTGGTTGCGGCCGGCGCTTCCGGTTCCGCGCTCGCCGAGCAGAAGAAGACCACGCTGGTCGAGATCTTCCGCCGCAAGCAGAAAAAATCCGAACTCGGCGCGGCGATCGAACCGGTTGCCCGCAAGCAGAAAATCGCAGCCGTTCCCGGACAGAAGCCCGCGAAGTCCAAGGCGAAGAAGCCCTTCGTGCTCGACCCCAAATACGAGCCGCAATCGGTGAAATTCTCCGGCTACAAACCCGGCACCATCGTCATCGATTCGCGCAAGAAATTCCTTTACCTCGTTGAATCGAAATCGTCCGCACGCCGCTATGGCGTCGCTGTCGGCCGCGAGGGGCTTGGCTGGACCGGCAAGGCGAAGATCGGCAACAAGACCGAATGGCCGCGCTGGATACCGACGGCGGAGATGATCGCCCGCGATCCGGAGCAATACGCGAAACATGCCGACGGCATGGAAGGCGGCCCGGAAAACCCCCTTGGCGCGCGCGCCATGTATCTGGTGCAGGGCGGCAAGGACACCTACATCCGCATCCATGGCACGACGCAGCCCTGGTCTATCGGCAAGGCGGCCTCGAATGGTTGCTTCCGGATGGTGAACGAGCACGTCATCGATCTCTATGCGCGCGTGAAGATCGGCACGGAAGTTGTTGTAAAGTAACGGTTTCCTTCTCGCAATTCAGCGTAGCGTGCGCGCCGGCCACGCAGCTGGACCGGACAGGATGGCCTGTGGGAAATCGCAGCCGCGGCCATTTTGGGCTTTGCGAATCGGGCGTTCGCCGCTAAGCGTCAAATCCCATGGCGCGATATGTTTTCATCACTGGCGGCGTGGTTTCCTCGCTTGGCAAAGGCATCGCTTCGGCGGCCCTCGGGGCGCTGTTGCAGGCGCGCGGCTACCGCGTGCGGCTGCGCAAGCTCGACCCTTACCTGAATGTCGATCCGGGCACGATGAGCCCATACCAGCATGGCGAGGTTTTCGTTACCGACGACGGGGCGGAGACCGATCTCGACCTTGGCCATTACGAGCGCTTCACCGGGCGCTCGGCCAATGCGCAGGACAACATCACCACCGGGCGCATCTACCAGAACATCATCGCCCGCGAGCGGCGTGGCGATTATCTCGGCGCAACCGTGCAGGTGATCCCGCACGTCACCGACGAGATCAAGAAGTTCGTGCTGGAAGGCAACGAGGATGTCGATTTCGTGCTGTGCGAGATCGGCGGCACGGTGGGCGATATCGAGGCGATGCCGTTCCTAGAGGCGATCCGCCAGCTTGGCAACGATCTCAAGCGCGGGCAGGCGGTATACATCCACCTGACACTGATGCCCTGGATTCCGGCAGCGGGCGAGTTGAAGACCAAGCCGACGCAGCATTCGGTGAAGGAACTGCGCTCGATCGGCATCGCGCCCGACATTCTGCTGGTGCGGGCCGACCGGCCGATCCCCGCATCCGAACGCAAGAAGATGTCGCTGTTCTGCAATGTGCGGGAAAGCGCCGTGATCCAGGCGCTGGACGTCGCGTCGATCTACGACGTGCCTGCCGCCTATCACGCGGAGGGGCTGGACGCCGAGGTGCTGGCCGCGTTCGGCATCGATCCGGCGCCGAAGCCGCGCATGGAGCGGTGGGAGGAAGTCAGCCGGCGCATCCACAACCCGGAAGGCGCTGTCACTATCGCCGTGGTCGGCAAGTACACCGGGCTGAAGGACGCCTACAAGTCGCTGATCGAGGCGCTGCAGCATGGCGGCATCGCCAACAAGGTGAAAGTCAATCTCGAGTGGATCGAGTCGGAAGTCTTCGAGCGCGAGGATCCCGGCCCATGGCTTGAGAAGGCGAACGGCATCCTGGTGCCGGGCGGTTTCGGCGAGCGCGGCGCAGAGGGCAAGATCGCCGCCGCGCGTTATGCGCGCGAGCACAATGCGCCGTATTTCGGCATCTGCTTCGGCATGCAGATGGCCTGCATCGAGGCGGCGCGCAATCTCGCCGGCATTGCAGGCGCGTCGTCGACCGAGTTCGGAAAGGCGAAGGAACCGGTCGTCGGCCTGATGACGGAATGGCTGAAGGGTAACATGCTGGAGAAGCGCACCGCCGCCGGC
>CALMYO010000056.1 GCA_937873685.1 uncultured Paracoccaceae bacterium
TGGGTGGTGCTGCTCTTGGGGCGCTTGGTTGGGGCCGCGGAACAGAAGCGCCCTGGGGGTGGTTTGTTGGGGGGGGGGGGGGGAACCCGCCACTATGCTTGCCATCAAAACGGCAAACAGGCGGAGCATCGGACGAGATTGCATCGGATCCTGCCTTTACGCATGGTCACACAACACGGCATTGTAACCGCCAGAGTACCATTTACAAAACGTTAAGGCGACATTTCATAGCGAAACATTTTTGTGAACGATATTGTCACAATTCGGTTACACCGAATTCGCCCTGCACTCCCCGGCTGGCGGCTGGTTGCCGTTGCCCAGCCGAGCCTCAATCGGCCAGCCCGAACAGCGCTCTCAGCCTTGCCGTATCGATGGCGCGGCAGACTTGGCCAGCCGGCTTGAACGTGGCGACATCCTCGCCGGCGACGATGGTGTTGACCACCGCCTCCTCGATCGCCTCGACCGCGCCGAGATAGAGGGGATCGAGCCGGTCGTTGTTCAGTTCGGTTCGGGTAAGCAGCGCATCGTCGTCCTCGGGCTGCGGGCGCGGGTTGGAGACCGAGAATGCGAGGAAAATGTCGCCGGAATTGTTGCCGCCCGGCGTGCCGCCGCGGGCGATGCCAAGTGCGGCGCGCTTGGCCATCTGTCGCAGGGACGTGCGTGACAGCGGCGCGTCGGTGGCGAGAACGACGATGATCGACCCGCTCTCGGTTTCGCGCAGCCTGCCCTCCGGCATCAGCCGGCCGACCGGCACGCCGAGCATCATGAGCCACGGGCGGATGCCGTGATTGGCCTGCACAAGCGCGCCGACGGTGAAGGAATGGCCGTCGACATCGACGATGCGGGACGCAGTGCCGGTTCCGCCCTTGAACTCGTAGGCGATCATGCCGTTGCCGCCGCCAACCGATCCCTCCGCCACCGGGCCGGTACGCGCTGACTCGATTGCGTCAATCGCATGCTGTGGCGTCACGTGCAGCGCGTTGATGTCGTTCAGCACGCCGTCATAGGTTTCCGCCACCACCGGCATCGCCCAGGCATGGGCGCGTGCGAAGTACCCGGCGAAGCGATCGATCATCCAGCGCACCGCGCCCTGGTGTGCGGCGCCGACCGAGTGGGTGTTTGTGATCAGCACCGGACCGATGAAGTAGCCGGCGTCGTCGATCCAGTGCGTGCCGGTCATCTCGCCGTTGCCGTTCAGCGCATAGTGCCCCGCCCAGACCGGACGCGGCGCCTCGCCATCCTCGCGCGGCACGATGGCGGTAACCCCTGTCCGCATGTTGCGAGCAGGGTCAGTCAGGGTCACGAAACCGACGCGCACGCCTGCAACGTCCGTGATCGCGTTGAACTTTCCGGGCTTTCCGGGAAACGGAAGGCCAAGGTCGCGGCCGCGTGGCTTTCCCATCATGCCGGCTCCTGATGCGTGGCGCGATGGAGCGCCCTTCGGTTGGAAACCTATCCGACCAGCCACAAGCCGATCAAGCCGGCCGTGCCAACGATCATCCGCCACCAGGCAAACAGCGCAAAGCCGTGCCGTGACACGTAGTCGAGCAGGTAGCGCACGACAAAGACGCCGGCGATGAAGGCGGTGACGAAGCCAGCGGAAATCACGGCGAAATCGTCAAAGGTGAGGATGTCGCGGTTCTTGTAGAGATCGAGTGCGAAGGCCCCGGTCATGGTGGGCATGGCGAGGAAGAAGGAAAATTCCGCCGCCGAACGCTTGTCGGTACCAAGCAACAGCGCTCCGGCAATCGTTGCCCCGGAGCGCGAGGTGCCGGGAATCATCGCCAGGCACTGGCAAAGCCCGATCGCGAAACACAGGCCGAGCGGATAATCCATCACGTTGACGTAGCGCGGCTTCAGTACGAGCTTGTCAACCCACAAGAGGATTATGCCGCCGACGATCAGCGTGATGCAGATCAACAGCGGCGTCTCGAACAGCACGGACTTGATAAAGCCGTGCGCCAGCGCGCCGATCACCGCAGCCGGCAGGAAGGCGACGAGAATGCCGATGACGAAGCGTTGCGTACGCGGTTCGCGCGGCAGGTCAGTGAGGATTTTCAGCAGGCGTGCGGAATAGACCGTGAGGATCGCCAGGATCGCGCCAAGCTGGATCAGCACCTCGAAGGTCTTGCCGGTCGATTCGAAGCCGAGGAAATGCCCCGCCAGCAGCAGATGGCCGGTCGAGGATACCGGGATGAATTCCGTCAGGCCTTCAAGTAACCCGAGTGCGAGCGCCTCGGCGATCGTCTGGTTTTCCATGCTGATGTGCTTTCGAAGGTGATCGCAGCCCGCGCCGCAAAAAGGACCGTTTTGCGGGCGAATTGATCACGGCATGCTTAACGCGCCCTTAACCTCGCCTCTGCGATGTCTGTGCGACAAATCCTTGGCGCCCGCATCGGACCGGGGTTTGCGCTGCGCCGTTTCGACCTCGTGCCGGATTTGTCTTCCCCATGCTCGTTCTGCATCACCAGGTTCTCAACTCCGCCTCACGTTTCGTCCGCCTGATCCTCGCCGAATACGGCGAAGAGCCGGAACTGCGCGAGGAGCAGCCGTGGGAACGGCGGCGTGAATTCCTGGCGCTCAATCCGGCCGGCACCGTACCGGTGATGATCTCGGAGGCTGGCGCGCCGGTGGTCGGCTTCACGGCGATCGCCGAGTATCTCGACGAAACGCGCGGCGTGCTGAAGCGCGACCGCCGGCTGTTGCCGGAATACCCGCTTGAACGCGCCGAGGTGCGGCGCCTCGTCGACTGGTTCCTGATCAAGATGGAGGCCGAGGTCACCCGGCCGCTGGTGCGCGAGCGCGTGCTCAAGGGGCAGATGCCCGCCGGCCAAGGCGGCGGCTCGCCCGATGCGGCGGCGCTGCGCGCTGCGCGCTCCAATGTGCGGCAACACATGAAGTATGTTGGCTGGCTCGCCGGTTCGCGCAACTGGCTCGCCGGAGGGCGGCTCTCCTATGGCGACCTCGCCGCCGGCGCGGCGATCTCGGCGCTCGATTACCTTGGCGAAGTGGACTGGACGCTGGAGCCTGCGGCACGCGAATGGTTCGTGCGGCTGAAATCGCGTCCTTGTTTCCGCGCCCTGCTGAGCGATCGCGTGCGCGGGCTGACGCCTTCGTCGCACTACGCCGACCTGGATTTCTGAGCATCCGCCTGCACCAGCGACCTTGCCGGCGCGATCCGCATGACGCAGATGGCAATCATGTCTGACGCCGGGATCGACAGCCGCACCGCCTTCCTCTCTGACGAGGCGCACGCGCATGGCTTCGACGCCTTCGGAACCTGTCGCGCCGACGATCCGCGCCTGCTTGAGGCCGGTGAACGCCTCCGCGCCTTCGTCGCGGGGGAGTTGCATGGCGAGATGGGCTGGATGGCCGAGACGCTCGACCGCCGCGCCGCGCCGCAGCAATTGTGGCCGCAGGCGCGGTCGGCCGCCATGTTTGCGATGAACTACGGCCCGCAGACCGATCCGCTTGCCGTGCTTGGACGCAAGGATCGTGGCGCGATCTCGGTCTATGCGCAAAACCGCGACTATCACGATGTGCTGAAGGGCCGGCTGAAGCAGATCGCCGGGCGGTTCGCCGCCCGTTTCAATGCGCAGGTAAAGGTCTTCGTCGACACGGCGCCAGTGATGGAAAAGCCGCTAGCCGCGCTTGCAGGCATCGGGTGGCAGGGCAAACACACCAATCTGGTCAGCCGCGCGCATGGCTCATGGCTTTTTCTCGGTGCGCTTTTCACGAACGTGGAACTCGCAGCCAGCGAACCGGAAACCGACCGGTGCGGCTCGTGCCGGCGCTGCCTCGACATCTGCCCGACCGACGCCTTCCTGTCGCCATACCGGCTCGATGCGCGGCGCTGCATCTCCTACCTCACCATCGAATTGAAGGGCCAGATCCCGCACCAGTTCCGCACCGCGATCGGCAACCGGATCTATGGCTGCGACGATTGCCTTGCCGTGTGCCCGTGGAACAAGTTCGCGTCGCAGGCATCGGAGGCGAAGCTGCGCGCGCCGCAGGGGCGCGATGACCCGCGGCTTGCCGGACTGCTCGGACTTGACGACGCGGCGTTTCGCGCGATGTTCGCCGGGTCGCCGGTCAAGCGGACCGGGCGCGAGCGCTTCCTGCGCAACTGCCTGATCGCCGCCGGCAACAGCGGCGATGTTGAGCTTCTGGCGCCGGTTCGCAAGCTGCTTGGCGATGCTTCGCCGCTGGTGCGCGGAGCAGCGGTGTGGGCGCTGTCGCGACTTGTCGACCGGGCGGCTTTCGCGCATGAACGCGACGCGCGGCTGCCAGCGGAAACCGACGCGCATGTGCGCGAGGAGTGGGCCGTGGCAAGTGGATCACCAGGTGCGGACCGGACGCCAATGCCGGGCCGCAAGGAATGACGATTGAAGGGCAGACATGAGCGACGCCAGAACCATCCTGATCTTCGGCGCCGGCTATTCCGGGCGCGCCTATGCGCGCGTGATGGCGGGCGAAACGGAGGCGATGTACGGAACCACACGCAGCCTTGCGAAGGCGGGCGAACTGGTCGACGCCGGGGTGACGCCGCTACTGTTCGACGGCATCGTGCGGCCACCCGACGTGCTGGCCGCGTTGCGGCGGGCGACCGACCTCGTCATCTCGATTGCGCCCGGCGAAACGGGCGATCCGGTGCTGCGCCTGTTTGCCGACGACATCGCCGCCGCACCGAAGCTGCGCCACATCACCTATCTGTCGACTGTCGGCGTCTATGGCGATCAAGACGGCGCCTGGGTGGACGAGGACACGCCGTGCCGGCCGGTGTCGAAACGTTCGACAGAGCGCGTGGAGGCCGAACAGGACTGGCTTTCGCTTGGCGCGCGCAGCGGCAAGCCGCTGGCGATCCTGCGGCTTTCCGGCATCTACGGTCCGGGCCGCAACGCTCTTGTCAACCTTGCAAACGGTACGGCGCGGCGGCTGGTCAAGCCGGGCCAGGTCTTCAACCGCATCCATGTCGACGATATCGCCGGCGCCCTGCGCTTCCTTGCCGGGCGCGGCCTCGAAGGCATCTTCAACGTCACCGACAACGAGCCTGCGCCGCCGCAGGACGTCGTCACCTTCGCCGCCGGATTGATGGGCGTCACTCCCCCGCCGGAACAGCCGTTTGGGACGGCGGAACTGTCGCCGATGGCGCGTTCCTTCTATGGCGAGAACAAGCGGGTCTCCAACGAGAAGCTGCACGCGCTGGGCTATGAGTTCCGCCACCCCGACTATCGCAGCGCATTCGAACGGATGTGGCGCGACGACTGCTGGCGATAACCGGAACCCGGCTCAGTAGCGGATGACGTCGAACCGCGCGCCGAGCGCATCGTAGAGCAGCAGGCGGCCGATCAACGGCTCGCCGACGCCGGCGATCAGCTTGATCGCCTCCATCGCCTGCAAGGTGCCGATGACCCCGGTGAGCGCGCCGAGCACGCCGGCCTCGGCGCAGGTTGGCACCGCACCAGGCGGCGGCGGTTCGGGAAAAAGGTCGCGATAGGCGGGCGCGGGCCGCCCGTCAGGCCGCGTCATCCATGGCGCAAACACCGTGAGCGAGCCGTCGAAACGGCCGACCGCGCCGGCGACCAGCGGCTTGCCCGCCTCGGCGCAGGCATCGGCCACCAGATAACGCGTATCGAAATTGTCGCTGCCGTCGATCACCACGTCGCAGGCATTGACGAGGGCGGCGACATTGTCCGGCCCCAGCCGGCAGCGATGGGCATTGACCGTGACATGCGGGTTGAGCGCGCCAATTTCACGGCTGGCGCTCTCCACCTTCGCCTCGCCGATCGCCGCCGTGGCATGCAGCACCTGGCGTTGCAGGTTCGACAACGAGACGATGTCGTCATCGACGACATCGAGCGTGCCGATGCCGGCTGCGGCGAGATAGAGCAGCACCGGGCTGCCGAGCCCGCCCGCGCCAACCACCAGCACCCGTGCGCGCTTCAGTTTCTGCTGGCCCGGCCCGCCGATCTCCGCCAGCACGATGTGGCGGGCGTAGCGGCGAAGCTCATCGGGAGAAAGGGTGGTTTCCGGCGCATCGGACATTTGGCGACAAAAGCATTGTTTCGCCTCGCCGTCCATCGCGCCTGCCCGTATCAAGGCGCATAAGCGGTCGCCACATCGTTTCTGCTTTCGGCGCCGAGCGCCTGCATGGCCGAAATCGTCTCGGCGATGCTGCGTTCGAGGGAAGAAATCAGGCCGGGGGAGATTGTTTCGCCGCGCTTCGCCTGATCCTCGATTGTCTGGCAGATCGCGGCAGCGCGCTCGGCGCCGGCGCTGCCGCACATCGATTTGAGGGCATGCGCCAGTTGCGCCAATTCCACGCCCTCGTCGAAGGCGGCGGCAAGATCGGCGAAACCTTGCGGAGCATGGGTCTCAAAAAGCGAGAACACATGCGTTGCCATGTCTGGGCCGAGCGACTCGAACATCGCCAGCGTGTCAGGCGCGAGCAACGGCGCTTCCGTCTGCGTAAGAGACGGCGCGAGCGCCTGCTCGACTTCCCGCTTTTGCGGTTTCGCCTGCGGTGAGACGGCAGCTTCGGCGCAGCCGGCCGCGCGCAGGGTTGCGATCAGCGCCTGCATGCCGAATGGCTTCAAGAGGTGGCTGTCCATGCCGGCTTCGCGCGCCTCAGTCTCGATGGAAGAGCCGACATGGGCGGTCAAGGCAACGATATGCGTCCGCTCCCGGCCGAGCTCGGCTTCGATGGCGCGGATACGGCGGGAAGCCTCGAACCCATCCATCTCCGGCATGGAGCAATCCATGAAGACGACGTCGAACGAGCGCGCGCGCACCCAGTCGAGCGCTTCACGTCCGGAGGAGACGATCACCGGTTCGATCGCCAGCGCGGCCAGCGCATCGCGCAGAACCTGGCGATTGACCGCGCCATCGTCGACGCCGAGGGCTCTCACCTGTGAGAAATCCGGCAGCAACTGGCCGACCGCGCCATCGCGGCGCGGTCCGGTTTGCCCGAATTGCCCGGACGATAGCGATTCCGCCAGTTGACGAATGGCGCTGCGCGATACCGGCGCCAGCAGACGCCCGGCAATCCCTTCAACCGCTTCCTGTTCGCTTTCAATGTCGTCCAGAAGCAGGAGTGGGGTTGCGCCTCGCCGCTGCACCATGCCCGGAAGGGCTTCTTCGTCACAGACAATAACGTCCGGCACAATCCCGCGAGCAATGGAATCGGGATGGAGCACCGTTGCGCCAAAACCGGTAATCTGCGCGGTCAGGGGTTCGCGCATCAGCCGATCGCCGATCGAAATGGCAATGGCGCGGCCGGAAAGCGGCAGATCGGATAGCGCTTCCACTTCCACCTCAAGCTGCAAACGCATCGTGAAGCTGGAGCCCACCCCAACCGCGCTCTCTACCGTCAATTCACCGCCCATCGCCTCGGCAATGCTGCGCGAAATGGCGAGGCCAAGGCCGGTGCCGCCGAACCGGCGACTCGTCGAGGAGTCCGCCTGCCTGAACCGTTCGAAGATATGGCCAACATGCTCGGGCGGAATGCCGATGCCGGTGTCGGTTACGCTGACCTCAATCGTCTGCCGGCCCCGGTCGCCGCCGATGGCGGATACGGTCAGCGTCACGCCGCCCGCCTCGGTGAATTTCAGCGCATTGCCGAGAAGGTTCGCCACGACCTGACCGATGCGCGCCGGGTCGCCGCGCAGGCGCAAGGCCACCGACCGGTCTACCCGCGCCGCAAGCGTCAGCTTTTTTTCCGCAGCGCGCCCGAAAAACAACGCCACCGCGTCGTCGACAATGTCGTCGAAGGAAAATGACATCGTCTCCAGGGCCAGTTGCTCGGCCTCGATCTTGGAGAAATCGAGGATCTCGTTGATGATAGTCAGCAGGGTGCGGCCGCTTCGCACCACGGTCTGCGCCTGCCTGCGCTGGCGATCGTCGAGCGGGGAGGCCGCCAGCAACTCAGCGGTCGCCATCATGCCGTTCATCGGCGTGCGAATCTCGTGGCTCATCATCGCAAGGAAGTTCGACTTCGCCGCATTGGCGGCCTCCGCCTCTTCCTTGGCCGCACCCAGTTCGGCGGTACGCAATCGCACGGTCTCTTCCAGCGTCTCGCGATGGCGCGACAGCATCGCGTCGCGCTCGGCGATACGTCTGAAAAGCCCGTTGAAG
>CALMYO010000057.1 GCA_937873685.1 uncultured Paracoccaceae bacterium
GTCTCGCTGCCCGGCTCGGCCGGCCAGTCCTTCGGCGCGTTCCTGGCGCGCGGCGTCACCTGCGACCTCACAGGCGAGGGCAACGACTATGTCGGCAAGGGCCTGTCGGGCGGCCGCATCATCATCCGTCCGCCGGTAAACACCCATATCGTGCCGGAGGAGTCGATCATCGTCGGCAACACCGTGCTCTACGGCGCAACCGAGGGCGAGTGCTACTTCCGCGGCGTTGCGGGCGAGCGCTTTGCGGTGCGCAACTCCGGCGCGGTCGCCGTTATCGAGGGCGTCGGCGACCATGGCTGCGAATACATGACGGGCGGCGTGGTGGTGGTGATCGGCAAGACCGGGCGCAACTTCGCCGCCGGCATGTCGGGCGGGATCGCCTATGTGCTCGACGAGGACCGCACGTTCGCCGAACGCTGCAACATGGCGATGGTGGAGCTCGAGCCGGTGCCCGAAGAGGACGACCTGCTCGAGAAGCTGCACCACCATGGCGGCGACCTCGAATTCAAGGGCCGCATCGACGTGATGTCGAACATGAGTGGCCATGACGCGGAGCGCCTGGCGCAGCTGATCGCCAACCATGCGCAGTTCACCGGCTCGACGCGGGCGCGCCACATCCTGGAGCACTGGGTCGATTACCTGCCGAAATTCGTCAAGGTGATGCCGGTTGAATACCGCCGGGCGCTGCGCGAAATCGAGCAGTCGCAGATGCTGACGGCGGCGGAGTGAGGCGATGCTGATCTCCACCACCGACACCATCGAGGGCCACCGCATCGCCGAGTACAAGGGTCTTGTCACCGGTGAGGCGATCCTTGGCGCCAACATCTTCCGCGACATCTTCGCCGGCATCCGTGACATCGTCGGCGGCCGCTCCGGCGCCTACGAGAAATCGCTGAAGGAGGCGCGCGAGATCGCTGTCGAGGAAATGGCGGCAGAAGCCCGCAAGCTCGGCGCCAACGCTGTCGTCGGCGTCGATCTCGATTACGAGACCGTCTCGGCCGGAAGCGGTTCGATGCTGATGGTCTCGGCCTCGGGCACCGCCGTGGTGCTGGCGCGGTAAGCTCATTGCTTGACGGAGGGAGGCGCGGTTGTCATATGCCATGGCATATGACAGCGGGAGGAACGCGGATGCAGGCGGGCAGGAAGGACGACGACAATGCGCGCACCGTGCGCCTGTTTCGCAACGGGCGCAGCCAGGCCGTGCGCATCCCGAAGGAGATGGAGTTCGAGGGAGAGGAAGTGCGCATTGTCCAGGAGGGCAAGGGGCGGCTGGTGCTGGAAAGCGTCAAGGGGCTGGAGAAAAAGGTGACGCTACGCGAAATGGTCGCGCATCTGCGGTCTCGCGGACCGATTCCAGACTTCCCCGGCGATCCGGGCGACGATGGGCTTGCGCCGCTCGACGAGCCGCGGCTGTGAACCCATGTACCTCCTCGACACCAACATCCTATCCGACATGGTTCGCAACCCGTTCGGCCGGGCGGCCGAGCGGGCTGACCGGGTCGGAAACGAGAACTTCGCCATCAGCATCGTTGTTGCGGCGGAGATTCAGGTGGGGATCGCCAAGAATCCGTCGTTTCGCAGGGCGGCCGAAATGCGCGCGATATTGGACACGATCGATATCAAGCCGCTGGAGCAGCCATGCGATGAGGTTTATGGCCGCATCCGGGCTGACCTTGAGAAGCATGGCGTTGTCATCGGGCCGAACGACCTGCTGGTCGCCGCCCATGCGCTGGCGCTCGATGCGGTGCTGGTGACGGATGACGAGGAATTCTCCCGGGTGCCGGGACTCAAGACGGAAAACTGGCTGCGCGACGCGCCGGCCACTGAGCAGACGGGAAGGTAGACGACATGGGCAAGGTAACCGGATTTCTCGAGATCGACCGGCGCGACCGCAAGTATCTGCCGGCGTCGGACCGGATCCGCAACTACAAGGAATTCGTCATCCCGCTTGGCGAGGAAGGCACGCGCGACCAGGCGGCGCGCTGCATGAATTGCGGCATTCCCTATTGCCATTCGGGTTGTCCGGTGAACAACCAGATTCCCGACTGGAACGACCTCGTCTACAACAACAAATGGCGCGAGGCGCTGGTCAACCTGCATTCCACCAACAATTTCCCGGAATTCACAGGCCGCATCTGCCCTGCTCCCTGCGAGGCGTCGTGCACGCTCAACCTTGAGGATGCGCCGGTCACCATCAAGACGATCGAATGCGCCATCGTCGACAAGGGCTGGGAAAACGGCTGGATCGCGCCGGAGATACCGGCGCACAAGACCGGCAAGCGCGTCGCCGTGATTGGTTCGGGTCCGGCCGGCCTTGCCGCCGCGCAGCAACTGGCGCGCGCGGGCCATGACGTCCACCTGTTCGAAAAGCACGCAAAGGCCGGCGGTCTGATGCGCTACGGCATCCCGGACTTCAAGATGGAAAAGCAACTGATCGACCGCCGCATCGCGCAGATGCAGGCCGAGGGCGTCACGTTCCACTACGGCGTCAATGTCGGCGTCAACAAGGACATCGCCGAACTGGTCGATGCGTTCGACGCCGTGCTGCTGAGCGGCGGGGCGGAAAAGCCGCGCGACCTGCCGATCGAGGGACGCGACCTTGCCGGCATCCATTTTGCCATGGACTTCCTGCCGCAGCAGAACCGGCGCGTCGGCCACGAGCCGCCGCTCGACAACCATCCGATTCTCGCCGCCGGCAAGCATGTGTTCGTTATCGGTGGCGGCGATACCGGCTCCGACTGCATCGGCACCTCGATCCGACAGGGCGCGCTTTCGGTGAAGCAGCTCGAAATAATGCCGATGCCGCCGGAAAAGGAAGACAAGCTGCTGACATGGCCGAACTGGCCGCTGAAACTGCGCACCTCGTCGAGCCACCAGGAAGGCGCGGACCGGGATTTTGCGGTCACCACGGTCCGGTTCTCCGGCGAGAACGGCGCGGTGAAGAAGCTGCATTGCGCGCGCGTCGGCTCCGATTTCAAGCCGATCGCCGACACGGAGTTCGACCTGAAGGACGATCTGGTGCTGATCGCCATGGGGTTTGTCAGCCCGGTGCACGAGGGCATGATCGCAAGCCTCGGCGTCGCGACCGACCCGCGCGGCAATGTCGCCGCCAATGTCATCGACTACCGCACCTCGCTGCCCAAGGTGTTCGCCGCCGGCGACATGCGGCGCGGCCAGTCGCTGGTCGTCTGGGCGATCCGCGAGGGCCGGCAGGCGGCGCGCGCCATCGACGAGGCGCTGATGGGCGAGACGACGCTGCCGCGCTGAGCCACCGCAGGCGCTGAAGCCTGGCGAAATTTGCCGCCGGTTTTGTAACCATTGCGGCAAATCAAGGCATGGCGGCAATTCACGGCAAGACTTGGCGCAATGGCAAGTCATGCTGGAGAAGAACGATGCCGCGCCTCTTGGGAATAGCTTACATCCTCGTTGCGCCGGTGCTGATGGGCGTTGGCGTAACCGCGCTTCTGACCGTCAACCGTTTCGAGGCGATGGCGATCGCGGTCACCGCCGTGGTCGCCGCCCTCGTCGCCATCCCGATCGCATGGATCGTGGCGAAGAACATTACGGCGGCAATCGGCAAGGGGCGTTGACGCCTCCGGAAGAACATAGGTTCGCCTTCCACTGCTCCGGCAGAGCGGAAGTCGACGGCCAAGGCGTCGGGAGTATTTACTGCGCGGCGCCCGAAGCTCAGAAACGTTGTTGGAACAACGCTCTATCTGGTCGCCGAGGTGATATCCGGTGTCGTGGGTTTCTCCTGCTCGGACGACCAGGAAAAATCATCGACCCGGCCAGGTTGTGCGTCGGGTGGAACGCCATCCTCGACCAGTTTCTGCAGCGGGCTGCGGGTCAGCTGGAAGGATGGCGCGTCTTCGGCGCCGAGAAGTTCCGAACCGCCGTCGAGTTCCGGATCGGTAAAGGCGACAGGATTGGTGCGCTCCACCGCGCCGCCGGGTGCTATCGGGTCAAGGCGCATCGTGGTCAGGTTCTCAGGCTTGAGAACGGGGTCCGGCGTGCGGGGCGCCGAGGTTCCGAGCAGCGCCTTCAACCGCCGTTCGGCATAAAACGCCATTTTCCGTTTGCCTGAACGGGTGAAATTGATACCGTCGTTGGCGCGCAGCCGCACCGTCTGACCGGAAACATCCGAGCCGCTGGTGACGAAATTGCCTTCGGCATCGACAAAACCGTCCCAAATATCGATGAACTCGCCCCCAACTTCCTTTACCGAAGCCTTGTAGATGTCGTTCAGCGCCAGCATGTCATTCGACATCGAGGAGAACTTGAACGGGGGCGCGCCGACCCAAAGAAACGGGATTCCGGACTTGCCGACCTCGGTGGCGAACGCCTTGGCGCGCGTGGCGTACTCCGCTGTCCAGGCATCCGAGCGCACGGCTTCGCGCACTCCGCCGATGCGCATCTGCTGACGGTCGTTCGACCCGACAAGCATGACGATCGCGCCCGGCTTCTCTTCTTCCAGGATTGCGGTGATCTCGGTTGGCCAGTTGTAGAAATCATCGCGAACGAAGCCTGAGGAACCGCTGGCGCGTGAGACGATCCTTATCGTGGAATCGCCCTCGAAACCCTCAGCAAGTCCTTCCGACAGGCCATCGGCGACAAAATCGCCAACCACGAGGATCACGCGCGCCGCATCAATCTTTTCCACCGGCCCTGTCGGCGCGGAAACGGTATCGGATGGATTGGCAGGCGAAGCCGGCGGCGCGGAGCTACGCGTCCCGGCAATGCTCGCGCCCAACGCAGAAGAGGGCGACGCCGGTTTGGCTGCCTGCCGCTTGACTGGAGCGGCGCGCACTGTTGCTTTCGGCTTCGGAGCTTTCTTTCGGGTTGCCGGCTTGGATTTCCCAGCCGGCGCTTCCTTGCGGGCCGCCGGCTGCTTGCGATCGCCGAACAGCAGCTCCATCAGGGTTGTCGACTTCTTGTCCTGGGCGTGCGCGGCCGGCGACAGGATTGCAGCCGAAAGCACTGCGATCATCGTCAGGACAGCGAGGACAAAGCCCCGCTCCCGCACCAGCACGCCCTTACGCCATTCGACCATAGCATCCCGTTATCTGCTGCGCAGTTCCTTGAGAAGCGCTTTCGATGCAAATCCGTCCGGCGAAATGCCGACCCGCTGCTGAAATGCGGTGATCGCGGCGCGCGAGCCCGAGCCGATATTGCCGTCAATTTCGCCGTCATAAAACCCGTAGCGGGAGAGATGGCGTTGCACCTCTTCCTTCTCGGCGATCGAAAGCGGTTCGTAGGGGCGCGACCAGTCCTGCCGCAGCCCGTCATAACCGCCAATCCGGTCCGCCAGCATGCCGACCGCCAAGGCATACTTGTCAGCATTGTTGTAGCGCTTGATGACGTGGAAATTTTTCAGCATCAAGAAGGCAGGCCCGTTGCGGCCCTGGGGAACTTTCAATTCAGCAGAATCGCGGGCGCCCTGGAAGGAACGGCCATTGGCGCGGCGCACGCCGAGTTGTTCCCATTTCGCAAGGCTGAGGCGGCCGGCCGGCAGCTTGCCGGCCGGCAACTCGACTTCGTAACCCCAGGTGCGGCCGGATTGCCAGCCGTTCTTCGCCAACAAGTTGGCCGCGGTCGCCAGCGCATCGGGAACCGAACTCCAGATATCACGACGCCCGTCGCGGTCGAAATCGACGCCATAGGCGAGGTAGCTCGTCGGGATGAACTGGGTGTGGCCCATGGCGCCGGCCCAGGAACCTTCAAGATGGCTGAGATCAATGTCGCCCGATTGCAGGATCTTCAGCGCCGCGATCAACTGCGTGCGGGCATACTTGGCGCGCCGCTTGTCGGCGTAGGCGAGCGTCGCCAGCGCCTGCGGCACGTTGTGCAGGCGATCCTTGCGCAGCAGGAACTCACCATAATTCGACTCCATCGACCAGATGGCGAGCAGGACGTTGCGGCTTACCCCGAAGCGCCCTTCGATCGAATCGAGCAATCGGCCGTGCTTTCGCGCCATCTGTTGACCGGTCGCAACCGAGCGTTCATGGACGCGATCGTCGACATATTGCCAGATCTTGGCGTTGAACTCCGGCTGGGTACTCGCCTTGCGGATCACTTCCGGGTCCGGTTCGGTGATGCCGCGAAACGCTGCATCGAACACCCGCGTCGACACGCCGTTCTTTGCCGCCACGCCGCGAAAACTGTCGAGCCACTGGCGAAAACGCGCATCGGCGAAGGCGGGCTCCACCGTAAAGGGCGACAGCGCCGCACCAACCGAAGCCGACAGGCCGGCTATCACAAAACGCCTCGAAACAGTCATCGAAAACTCCCCGGCTCGCTTGCACTCGGTCGCGCAGATTCGACTCAATTTGTTAGCAAATCGTTTACCATGGTTACACAGCTGTGAATTTTCTCATGGAGTTGAATTTTGGCGGATTGCAGGCATTTTTCAACCCGCGCGGACGCCATGTAGCACCGCTGCGAGACATCGTTTTTCAGCGCTGCGCCCTGATGCCGAGAAAGCCGCTGGTGGTCTGGCTGCTTTCACCTGTCCCGTCGGTGAACTCGCGCTCATGGCGAAGATGCCCGGTAACGCCAATCCACCGGTTGAGCCACCAGGTGAGACCTGCCTCGCCTGATACCGTCAAGGTGCTGGCGGACGGGCCGGACACCACGCGCCGCGTTGCCGAGACGGCGAGGTTCGCGGTCAGGTCCGAGCGCGCTTCATGGGTGACGCCGAGCGTCCCGGTATAAAGTGTGGCGCCGCTTTCGGAATCGAGATTGCTCGTTTCGATCAGCGTCGCGAGATTGAGATTGACCGTTGTGCCACGGTGCGGCGACCAGGCGACATTGCCGTCGACAGACACGGCGTTGATCGGCGCGAGCGCGGAATCAGCGATCGTTTCGTTGAGATAACCCACTGCGAGTTCGCCGCGCAGTTTCTCGCCGAAATCGAACTCAGCGCCGCCGCGCAGGCCATGGCGGTTGGCCGTGCGGTCATAGCCGTTGCGGTCCAGCGCCACCACCGGAATGCGCTTGCCGATTTCGACTTCGGCAAAGGGCGAGATCGTCGGCGACAGCGCGTAGCCGGCCCGCAAGCGCCCGGTCAGCAGCGTGTTGTCGAGATCGCGCTGCGAGACCGACGATCCATCCTCCAGTGTGGCGGCGCCATAGGCGCGATGCAGCGCCTGCACGCTGCCCTGCACGAACCAGGCATCGAGATCGCGACGCAATGTGGCGCGACCGTCGAAGGTCTGCGTATCCGGGCGGTTGACAGCGCCGGGCGCGATTTCCGCCGACGGATCCTGCGGAACCAGATTGTAGGAGGTTGAAAGCGTGGCGGT
>CALMYO010000058.1 GCA_937873685.1 uncultured Paracoccaceae bacterium
CATGGACGTCATGACAAGAGATTTTGTGGATCTCGGCGTGCTGCCGGCCACGCTGGACGGCGGCGTGGCGGTGCGCGCTGCGAACGGCCTGATCGTGCTGTCGATCGACCAGACGATGGAACTCGAATTCCGCCGCCTGCTGCCTCTCGACGGCGTCGGTCTCTATTGCAACCGCATCCGTGTCGCCGCCGAGATCACGCCGGAAAACCTGCGCGCCATGCAACCGCTGATCACCCCGGCAACCGAACTGATCATGCCTGACCTGCACCTTGATGTCGTCGCCTTCGGCTGCACCTCGGCGGCAATGGCGCTTGGCGAGGAGGCGATCTTTGCCGAGATCAGGAAGGCGCGCCCCGGCATCGCCTGCACCACGCCGGTGACCGCGGCGCTTGCCGCTTTCAGGACGCTTGGCGCACGGCGCATCGGCGTGCTCACACCCTATGCACCGCCGGTCAACGCGATCGTGCGCCGGTATCTGGAAGACAAGGGCGTCCATGTCGCCGCCTTCGGCGCCTGGAACAAGGTGCTGGACCCGGAGGCCGCACGCATCTCGCTCGATTCGGTTGAGGACGGCGTAGTTGCGCTGTCGCAAGCTGCCGATCTCGACGCGGTGTTCGTGTCCTGCACCTCGATCCGGCTCAGCGAGCGGATCGGGCGCATCGAGGCGCGCGCCGGCATTCCCGTCACGTCGAGCGACCACGCTCTCGCCTGGCACTGCCTGCGGCTTGCCGGGGTCGATGATGCCATCGAAGGCGCTGGTAAACTGTTCAGCCTGCCGCTCGGCGCTTGACCCAAGCCACCAGATCGCATCTTTACCGCTGTCAACACCGTTCCGTCAGAACGGGCCAACCGGCCACGGCCTTCTCACCAAAGCGAAATCACAGGAGAAACACCATGAGTGACATCAGGCGCATCGACGTCGGCCCCCGCATGAGCCAGGCCGTGGTGCATGGCAACACGGTTTATACCGCTGGCCAGGTGGCGCTGCGCGCGCCCGGCGCTTCGGTTGCCGAGCAGACGAAGGATATCCTTGCGCGCATCGATGAACTGCTTGCCGAGGCAGGATCCAGCAAGGAGAAGCTCCTCACCGCCACCATCTGGCTGACCGACATGGGTACGTTTGCCGAGATGAATTCGGTATGGGACGCTTGGGTTTCGCCTGGCAACACGCCCGGCCGCGCTTGCGTGGAATCGAAACTCGCCGCACCGCAATACACCGTCGAGATCATGGTCGTCGCCGCGATCTGATTTGAACAACATGCAGCCGGCCGGACGCCATTCACGCGTCCGCCGGCTCTTTTGCTCAGACGATGAAGTCGCTTGCCACAAGATCGGCCTTCTCCAAGCCGACCAGATAGAGATAATCCAGCCCGTCGCCGAGCGCGAGATAGCTGCTTCCGGCGCCGTCGTTGACAACGCGGGCAAGCGCCTGCGCGCCGGTGGTGAAGCCGGTTGTGCGGTAGTCGCTGACATCGAGCTTGTCGCGACCGGCCTCGAACTCGAACACGATATCGTACGAAAACGCGCCGCTCGCGCGCTTTTCGACAATCACCGTGTTCACGCCATTGACGCCGGCATAGGCGTTCGCGTCGGTCAGGCCAAGCAGGGAGAGGCTGATGAAGTCGACGCCATCGCCACCCCTGTACACATCCGCCCCGCCGCGACCGAACATGATGTCGGTGCCGGAATGGCCTTGAAGCGTGTTGTTGAAAATGCCGCCGACGATCGTCACCCCGTCGCCGCCGGCATCGTTGACGCCTTCGTCCACCCGCACGATTTCGCCGACCGAGGCGACGTCCCAGTAAAAATCGGTGGTGGAGATGATAGTGTCCGTGCCGCCGAAGCCGTAACCGGCGAAGTAGATGCCCTCATCCACGAAATCGAGACCGGAATCGACGCGATAGGTGTCGTTGCCTTCGCCGCCGAGCATGATGTCGCCCTGCCCCGACGCGCCTTCCGGGTTGGCCCCGCCGTCGAGCACGTCGTTGCCGGCGCCGCCGATCAGCAGGTCGAAGCCGGTTCCGCCCGAAAGCCGGTCATTGCCAAGACCGCCGTGCAGCTCGTCGTCACCGGTGCCGCCGTTGAGCGAATCGTTGCCGTTCTCGGCTTCCAGCCTGTCGTTTCCGCCAAGGCCGTTCAGCGTATCGTTGCCGTCGCGCCCGAAGATGAGATCGATGCCGCTCGTGCCGCCGAGCGTCTCGGGATCGGCATCGCCGATGACCAGGTTCTTCGATGACGCCGCAAACGAGCCGATGCCGCGCGTGCCGTCGACACCGCCGATGAACTCCATTTCGAACAGCTGGTCGACGCCGCCGCCGGGCGCCGCCACCAGCACGCTGCCATCTCCGGGAAAGAACACGTCGATCTGCGAGAGCGCGGCGTTGAACTGTGCGACATCGCCCGGCCCGGTGCTGCCGACATCGCCATTCGCGCCGCCGATGAGCACATCGAACCCCGGCCCTCCCTGCAGGATGTCGCTACCGCCAAGCCCGAACAGCTGGTCCTCGCCCGATCCCCCAACCAGCGTGTCGGC
>CALMYO010000059.1 GCA_937873685.1 uncultured Paracoccaceae bacterium
TCGACATCGCGCGCATGCGCGACCTCAAACTGGCGCGCCTGGCGCTGGAATCCCTGGTGCTTGATCTCACCTTAGACAACATGGCGCCGGATACGCCTGACGAACTCGACACCATCCTCGACCGGCGCACCTCGAGCGCGGAAGCCAAGCCCGACCTGCAACAGAACCACGATTTCCATTTCCGGCTCTATCGCGACAGCGGTTCGGACGTGTTGCTGCCGTTGGTGGAGGCGTTGTGGCTTCAATACGGCGCCTATCTCAACCTGATCATCCACCATCGCGATGCGCCGCGCATTGCCGAACACCTGCATCACCGCGAAATCATTGCGGCGTTGCGGGCGGGCGATCGCGCGGCGGCGCAGGCGGCCTTGCGCGCCGATATCGAACGCAGCTTCCGGGTGCTGGCAGCGGAAGCCGGGGAAAGGACAGCCTCCCATGACTGAATCACGGCTGGGCACGGCGAATGCGCCGCAAAGACCGCCGCGCGCGCGGCTCGGCGCATCGCTTGACATCAGCCGGGCGCTGGTCGGGCTGTGGCAGGTGGCGGACATCGAGCGCAGCGGTGTAGCGATCGATCCGGAAACCGGGGCCGGCCATCTGGCGCGCTATGCCGCGGCCGGGTTCGACACGTTCGACATGGCCGATCACTACGGCAGCGCCGAGATCATCGCCGGCCGCCTGCTGGCGCGCGGGCTCGATCCGCGTCCGGTCGTCGCCACCAAATGGTGCCCGCCGCCCGGGCCGATGACCGCCGAGATCGTGCGCCGTGGGGTGGAAGAGCGGCTGCAGCGGCTCGGAGTCGACAGGGTCGACCTGCTGCAGTTCCACTGGTGGACATACCAGCATCCCGGCTGGCTCGATGCGCTGCACGAAATGGCGCGCCTGCGCGAACAAGGGCTGATCGGCGAGATCGGCGTCACCAATTTCGACGCCGAACACCTCAACCTTGCGATTGCCGACGGGGTGCCGCTTGTTTCCAACCAGGTCAGCTTCTCGCTGGTGGATCGGCGCGCCGCCGCAAACCTGCGCGCGGTGTGCGAGAAGACCGGCGCAAGGCTGCTGGCCTATGGCACGCTGTGCGGCGGTTTCCTCTCCGAACGCTGGCTCGGCAAGCCGGAGCCGGCGGAGATCGGCGACTGGTCGAAGATGAAATACAAGCGCTTCATCGATGCGGCCGGCGGCTGGGCGGCGTTCCAGCGCATCCTTCAGGCGGCGGCGCGGATCGCGAAAAAGCATGGCGTCTCGATCTCCAACGTCGCGACGCGCTGGGTGCTCGACCAGCCACATGTCGCCGGTGTGATCATCGGCGCGCGGCTCGGCGAAAACGATCATGCAGCCGACAACCTCCGCCTGTTTTCCTTTGCCCTCGACGATGACGACAAGGCGCTGCTCGACGAGGCGTTCGCCGCCACGACGCCGATCCCCGGCGATTGCGGCGACGAATATCGCAAGCCGCCCTTCCTCACCGCTTCGGGCGACCTGTCGCACCACCTCGACGCGCTGCCGAAGCCGTTCGAGCCGGTCGGTGTGGATGGCCGCGCAGATGCGACGCGGGTGCTCACGGGATCGAAATGGGAGGATATCGCCGGTTACTGCCGCGCGCACCGGTTCGGTGACCGCATTCTCGTCTCCGGCACGACGGCGGTTGCCGGGCACGACCGGGCGGTGGCGCCGCAGGACGCCGGCGCGCAGACCACCTACCTCACCGACCGCATCCTCGCCGCCGTGATCTCGCTTGGGGGCAGGGCGGAGGACATCGCGCGCACCCGCATCTACATTACGGACGAGGCCGATGTGCTGGACATCGCGCGCGCGCACGGCCGGATATTCGGGCGCAT
Organism: uncultured Paracoccaceae bacterium; assembly: GCA_937873685.1. GTDB lineage: Bacteria > Pseudomonadota > Alphaproteobacteria > Rhizobiales > Rhizobiaceae > CALMYO01. The sequence goes on from CALMYO010000059.1 coordinate 1,839, forward strand.
CAAGCCCGCAAACACATTGGTGCGCGTCGCAGGGCTGATCGGCGACCATCGCGTGGAGATCGAGGCGGAGGCGTTGGTGGCGTAGCCCGACGGGTGATTGCGAACAGGCACGTCAAACGCCGCGGTCACGGAGCCCCTTCCTGCGCACCATCGTCAACTCCGCAAGGATCGACAACGCGATTTCCTCGGGCGTGATGGCGCCGATGTCTAGGCCTGCGGGGGCCTTCAGCCTTTGCAGCGTCTGCGGCGGGACTCCATCAGCGGCAAGCTTTGATTTCAGGCTCTCCGCCTTGGCGCGGCTGCCGACGAAGGCGACATGACTTGCGGGCGCCGAAAGCGCTGCCCGCAACGCCGCCTCGTCGCCGCGCCCCTGCGTCGCTACCACCACGTAACGCTCGCCCTTCGACGTGGCCGGGAGCAGGAAACCGTCGATGCGATCGTCGACGTCGGCGAACGCGGCCTGGTCTGCGGCCGGCGCGCAAGCGATTGCGCGATAGCCGAACTGCCGCGACAGGGCGGCAAGCGCCACGGCGACCGGGCTTGCACCCAGCACATGCAGTTGCGGAAGTGGCAACACGGGTTCGACGAACACGTCCATGGTTCCCTTTGACGGGCACATGTTGCGGGCAAAGCGCACGCCATCTTTCTCCGCGCCCGCCTCGATGCCGGCCTCGGCCAGCAATTCGTCCGGCTGCACGGAAACGAGGCGCGCCTTGCCGTCTGCGAACGATTCCCGTGCCGCTTTCAGCACCGCGCCGCGCGCGCAACCGCCGCCGATCCAGCCCTGTGCGATGGAACCATCGGGCATGATCACGGCCTTCGCGCCAGCCTTTGCGGCGGTGGCGGCGACCGTGCGCACCACGGTTGCCAGCACGAAGGCTTCTCCGGCGCGGCGAAGCTCAGCGGCAAGATCGGCGATTTCGCGTTTCGGGGTCATCGATCGTCTCCCTCAGAAGCGGGACAAATGCGGTTCGAGCGCAGCGAGCGCATCGAGCGTGTTGGCGGCGGCGAAATGGTCGAGGTGTGGCATTGCGGCCGCCATCGCGCGCGCCACGGGCTCGTAACCGGCCCAGCCTTTCAGCGGGTTCAGCCAGACGATGCGCGCGCCGCGCTTCTTCAACCGCGCCAAGGCGCGGGCGACCAATTCGGGCGGATCGGTGTCGTAGCCGTCGGACAGCACGATCAGGACGGTGCGGCCGTTAACGGCGTTGCGTCCATATTGTTCGGCAAGCGCACACAGCGCAGAGCCGAGTTTAGTGCCGCCGCCGAACCCGTTCGCCATCAGCGACATGCGCCCGAGCGCCGCCATGCCCTCGTCGCCGCGCAGCGCCTCGGTCACGCGCACCAGCCTTGTGTGGACGAGAAACGTCTCCGTGCGGGTGTGTACCGCCGAAAGCCCGCGCAGGAAGGCGAGGAACACCCCGGCGTAGACCGACATCGAACCGGACACATCGAGCACCGCGACGATGTTGACCGGACGGTCCGGCCGGCGCTTGCGCAGCAATTCGAACGGTTCGCCGCCATGGGCGATGCTGCGCCGCGCCATTCGTCGCAAGTCGAGCATCGCGCCGCGCCGCGCCGCCTTGCGCCGTCGCGAACGACGGTCGCGCATGGCGGCGGCAAGATCGCGGGCGATGCGTTGCGCTTCGGCAAGATCGCGCGAAGAGACGAGGTTTCGCAGGTCGATCTTGCTGATCTGCTCGGTGCGCACACCGGCAAGCCGTCCCTCACCGGAACTCTTCGCCTCGCCGTCGCCGGCATTATCCGGCGCATCGACAACTCCCCCCCCATTGTTGCCCGCAAGCGATTGCTCCAGCAAGGTGGTGTGGCGTCGCTCCTGATTGGGAGCAGGCATTGCCTGTTGCCGCTCCCGCATTCGCCGGTGGTCCAGCCAATACGCATCGAACAGATCGCCGAAGCGCCTGTACCGGTCCTCGCCGCTGGCCAGTACGGCGGCGAACGCGCTGCGCATTTCCGATGGACGGATCGGATCGATCTCGCCAAGCGCCCGCATGGCGGTCTCATACTCGCCAAGTCCGGTTGCAAAGCCGTTGACGCGCAGATGCGCCAAAAACCCGGCCAGACGCTCCGCGATCGTCGAACGTTCGGGAAAGCGCGCCGCTCGCATCTCAAGCTGCTTTGCCGACGAGGCGTTGCTGCACCTCGATCGGCACCATGGCGCGGTCGGCCTGCGTCTTCAAAAGACAGACCAGCGTCGCCTGCACGGCGTCGGGATCGTCGGCAAGGTCGTTGATCGACAGTCCCGAAATCGCCGCGGCCCAATCCAGCGTCTCGGCGACGCCCGGCTTCTTTTCAAGGTCCTCCTTGCGCAACGCCTGCACTACGCCGACGATTTGTTCTGCGAGACGGGATGGCAGGTCTGGCTGGCGCGCATGCAGGATTGCCAGTTCCGTCTTGCGGTCCGGGTATTCGACGAAGGCATAGAGACAGCGGCGGCGCAGCGCATCGGACAGGTCGCGCGTGCCGTTGGCGGTCAGGATCACATGCGGCTTTGTCGTGGCGACTATCGTGCCGAGTTCCGGAATCGTTATCTGGTAGTCCGACAGGATCTCCAGCAGGTAGGCCTCAAATTCCTCGTCGGCGCGGTCGACCTCGTCGATTAGCAGTACCGGCGGCTTTGCCTGCCGCAACGCTTGCAGCAACGGGCGCTCCAGAAGGTACTTTTCCGAGAAGATCCGGTCCTCGATTGCGCTGTCATGATCGGCCTGCGCCCGGATTGCGAGCAACTGGCGCTGGTAATTCCACTCATAGATAGCGTGGGCGGCGTCGAGACCCTCGTAGCATTGCAGGCGGATCAGCTTCGTGGAGAAAGTTTCGGCAAGCGTCTTCGCGATCTGCGTCTTGCCGACGCCAGCCGCTCCCTCGAGCAGCAATGGCTTGCCAAGCGCGACTGTCAGGTGCAGCGCCATGGCGAGATCATCGCCGGCCACGTAGCCATGCGCCGCCAGTTCCCTTTGAAGACCTTTCCAGTCCATACCGGCCCTCCCGCCAGGTCGCCGGGCCGCCGCTCCTCCCGCAGCGACCCGGCAGGCGCACAAGTCTCAGCCGTGCAGACCGAGATCGCGCGCTATGCGCCACACGCGCCAATGGTCGTGCGGCATGTGCGACTGGCGCAACCCGAAGGCGCGGAAGGCGTCGTGCACCGCGTTGGAGAAGGCGGGAACTGAACCGACATTGGGGCTTTCACCCACCCCCTTGGCGCCGATCGGGTGATGCGGCGATGGCGTTGTGGTATGGTCGGTCGTGTAGTGCGGCGTTTCCCATGCGGTCGGCAGGAAGAAGTCCATCAGCGTGGAGTTCTTCACGTTGCCCATGTCGTCATAGGAGATTTCCTGGCCCATCGCGATGGCGTAGCCTTCGGTCGCGCCGCCATGCACCTGGCCCTCAATGATCATCGGGTTGATGCGGGTGCCGCAGTCGTCCAGGGCATAGAAATGGCGGATTTCGTGCTCGCCGGTGTCGACGTCGATTTCCATGACGCAGATGTAAGCGCCGAAGGGATAGGTCATGTTCGGAGGGTCGTAGTAGCTCACCGCTTCGAGCCCCGGCTCGATGCCCGGTATCGCCTTGTTGTAGGCGGCGAACGCAATCTCCTTCATGGTCTTGAACCGCTCCGGCGCGCCCTTGACGACAAAACGGTCGACATCGAACTCCACGTCGTCGTCATGCACTTCCAGCAGGTACGCCGCGATCATCTGCGCCTTGGCGCGGATCTTGCGCCCCGCCATGGCGGTCGCCGCGCCGGCGACCGGCGTTGAACGCGACCCATAGGTGCCGAGACCGTAGGGTGCGGTGTCGGTGTCGCCTTCCTCCACGGTGATGTCATCGGCGGGGATGCCGATTTCAGACGCCAGGATCTGCGCGAAAGTCGTCGCGTGCCCCTGACCCTGGCTGATCGTGCCGAGACGGGCTATCGCCGACCCGGTCGGGTGGATGCGGATTTCGCAGGAATCGAACATGCCGAGCCCGAGGATGTCGCAGTTCTTGACCGGGCCGGCGCCGACGATCTCGGTGAAATGCGTCAGGCCGATGCCAAGCAGCTTGCGCGTCTTGCCGGCCTTGAAATCCGCGACCCGCTGTTGCTGCTCCTTGCGCAGGCCTTCGTAGTCCACCGCCTTAAGCGCCTTGTCCCAGGCGGTGTGATAATCGCCCGAATCGTACTCCCAGCCGAGCGCCGAATGGTAGGGGAACTGCTCCTTGCGGATGAAGTTCTTCGACCGCAACTCGGCTGCGTCCATGCCGAGTTCGATCGCCAGCACCTCGATCATGCGCTCGATGAAATACGCTGCCTCGGTGACGCGGAACGAGCACCGGTAGGCGACGCCGCCCGGCGCCTTGTTGGTGTAGACGCCGTCGACCGAAAGCCAGGCGACCGGGATGTCGTAGGAGCCGGTGCAGATGTTGAAGAATCCGGCCGGAAACTTGGTCGGGTCGGCGCAGGCGTCGAATGCGCCATGATCTGCCGTGACGTGGCACCAGAGGCCGGTGATCCTGCCGTCTTTCGTCGCCGCGATCCGACCCTTCATCCAGTAGTCGCGTGCAAAGGCGGTGGCCATCAGGTTGTCCATGCGGTCCTCGATCCACTTCACCGGCACGCCGGTGACGATGGAGGCGACGATGGCGCAGATGTATCCGGGATAGACGCCGACCTTGTTGCCGAATCCGCCGCCGATATCCGGGGAAATGATGCGAATGTTGTGCTCGGCGATGCCCGAAATCAGCGAGGCGACAGTGCGCACCGCATGCGGGGCCTGGAATGTGCCCCATACGGTCAGCTTGCCGTTCACCTTGTCCATCGAGGCGACACAGCCGCAGGGTTCGAGCGGGCAGGGGTGCGTGCGGTGGTAATAGACCATCTCCTCGGCGATCACCTCGGCGCCGGCAAGCACCTTCTCGGTCGCGTCCTTGTCGCCCTGTTCCCAGGTGAAGATGTGATTGTGGTGGCGGCGCGGGCCGTGCGCCCCGGATGTCTTGCCGGCGAGATCCTCGCGCAGCACCGGAGCGTCGGTCTCCTGCGCCTTGAATGGATCGACAACGACCGGCAATTCCTCGTACTCGACCTCCACCAGCGCGGCGGCGTCGGCGGCGATGTAACGATCCTGCGCGACGATGAAGGCGACTTCCTGGCCCTGGAACAGCACCTTGCCGTCGGCCAGCACCATCTGCACGTCGCCGGCAAGCGTCGGCATCCAGTGCAGGTTGAGCGGCCGCAGGTCATCGGCGGTCAGCACCGCTACGACGCCCGGCAGCGCCTTGGCCTTCGAGGCGTCGATCGACCTGATGCGCGCATGGCCATAGGGGCTTCGCACGAAATCGCCGAACAGCATGCCCGGCATCTTCAGGTCGTCGACGTAATTGCCCTTGCCCTGGGTGAAGCGGGCGTCTTCGACGCGCTTGCGCGCCGTTCCGAGGCCTTTCAGCGCGGCGGCGCGATCGGTTGCGGGAGGGGTCATGTCGTTCATGTTCTTCGCTCCCTTACTGTGCAGCCTGTTTGACGGCATTCATCTCGGCCGCGGCGGCAAGAATGGCCTTGACGATGTTCTGGTAGCCCGTGCAGCGGCAGAGATTGCCGGCCATGCCGAAGCGCACCTCCTCCTCGGTCGGGTCCTGGTTCTCCTGCAGCAGACGCCAGGCGCGCGTGATCATGCCCGGCGTGCAGTAGCCGCATTGCAGGCCGTGATGCTCCTTGAACATGGTCTGCAACACATGCAGCCCATCCGGCGAGCCCAGCCCTTCGATCGTGGTGATGGCGGCGCCGTTCGCCTGCGCGGCGAAAACCGTGCAGCTTTTCACCGACTTGCCGTTCATGTCGATGGTGCAGGCGCCGCAATGGCTGGTTTCGCAGCCGACATGAGGGCCGGTAATTGAAAGTTCCTCGCGCAGTACATGGATCAGCAGTTCGCGCGGTTCGGCAAGCAATTCGACCGGCTTGCCGTTGACGGTGAGTTTCATATGCATCTTGCCCATGGTTTCCTCCCTCAGGCCCGCGACCATGCGCTGGCGATCGCCCGGCGCAGCATGGTTGCCGCCGCGTGTCGCTTGAAATCGACCGGTCCCTTGTTGTCTTCCTGCGGGTTGATCGCCTCCTGCATGGCGGCAACCGCGGTGTTGGCCGCGCCAGCGCCGCAATCGGTTCCGGCGAGAGCTTCGCCCGCCGCCTCGCACCATACCGGCGTGTCCGAGAGGTTCGTCATCGCGACCGAGGCCGATGAGCAGACGCCACCCTTCTTGCCCAGCACGACCGCTGCGGCCGCCGTGGCGTAATCGCCAATCTTGCGCTTCTGCTTCACATAGGCCTGGCCGGCGTCTGGCGTCGAAAAGCGGATCGCGGTGAGGATCTCGTTCTCCGCCCGCGCCGTAAAGTAGGCCGCTTCGTAGAAATCGCGCGCAGCAACCTCACGCACGCCATCGGGACCGGCGAGAAGGTAGGGGGCGTCGAGGCACTGCATCCCCGCCGGCATGTCGTTGCCGGGATCGCCATTGGCGACGTTGCCGCCGATGGTTCCCATATAGCGTACCTGCGGATCGGCGATCTGCAGTGCGGTTTCGCGCAGGATCGGCGCGACCTTCGCCAGGACGGAATGGCCGATGATCTCATGCTGCGTGGTCAGCGCGCCGAGTGTGACCGCGCCGCCCTCGACAGCGATGCCCTTCAGGGCGCCAATCGCCTGCAGGTCAACGAGATGGCCGATATCGGTCATCCGCATCTTCATCATCGGAACAAGGCTGTGGCCGCCGGCGACCACCCGCGCCTGCTCGCCGAACTTCTCCATCAACTCGACCGCGGCCTCGACAGAGTCGGGGCGGTGGTATTCGAACGCCGCTGGTATCATGCGTCTCCTCCCAGAAACGAAGCGCCGGTTCACCGGCTGTGGCACGTCTCTAGGAACTCGCATCGCAGCGGCGCGACGGCCTGCGAACGGCGGACGCCTGATGCTGCACGAAAAGCGAAATGGCTGCACGAAATGCGAAAGGCTCAGATTCCGAGCGCCGCGCGCACCTGCGGCACGAAGGCACGGCTGACCGGCGCAGCCTTCAGCGAGGTCACGCCGTCCAGCATGCAAAGTCCGTTGTCCTTGCGCCGTTCGAAGGCGGCTACACGCGACAGGTTGACGAGATAGCTGCGATGCGTGCGCATGAAAGCCGAAGGCGGCAGCCGCTTCTCCACCGCCGAGATCGACAGCGGGCAAAACAGCTTTTCGTCGCCACTGTAGAGAATGGTGTAATGTCCTTCGGCGCGGATCGCCGCCACCTGCCCGGGGCTGATGAACCAGGTGCGCTTGTCGCGTTCGAAGGGCAGACGGGTCAGGTCAGGCAGGGTTTCGGCGGCGGGCTCCGCCGGCGCGGCGGCGCCGGTCGTCACCGGCCCTGCTGCACCCAGGGTCACGGCAGGCGTCTCCCTCATCGGCGGCGTAGGCGGCGCGGCTTCGCCGGCAGGGGTCAGGAAGGCGGTCGCGGTCAACAGGAAGGTGCCGCAGATCACGAAGGCCGACAGCATCACCAGCAGCGCCAGCGTGCCGTGATCGATCAGCGGCGCCTCGATTTCGCCGTCGGCATAGGCGGTGAACTGCGTCCAGTACATGGCGAGGAAATGCACCAGCGCCACCGCAAGGCCGAACAGCACTGCGCCGACGAAAATGCGCGCTGTCGTGCGGCGGCGATACGACAGCCAAAGCGCGGCGATGCCGGTGACTGAGGCTCCGGCGATCGCCGCCGCCACCCCGACGGGCTGGAACAGCGGCAGGCAGCCACGAATGCCCGACATGCCGACATAGTGCATCGCCACGATGCCGTTGCCGAAGATCAGCCCCGCGATGACAATATGTCCGCCCGAGCGCCCCCAGTAATGCAGGATCAGGAATGCGATGCCGCACATCAGCGTGGCGATCAGCGCCGATCCCAACGTATAGACCGCATCGTAGCTCACCAGGACCGGCAGGCGCATCGCCAGCATCGCGACGAAATGCATCGACCAGATGCCGCCGCCGAGCGCCAGCGACGCCATGACGATGAGCAGCTTGCGGTGCGTGTCGCCAAGGCGCGACAGGTTGCGCGTCAGCATCAGTCCGGTGAAGGACGCCATCACAGAAACCGCAACGGAGGCGAGCACCAGCAGGTGATTGTATTCGATCGTCAACATCTCGGCCGTGCGGTCTCCTCCAGCCCGAGCCGCGACTATTGCGCATTGCCGCCGCCTTGTCAGCCCTGCTGCGACCGGGCGGCGCATGACGCCAATTCGGATTTCGGCGCGGCTTGCGCCTCGCACCGTTGCCGGGCCGTGTCGTTGGTGTCTCCGCTTCGCAGTCCCGTTTTCCCGCCGCACCGGTGGAGGGAAGAGGATGCATCGCCCCCCTCCCGTCGCCGCGCGACCACCTCCCCTTGCAAAGGGTGGAAAAATGCGGCGCTCAGCCGACCGCGCCCTCGTGGTGCAGCGCCTCGACAAGGCACAGGATCGCCAGCGCCTGGCCATAGCCGGTCGGCTGCAGCGGGATGTCGCGATAGAACTGCAGGTCGTGGCCCATGCGCGTGCCGTAGGAAACGTTCTGCACCATGCCGTTCGCGTCGATGTTGGCGAGCACGGCGTCGCGGGCGCGAAGCCCGGCGGCAAGCCAGCGCTCGTCGCCGATGCCGAGCCGCGCGCCCTTCATCAGCCCGTAGCCGATGCCGGCAGTGGCCGAGATTTCCTCGTAGGAACCGGGATCGTCGAGAAGGGTGCGAAAGGCGCCGGTCTGCGTCTGCAACGGCAGCAGCGCCTCCACCTGCGCCCGCAGCACGCCGGCAAGGAAGTCGCGCACACCGTCGGGCAGGGTGGCGAGTTCCGGCAGGTCGCAGAGACACGCCGTCACCCAGGCGTTGCCGCGCGCCCAGCGCGCGCGGGCGAAATTGTGCCGGCCCGTAAATGTCCAGCCGTGGAACCAAAGGCCGGTACCCGTGTCGGTGAGATAGCGGGCATGGACGAGGAACTGCCGCACCGCCTCCTCCACCAGTTCGCGCCGCCCGCTCGCCTCGCCGTAAGAGGCGAGGAAAAGGGCGGTCATGAACAGCGTGTCGTCCCACAATTCGCCGGGGTTCAGTCTGTCGGAAACGTCGTGCTGCAGCCCGCCCTCGGCGGTGCGCGGCGCATCGCGCATGAGGCGCGTCGCCCAGTCGTCGAGCGCCGGGCGCCAGCGGTCGTCGCCGGTGTGACGCCACAAGAGCGATAGCGCCAGCATCGGCGCGGTGGTGTTGATGTTGAGCGCTGGCAGCCCGGCGGCCAGATGCCTTGCGTACCAGCCCTCCAGCACGGCGCGCAGCGAATCGTCCCCCGTCGCCCGCCACAGTTGGGCAATTCCGTAAAGCCCCACCCCCTGCGGCCACTCCCAGGCGGCAAACGAGATGTAATCGCCCTTGGTGCCGTCGAGATTGGGTTCGTCGAACCGGCCGGAATCGGACAGCGCCGTCATGCCGGCGACAAGGCGGGTGAGGAACATACTAAAGAAAATTCTAGAATTCTATAACTTCTTAGCTGAATTAGCGAGGCGCTTCAACCATAATTCTTTCCTTCGGTTCGCTCGATCAATAATATCAATAAGCGCATCTGGATCATCTTCTGAGGCTATACTCACTGTGGCAAATTTTCTCACTTTAAGCATAACAACATCGTTTCCGGAAAGCGGAGATCTGCCTTTGAGTCTAGTTGATTCTTTGATCGTTGCCGGCGTTTTTCTAGTTACCATCATTTTGCATCCCTCTGATCGATCTTGCGAGAGCTTTCGAACTGACCGCTGAGATATCCATTATTCGCCTTTCCACAGTTTCCACCAGATTTGAGTTAACAAACCATTCCCGGATATCGACATGCGAAGATGGTACAGGGTCAGCGCATCCATCAACTGACAAAACTCCGATACACATACCTGAAATCCCGGTATCGAATGATACGTAGGGCACTTCGGAGCTGCTCGCCATAGGAACCAAGCTAGTTGCGCCCCTCTGATACCGCACCGATTCGATGGAGAATATAGGGAACGAGCAGCAGAAATTCATGTCGTTTGGTATGTTTCTCGTTTCTTCATATTTTAAACCGAAATAGCATTTAGATGTATTGTTTCGGCGCATTTCCTGCAGGAGTTCAAACTTGGTATATATTGGGCGCTTATGAATAATAAAACGCCCCACTATTCCTGCATATCTCCGCCGAAAAGAATCATCTATATCTAAAAAAAATTTGTCAGAAACAGAGTTGAAACATACATATGCCTTCTTCTTTAGCAAACCCTCTGATCTACTGTCCAGTAAATAAAAATGAGATCTTATGTATCTAAAATTAGAAGGTGCCGACCGTGAAAATATATCGACTATATTTTCCATTTCTGAAAGAATATAAGCTCTCTCGTCATTTCTATAGAAACCAATATTGCTAAACTTGGATGATTGCATAAACTCGAAAGCCTCTTGTGTTACCTTTGTGATATAATTTCGGTTGATCCGATCAAAACGAAGATAATGCGGTCTGTTAAAAACAGGTTGAACTATCACTCGTGAGAGAGAGTCGGACTGTGTAGTTTGAATTTCTATTATATTTTTTCCATGTCCAAAATATAAATACATCAAGTTTGACACATAACCTTTATTTTTACGGTCAGTTTCAATGCAAAGTCCGCAAATCACATGTAAATTGAACAGAAACGGGATACAATCTTGATACATACCATCTTCTATCTCAGTTTTAATGGCAATTTTGCGAGCTATTTTACTCACGTAAACGGCTGGAAAATTTGAGATCAAGCCTCCGTCTGTATAGTAAGCTTCATTGTTTGCTATTTTAAGCTTCATTGGTTTGAAGATTAGTGGGTGCCCAGCCGATGCTCGAACTGCATCGGCGATGGGAATGTCAAAATATTCACTCTGAATATTGTTTACAATTTCTGGGGTAAGGGAATCGATATTCGCTGTCGATAAAAACAAGCTTGGAAAAAAAGGATCAATAGCAAATCCCTCACCATATATTAGATCGAGAATATTGTTTATTGACTCTCCATTCTTTTCAAAAACAATAAAATTATTTTCATTCACTTTCGTGTCGAAATCGTCATATGTCTCCCGAAGTATTTGTATATCTGGATCATTTAATCCATTTATCGAGCGTACAAAGCGAATGTATCCGCTCATGTCTAATATTTCCCGAAACGTCAAATCACACATATCTTTACCGGTGAAGTCATATACAAAATCTCTTGTGAAACCTCTGAAAACAAGCCCTTCCGAGATCATTTCACCGATTAAATTACGGAATTTTAACCCACTGCACCCCGGGTGGATACGCGCTTTATATGCAGGCTCTATTCGAAAATCTCTAACCCTTTGCCGCAGGGTGCGAAAAAAAGGAATTGGAATAAGAAAAAAAACACGTAGAATCAAAATTACAACATATAGTATCAATCCAACGAGTGAGTTAAGAAAAAAAAGAAAGAAAAGAATTGAATAAGAAACTAGTATCTCTATAAAATCTTTAAATGAAAACATCGACGGGATAAGGCCGAGCAGGAAGTAACTTTTCCTCTCTAAAAAACGTTGAAAATTATCAGGCAGCAAACCGCTCCAAACTCCAGCAGCCACAATGGCGCCCGCAGATGTTCCAGCAAGGCCTGATGAGATGCTGTTGTTTTTAGAGAAGGATTGAAGATGACCTAAAAAATCGATTCCTCTAATTCCTCCGCCTTGAAAAACCAAAATAACAGGCGCGTTTACCTCAACATTTTTGTTCCAATTTACACTAACAAACCAGTCTCTTCTCATACCGGGTGTTCTCCAAAAGCACTTTGCAAGAAAGGGATACTACAATAGTACCAACCCCACCACCAGCCCCCACACATTCCCGCCCTGGCGCATTTCCGCCTCCTCGAATTCCCGCGTCTTCGCCCGGTAGTCCGCCACCGCGGCGCGGAGCGGCGTCTGGATCGCTTCGCGGATTTTGATACATTTCGGATCGTTGTCAACCGTCAGGCCGACGGTCGTGGCTCGGATCGTCTGCATCAGTTCGCGCATCAGCTGCGCATGCACTGCCTCATGCGCGGCGATGCCTGTGATGAAGGTCTGCCATTTCGCTTGCGTCGCCTGTGGCAGCTTGCCCTTCGGCTTCGGCAGCGTGGTGGTGATGGTGAGGATGGGCGTGGCGGCGGCCAGCACGCAGGCGTTGCCCTGCTTTCGGTAATCGCGCCGCCAGCGCAGGTCGTAATCGGTGTGGGCGATCGTGCGCGTCTTGCCGCCGCGGATCAGCGGGCCGCTGCGGCCGATCGAGTCGTACAGTTCGCGCCCGGTCGAACCGGAAATCGCGTAGGACTTCACCACCTCGCGCACCGTGCCGTCATCCGCCCGCGCGGCCGGGGCGGCAAGCAGGGCAAGGGCGATGAGGGCGGGGCGGATCACGCCAGCAGCCTCTCGTATTCGTCGTGGCTGCCGATCCAGAACCGGTAAAAATCGTCGTGTCGGCGCAATGCCAGAGCGCGGTAATCAAGACCGACGCGGACTGACCACGCCTTGCCAACATCCTTGAAATGAAGCGAGGGTTGGCGTGGATTTTGCTTCAGCAACGCGAAGTTCTTGTCTGCGAGTTCGCTAATATCGCGCGGAAGAGCGGCATAGCGTTTCCAGAATCCCGCTGTCGTTTTGTGCTCGTTCACAAGGGAGTTACCCTGCCCGCGGCAATATCGGCCTCGGCTTCTGCAATAAGCTTGTCCAGCCGTCCCGCCTTCGCGTCGCGCTCGATCTGCGCATCCCATTGTTCGGCGCGCAACTCTTCCAGCCATTCGGCCAGGCGGCGCAGTTCATCCGGGTTGAGGGCGCGGATATCAGCTTCGATACGTTCGAGACGTGTCATGGCCGGAAGATGGCAGAGCGGGGCAGGGCGCGCAAGGGGAGCATGCCGGTTCAGCGCGCGGGGCGGAACAGCCCGCGCCGGACAAGTTCGTCGGCGACGTCGCCCATGGTCTTCGGCGCGCCGGAGCGGATCCATGCCATGAACGTCCGGTCGAAACGGATGTCGCCGCCGGTCTGCGCGGCAAGGAAGCGGCGCACGTTCTGCGTCGTGCGGTAGTCCGCCGTCACCGGCGTTTCGCGCGTCAGCGACGCGCCGTGCCAGTCGAATTTCGTCATGGTCATCGTCGGGGCCGGCCGGTCTTGCCGGGTCGGCGCTTCTGGCGGCGCTCGTCGGCCGGGTCTTCGTAGGAGCCGATGCCGGCCCGGTGGCGGCGGGGCAGGGGGTCTCCGCCTTCGCTCTCTTGGGCAGGGTCTCGCCCGTCCTGCGGACCCCCCGCAAGGGGGGAGAAGGAAGCCGGCTTTGCCGGCCTGGCGCCCTGCACCGGCTTTTCGGTGCGGCCGACAGTCATCTCGTCGAGGGTGGGCTTGCGGAACAACGAGGCCTCCATTCTCCCCCCTTGCTGGGGAGATGTCCCGACAGGGACAGAGGGGGGCGACGTGCGGCGACCTGCGCCCCCCTCCTTCCGCTTCGCGGACACCTCCCCCCGGTGGGGGGAGGAAAACCCGGCCTCCCGCGCCAGCGGGTCGTCCATCACCGCAAGCTCGGTCTCGCGCAGCCGCTTGATTTCGTCGCGCAGGCGCGCGGCGACCTCGAAATCCAGGTCGGCGGCGGCGTCGCGCATCTGCTTTTCCAGCGCCGCGATATGGGCGGCGAGGTTGTTGCCCATCAGCGCGCCCTCGCTCGCGGCCATGGGGCGCCCGCCGGTGATGTCGGCGCGCACATGGTCGCGCTCGTAGACGGAATCGAGGATGTCGGAGATGCGGCTCTTGACGCTTTCGGGCGTAATGCCGTGCTCGGCGTTCCACGCCACC
>CALMYO010000060.1 GCA_937873685.1 uncultured Paracoccaceae bacterium
GGCCTGGGGAGGGAAGCCCCTTTCCTGTGCGGTGTCCGCGCAGATCCACCCGCCTCTGCGCTTCGGTCTCGGATGCGATCAAATCTCCGAGCGCTTCTGCTGCCGCAAGATCCAGTTTGGCGTTCTCGAATGCCCGTCGTGTAAATTCGCCCGGCTGAGCGTGACGAAACCCGTCCAGCTCAGAGAGCCGTCGCATGACGGCAGATACCACCGCCGGGCTGCCATGCAGTTGGAATTCAACGCTATCTTCGCCAGTGAAACTACGAGGTGCCTTGAAGTACAACACAATGGCACTGTCGATCGGGAGACCGTCACGGCCCCGAATCGTTCTCTTGGTCGCAATGCGCTCTTCCGGGATTGAACCGCCCAGTTCAATCAACGCCGTCGTAGCGCCCTTTCCCGAAATACGAACAACCGCAACCCCGCTCGGGACGGTACCGCTCGACAGCGCGAATATGGTTTCCGATGTCATCGATAATGCTACTGTATTCCCGAATTCTTACGATGCCGAATCGATCCGGCGCCGAATCGTTAGACCAAGGTACCCCTACGGAAGTTGGGAGTATGATTATGTTCCGGGGCCGAATCGAAACCGTCACGCATTCATCGAATCGAAGAAGTCGCCATTTGTCTTCACCTGTTTCAACTTGTCGATAAGGAACTCGATCGCATCCGTAGTTCCCATCGGCGAAAGAATGCGGCGCAGAACAAATATTTTCTGCAGGTCCTGGCGGCGCACCAGCAGATCCTCCTTGCGCGTTCCAGACTTCAGAATGTCCATCGCTGGATAGATGCGCTTGTCGGCGACCTTGCGGTCCAGCACGATCTCGGAATTGCCCGTACCCTTGAATTCTTCGAAGATGACCTCGTCCATGCGGCTGCCGGTATCGATCAGCGCAGTCGCGATGATGGTAAGGGATCCGCCCTCCTCGATATTGCGCGCAGCGCCGAAGAAGCGCTTAGGCCGTTGCAATGCGTTGGCGTCAACGCCGCCGGTCAGCACCTTGCCGGAAGACGGTACGACCGTGTTATAGGCACGGCCAAGACGGGTGATGGAATCGAGCAGGATGACGACATCGCGCCCGTGCTCCACCAGTCGTTTCGCCTTCTCGATGACCATTTCGGCGACCTGGACATGCCGCGTTGCCGGTTCATCGAAAGTGGAAGACACCACTTCGCCCTTTACGGAGCGCTGCATGTCGGTCACTTCCTCCGGTCGCTCGTCGATCAACAGGACGATGAGGTAGCATTCCGGGTGATTGGCGGTAATCGAATGGGCTATATTCTGCAGCAGCACGGTTTTACCAGTGCGCGGCGGCGCAACGATCAAACCGCGCTGGCCCTTCCCGAGAGGGGCAACCAGATCGATCACCCTCGGCGAAAGGTCCTTCGTCGTCGGATTGTCGATTTCCATCCGCAAACGCTGATTCGGGTAAAGCGGCGTCAAATTGTCGAAATGCGTCTTGTGCCGAATTTTTTCCGGGTCGTCGAAATTGATCGTGTTGACCTTGAGCAGGGCGAAATAGCGTTCGCCTTCCTTCGGACTGCGGATCGGTCCTTCGACCGTGTCGCCCGTTTTCAAGGAAAACCGTCGCAATTGAGACGGTGAGATATAGATATCGTCGGGACCCGGCAAGTAATTCGCTTGCGCAGAGCGCAGGAAGCCAAAGCCGTCCTGCAAGACTTCAACAACGCCTTCACCGATGATCTCAGTACCTTGCTCGGCAAGTTTCTTCAATATGGCAAACATCAGCTCCTGCTTGCGCATCAGGCTGGCGCTTTCCACTTCAACAGACTCGGCAAACGTCACGAGATCCGTCGGTGTCTTGTTCTTGAGTTCCTGGAGCTTCATTTCTTGCATGAAAACCTGCCTGCGATGATACGCAGTGGGAAGAGGGAATGGGGAGGTGCGGCGGTCGCAAACAGATGAGAGTGGCGCGACGCCAAAAGGAGGAGCCGCCTACATAGCCCGTTGGCGTGCTTGCTTCAAGACCCGGTTTCAGAATGGCCGCACGATTACCATCACGACGATGACGATCATGAGGACCGTCGGCGCTTCGTTCATCATACGCCAATAGCGGGCCGGTCTTTCATTGCGGTCTTCAGCAAACAACCGCACAGCTTTCGCAAAATGACCGTGAACGGCCGACATGGCCAGCACACAAAGCAATTTCGCAATGAACCAGCCGTCAAGATAAACGCCTGAAGTCCATGCGAGCCAAATGCCGAGCACCCAGGCAATCATCATCGCCGGATTGGCGATGATGCGCAACAACCGACGTTCCATGACTTTGAACGTCTCGGACTGTGCAGAACCCGCCTCCGCATCGCAATGGTAGATGAACAGCCGTGGCAGGTAGAGCATCGCCGCCATCCAGGCGATGATCGCGATTACATGGACGGCCTTGATCCACAGATACAGCCTATGTGGATTTGCAACGAAAAGCCCTATCACCGCAGCAACGAGGATGACCAGCGCGATCGCTGCCCGCCGCGCCGCCTTGGCACCGCTATCTTGCACCGCGTCACGATCAGTCATGACGCTTCGCCACGAACGCGCCGCACCATGCGACCGACTTCCCCGGGATCGGCATCGGGAGTAATGCCATGGCCAAGATTGAAGATCAGCGGTCCGCTTCCCAATTCCTGCAAAATCGCGTCCACGCCCTCATCAAGCGCCTTGCCGCCGGCAATCACCCGCAACGGATCGAGGTTTCCCTGAATCGCGCCCTGCTTCTGCAAACGCGCTGCAAAGGACAACGGCACTGTCCAGTCCAGCGCCACTACATCGACACCGGTCTTGTCGCGAAACCCTTCATAGCCGCCACCGGCGCCGCGGGGAAATCCGATGATCCTTGCGCCAGGCCGTTCTGCCCGCACCATCTCCACGATCCTGCGCATAGGCCTGACGCAGAAGTCTTCGAAACAGGCATCATCGAGCACACCCGCCCAACTGTCGAATATCTTCACCGCATCGGCCCCAGCGTCGATCTGGCGGACCAGATATTCAGCCGACTTCTCGCAAAGATTCGCAAGCAGGTTGTCGAAGGCCTTGCGTTCCCGGTAAGCGAACAGACGCGCCGGCGCCTGGTCGGGCGTTCCACGCCCTGCGATCATGTAGGTCGCAACCGTCCACGGCGCCCCGCAAAACCCGAGCAATGTCGTTTCAGCCGGCAGCTCGCTACGCAATCGGCTCACCGTTTCATAGACAGGCGACAGATGCCGGTGGATCTCAACCTTGGCCAGTGCCGGAATTTCACGTGCTTCTATCGGCGTCAGTCGTGGTCCCTCGCCCTCAACAAACCGGACATCCCGGCCAAGCGCGTCCGGTATGACGAGAATGTCGGAGAACAGGATTGCCGCATCGAACCCATACCGCCTGATCGGCTGCAACGTCACTTCCGTTGCCAGTTCCGGGGTGTAGCACAGATCGAGAAAGCTGCCGGCTTGTGCCCGCGTCGCACGGTACTCGGGAAGATAACGGCCTGCCTGCCGCATGATCCATATCGGAGGCGGAGATACCGTCTTTCCCTCAATAACGTCGAGTACCACTTTCCTGGTCAACCTTGCCACTCCGTTTGCCACGCGCACCCATTATGAAATCCGGATTGAATCCGGATTCTCCTTATATGAGTCGGTGAAATACAGGAATTCTGCGAAATCCCAAACGTGTCCACAGGCCGCTGATTCACGTGAAACAGACCGATGTCACATTCGTCACTATTCGCGTCATCTGAAAATGCGTGTTTCTCCAATAAATTCCATAGCATGGCGAACTCTTCGCGCTGCATAAACGCTGGAAAACACCCGAACACCCCAGGAAAATCCCGATCTATCATCACACCGTCACATGGTGGAAAGCCAAAACCTCCTTCTCTTGAAATGTGGATATCCGTGACCCTTTCCTGCTATCGAAAGCAGACCGGTATCGCGGCGCGAGGTTTTGCGCCCTTGTCCACAGGGGCACAAGAATCCCGTGAATGAGCAGAAAAACTTCTTTCACCTGCACCTGATTTCTGATGCGACCGGCGAAACGCTGATCGCCACCGGACGTGCGGCTTCGGCGCAATATCGAAACGCTCGCGCCATTGAGCACGTCTATTCGTTGGTGCGTTCCGAACGACAGGTGAAGACGATCCTGGCCGAGATCGATTCCGAGCCCGGGATAGTTCTCTACACAGTAATCGACCCTGCCCTGTCGCAGGCGATCGAGGAGGGATGCGCAACCATCGGCGTGCCGTGCGTTTCCGTGCTGGAGCCGGTCTTGAACCTGTTCCAGTCCTATCTTGGCGCGCCGTCCCGCCGCCGCGTCGGCGCGCAGCACGATCTCGACGCCGCCTATTTCAAGCGCATCGATGCGCTGAACTTCACCATGGAGCACGATGACGGGTTGCTGCCGGCCGACATCGAGGAAGCCGATGTCATCCTGCTTGGCATTTCCCGGACCTCCAAAACCCCGACCAGCATCTATCTCGCCAATCGCGGCGTGAAGACGGTCAATGTACCAATCGTCGTCGATGTCCCTGTTCCCGATGCCGTGTTGCGCGCAAGGCGACCGCTGATCGTCGGCCTCGTCGCGACGCCCGATCGCATTTCGCAGGTGCGCCAGAACCGCCTCCTTGGATCATCGCGCAGCCACGATCCCGCCAGCTACGCCAATCGCTCCCGCATCGTCGAGGAACTGAACTGGGCGCGCAAGATTTTCATGCGCAACGGCTGGCCGGTGATCGACGTCACCCGTCGCTCGATCGAGGAAACCGCCGCCGCCGTGCTGGCGCTGCGCGAAAAGCCGCGCGCCGATTGAACCGGCGCCGCGGGTCGCGGCAGTGCGATCGCTTGAAAGGCAAGCTGTCAGTGGACGCAACGCGCGCCCCGCGCTAAGCCTTGGCCATGAAAAAAGGTGATCACCTCTTCCTCATCGACGGCTCGGGATACATCTTCCGCGCCTTCCATGCCCTGCCGCCGTTGACGCGCAAATCCGACGGCGTCCCGGTCGGCGCGGTCTCCGGTTTCTGCAACATGCTGTGGAAACTGCTGCAGGAGGCGCGCGACACGGAAGTCGGCGTCACGCCGACCCATTTTGCGGTCATTTTCGACTATTCCTCCAAAACCTTCCGCAACCAGCTCTATGACGATTACAAGGCCAACCGCCCGCCGCCACCGGAGGATCTGGTGCCGCAATTCGGGCTGATTCGTGAAGCGACACGCGCTTTCAACCTGCCCTGCATCGAGAAGGAAGGCTATGAGGCCGACGACCTTATTGCGACCTATGCAAGGCTCGCCGAGGAACGCGGCGCCGATGTCACCATCGTCTCTTCCGACAAGGACCTGATGCAGTTGGTGACGCCTGCCGTCGCCATGTACGACACCATGAAGGACAAGCGCATCGCCATTCCCGACGTGATCGAGAAATGGGGCGTGCCACCTGAAAAGATGATCGACCTGCAGGCGCTGACCGGCGATTCGACCGACAATGTGCCGGGGGTTCCGGGCATCGGGCCGAAGACGGCGGCGCAGTTGCTGGAGGAGTACGGCGATCTCGATACGCTGCTCGCCCGCGCTTCCGAGATCAAGCAGCAGAAGCGGCGCGAGAACATCGTCGCCTTTGCCGATACCGCGCGACTGTCGCGCCAGCTGGTGACGCTGAAGACCGATACGCCGCTGGATACGCCGCTCGATGATTTGCGGCTCGAGCCGCAGGACGGGCCGAAGCTCGTCGCCTTCCTGAAGGCGATGGAATTTTCTTCGCTGACCCGCCGCGTCGCTGAGGCGACCGGCACGGACGCGTCGCAAGTCGAACCGGCGAATGTGAGGATAGAGCGTGGCCGCGACACGCACGGGCCGGATCTTGGTGAGGATGCTTCCCCTACCTCCCCCTTGTGGGGAGGTCGCGCCGAAGGCGCGGGTGGGGGTCAGCCGCCGGAGGCGGCAAATAGCGCCATCGACCCCACCCCCGCGCTACGCGCGAACCCTCCCCTGTCAGGGGAGGGAAAGAGCGCAGCAACCCCCGCCGCCCATGCCGCCGCTGTCGCGCAATCAGCCGCGACCGCGAAAATCGACACATCCGCCTACACCACCATCCGCGACCTCGCCACCCTGCAAGCCTGGATGGACAAGGCGCGCGAACGCGGCCGGCTCGCCTTCGACACCGAGACCACCTCGCTCGACGCCATGCAGGCTGAACTTGCCGGCGTGTCGCTGTGCATCGATGCGGGAGAGGCCGCCTATGTGCCGCTGCAGCACAAGACCGGCTCCGGCGATCTGCTCGGCGGCGGGCTGGCGGAAAACCAGATCCCGATCCGCGAGGCGCTCGCCTGCCTGAAGCCGGTGCTGGAGGATGCCTCGATCCTCAAGATCGGCCAGAACCTGAAGTACGACTGGCTGGTGATGCTGCGGCACGGCATCGCGATCGCGCTGCTCGATGACACCATGCTGATGAGCTACGTGGTGGAATCCGGCGTCAACACTGGCGGCCATGGCATGGATGCACTGGCCGAGCGCTGGCTTGGCCACACCACCATCGCCTACAAGGATGTCGCCGGCTCGGGAAAGAGCGCCGTCACCTTTGATCTGGTCGATATCGACCACGCCACCGCCTACGCCGCCGAGGATGCCGACGTGACGCTGCGCCTGTGGCAGGTGCTGAAGCCGCAGCTGGTCGCCAAAGGGCTGGTTTCGGTCTACGAACGGTTGGAGCGGCCGCTGGTCGCGGTGCTGGCGCGCATGGAGCGGCGCGGCGTTTCCGTCGACCGCCAGATTCTGAGCCGCCTGTCCGGCGAACTGGCGCAGGGTGCGGCGTCGCTTGAGGATGACATCTACCGGCTCGCCGGCGGGCGCTTCAACATCGGCTCGCCGAAGCAGCTTGGCGACATCCTGTTCGGCCAGATGAGCCTGCCGGGCGGCTCGAAGACCAAAACCGGCCAGTGGTCCACCTCGGCGCAAGTGCTGGAGGATCTGGCGGCGGAAGGGCATGAGTTGCCGCGCCGCATCGTCGACTGGCGCCAGCTGACCAAGCTCAAATCCACCTACACCGATGCGCTGCCGGGCTACATCAACCCGGAAACGAAGCGCGTCCACACCTCCTATGCGATGGCCTCCACCTCCACCGGGCGGCTGTCGTCGTCGGAGCCGAATCTGCAGAACATCCCCGTCCGCACCGCCGAGGGCCGCAAGATCCGCACCGCCTTCGTTGCCGAAAAAGGCCGCAAGCTGGTCTCGGCCGATTACAGCCAGATCGAGCTGCGCGTGCTTGCCCACGTCGCCGACATTCCGCAACTGAAGCAGGCCTTCGCCGATGGCGTCGACATCCACGCGATGACGGCGTCGGAGATGTTCGGCGTGCCGGTCGCCGGCATGCCGCCGGAGGTGCGCCGCCGCGCCAAGGCGATCAATTTCGGCATCATCTACGGCATCTCGGCCTTCGGCCTCGCCAACCAGCTGTCGATCCCGCGCGAGGAGGCCGGCCAGTATATCCGCACCTATTTCGAGCGCTTCCCCGGCATCCGCGATTACATGGACGCGACCAAGGCCTTTGCGCGCGAGCACGGCTACGTCGAAACCATCTTCGGCCGCCGCGCCCATTACCCGGACATCCGCTCGTCAAACCCGCAGGTGCGCGCCTTCAACGAGCGCGCGGCGATCAACGCGCCGATCCAGGGCTCGGCTGCCGACATCATCCGCCGCGCTATGGTGCGCATGGAGGCGGCGCTGCACGAGGCGGGGCTTGAGACGCAAATGCTGTTGCAGGTGCATGACGAACTGATCTTCGAAGCGCCCGAGGCGGAGGTGGATAAAGCCATCCCTGCCATCACCCGCATCATGGAGCACGCCGCCATGCCGGCGGTATCGATGGCCGTGCCTCTAAAGGTGGATGCCCGCGCGGCGCATAACTGGGACGAGGCGCATTGAGGGATTCTTTAGAGCGCTATTCGATCGAGTTGAATCGTTTGGACGCCGGGATCTCGCGCCTTGGCAAAGAGCGGAACGCGATGCGGTGCGAGCACCGCTAGCGTTTTGCGACGATGTCAAGGGCGCGAGAGTCCAAGTCCGGACGATTGCAGTTTGCGAACTGAAACAATGACTTGAATATTCAAGCTTGGCGGACTTTTCCGCTTCGGCCGCGTCGAAATCTTCCTGCGACATACATGGCGCCCTACGGTGTTCTCCTTGCGGGGAAAAAACCTGCCACCAAACTGCTCCAATTTGTTCGAACAACGCTCTAGATCCCGCATGTCGAGCATCCGACAAGCCACGATCGGTAACTTCCGGCCGCACCGCGTCAATCACGGGGCGAGACAATGCGCCCGTCTTCAAGCTGGTCGCTCGGATACAGCACGACCGTCTCGCCCTCGTTCAATCCGGAGAGAACCTGCGCAGTGTTGCGGTTCACCCGGCCGATCTCGAGGAGGCGCAGCTGCGCCACGCGGTCGCGCGCCACGAACACCGCCCAACTGCCGCCTGAGCGGAACAGCGCACCGATCGGCGCTTGCAGCACCTCCTCGCCCGACCACAGCGCGATACGCGCGATCACGCGGTAGCCGTGGCCGAGGCCTGCGGGTGTTTCGGCGAGGTCGAGCAGTGCGTTGACCCGCTGCTCGGAAATGCCGAGGGCCGAGACCTTGGTGAAGGCGGCCGGCTCGATGCGCCGGATCGTCGCTTGCAGGTCGCGCTCGCCGCCCCATTCGGTGATCGTCGCTGTCATGCCCGGCGAAAGCTTCACCGCATCGGCCGAAAGCAGGTCGACGCTGATTTCCAGGTCGGAGGGATCGCCGATTTCGGCAACCGGAGCGCCGGCGGCGACCGCTTGTTCGCTGCGCGCGATCACCTTCAGCACCACGCCGTCGACCGGGGCGGTGATCGGGATGCAGCAGCCGTCGACATCCGGCCCGCTGGCGCGGCCGGGCTGGGCAATGCGCGCCTGCGCACTGGCAAGTTCCGCCTCGCGCACCGCGATTGCCGCCTGTGCGGCGGCAAGTTCGTTCTCGCGCAGCTTCACTTGCGTCTGCGCGGTCTCCACCCGGCTTGGCGCGACGAAATCCTTCTCCAGCAGCGTTGCCGCGCGCCGGAATTCCGATTGCGCCAGCGCCAGCGCCGAGCGCGCCTTCTCGGCTTCCGTCTTCGCCATGGCGACGCCGGAGCGGGCCGCCGAGATGGCCGCGTTCAGTTCGCCAAGCGTGCGCTCGTCGATGAAGGGCGGATCGGGCGGGCGGATCGAGGCGATCACCGTTTCGCCGCCCTTCACAGCGTCACCCTCGCGCAGCGTCGTGCGGCCAAGTTCGCCGGCAATCGGCGTCGACACCGTGTAGACGTTTCGAACCCGCGCCACGCCCTCCTCGTCGATGGTTACCTGCATCGGTCCCTTCGACACCGTCGCGAGGTCGACCAGCAGGGGCTGTTCGCGCATCGCGTACCAGAAGCCGCCGGCGATAGCCGTCGCGACCAGGACAAGGGCCAGACGCTTGAGCCAGGTCAGAAGCATGCGGTTCACTCCCTCGTTTTCAGGACGCGGATGAGGTCGAGATTGTCGACGCGGCGGCGCACGATCAGCGCCGCAACCAGCGCGGCGGCCAGGACGACAAGGCTGGAGAGCGCAAACGTGCTCGCGTTGATGACAAGCGGTATTGTGAAAAGGTCGCTGGCGAAGCCTTCGACCACCAGCATCGAGAAGCCGCAACCGACCGCCCAGCCGAGCGGTTGCGCGGCGAACACGATCAGCGCCAGTTCGATCATCAGCACCTTGCCGACCTCGCCGCGGGTGAACCCGAGCACGCGCAGGCTCGCCAGTTCGCGCGCCCGCTCCGAAAGCTGGATGCGCGCCGAATTGTAGATGACGCCAAACGTGATGATCACCGCCAGCGCCACGTAGACGGTGGTCATGATGGCGATGTTTTCCTCGATCGTCTCGCGGAACTTTTGGCGCGACAGGTTCTGCAGCGCCACGCCGGCAATCGAGGGGGTCGCCTTGATCGCCGCATAGAGGTCGGACAGCCGGGCTTCATCGACCAGCACCCGCGCGCCGGAAATGCGCGGGCCGTCGCGCATCAACCGGTCGAGCGCCTGCGGGGCCATGTAGGCGGCAAGGCCGACATAGGCCTGCGCGATGCCGCTGACGGTGACGGTAGCGATGCGTCCGTCGCGGGCCGTGAGTTCGAGCTCGGCTTCGTCGCCCGGCCTCAACCGCATCAGTGCGGCCAACCGCTCCGACAGGACGATGCCGCTTTCCGGCAGTTCCGTCGCATCGAGCGCGGGATCGAGCACGCGCGACAATGTGTCCTCGCCGCTGTCAAACGCCAGCACGGTGATCCGCTTTTCGTGGTGACCGCTGACCAGCACCGCCGGCGTGCCGCGAAACGGCTCGGCCGCAAGCACGCCCGGCAAGCCGGAAATCGCATGCACGGCGGCGGGCGACGCTTCGCCGGCAAGCGTCAGCGTCGCATCCTGCCGGTCGGCGCGGAAGAAGATCGTCTCGATCATCGCGTCGATGGAATCGAAGGAAAACAGCGCGGTGACCAGCAGCGCGGTCGACAGTGATACGCCGATTGCCGTCAGCACCGTGCGCCGCCACCAGCGCAGCATGTGGCGCAGCGCCATCGTGGCGAGTTGCGAAAACAGTCGCCCGAGCAGCGACAGGCCGAACACTCCGCCGTAGCGAGTCGGCGCAGCAGGGCGCATCGCCACGGCCGGCGGCAGCCGCCCCGCGCCCGCAATCGCCTGCGCCGCCCCGGCCAGCGCCGCGCCCGCGGTCACCAGCCCGGCCAATACGTAGAGGTCGGTCGAAGATCGGAAGATCAGGAACGGGAAGGAGAAGAAGCGGCCATACAGCACGGTCAGCCCGTGGCCGAGCCAGGCGCCGACGGCGCTGCCGATCGCCAGTCCGACGAGGGCGATCGCGATCACCAGCTTGCCGTAGTGCCAGGCGATTGCCGTGCTGGAATAGCCGACAGCCTTCAACAGGCCGATCTGCTCGCGCTCCAGCGCAATCAGCCGCGACAGGATCATGTTGACCAGGAACGCGGCAATGAACAGGAATACGGGCGGAATGACGCGCGCCATCGCGGCAAGCTGCACCAGTTCGTTGTCGAGAAAGGCGTGCGAGGTCTGCTCGTCGCGCCCATGCGCGCTGCCCGCCCCGCCCCATGGTTCCAGCAAACGGTCGATGCTTTCCACGATGCGGTCGATTTCGGCGCTGCGCTCGGTCGTCGCCACGACGTCGTTGAAGGCGCCGTCAAGGTCGAAAAGGCCGGCGAGTGTGCTGCGCGGCATGTACATCACCCCGAAGCGCCGCTGGTCCGGCACCATGTCGCCGGGGCCGATGGCATAGACATACTCGGGCGACAGCACGATGCCGGTGATCGTCAGGTCGCGGCGCTTGCCGTTGATGACCGCCCGGAAGCCATCGCCGGGCGAGAGCCGGTGCGCCTTTGCAAAGCTCTCCGTCACCGCCGCCTCGTCGCGGCGCGCCACCTCCGGCAGCCGGCCGGCGCGCAGGTAAAGTCGGTTGACGCCCGCTTCGCCGCGATCCGGCAAGGAGACAACGATGCCGGAGGCCGGTTCACGCGTCCCCTGCATGTCGAGGATCACCGGCTTGACGATGCGCGTTTCGACCGCCGCCACGCCGTCGAGCCGCGCGATGCGCTGGGCGAGCGCCTCGGGCGCGCGGGTGGCGGAGGCGAATACCGTGGCGAAGCGGTAGCGGTCGTAGAAGGCCGAACGCGTTTCGGTCAGCGAGCGCGCCGCCCCGACGGCGAGGACGATTGTCATCACGCCGCAGGCCATCACCAGCGCCACTGCAAGCGCCTGCGCCCACAGCCGGGCAAGATCGCGCATCAGCTTGCGGTCGAGCATGGACATGGCGTCACCATTCCACTTCGGACGGCGCGACCGGATGGGCGTTGATCTGCGACGGGCTGACACGTCCATCGGAGAAAGTGAACACGCGGTTGGCGATGGCGCGAATGCCGGCATTGTGGGTGATGATCGCGGTCGTGGTGCCGGTGGTGGCGTTTACGGTCGCCAGCGCCTCCAGCACGACGATGCCGGTCTTCGAATCGAGCGCGCCCGTCGGTTCGTCGCACAACAGCACTTCCGGCTGCTTGGCGATGGCGCGAGCGATCGCCACGCGCTGCTGCTCGCCGCCCGAAAGCTGCGCCGGGAAGTGGTGCATGCGCGCCTTCAGCCCGACAAGGTCGAGCGCGTCGCCGGCCGGCATGGGTTTCCGGGCGATCTCGGTCACCAGCGCGACATTTTCCAGCGCGGTCAGGCTCGGGATCAGGTTGTAGAACTGGAACACGAAGCCGACATGGTCACGCCTGTAGCGCGTCAGCTGCCTTTCGTTCAGGCCGCACAACTCCCGGCCGCGAAAGCGCGCCGAGCCGCTGCTCGCCGTGTCGATGCCGCCGATGATGTTGAGGAAGGTCGACTTGCCGCTGCCTGACGGGCCGAGCAGCACCGCCATCTCGCCGGCAAAGAGATCGAGCGAGACATCGTCGAGCGCGCGCACCTCCACCTCGCCGGTGCGATACACCTTGGAGAGATTGCGCACCTGGAAGATCGGTTCGGTTTCCACTTTGCGGTCCGGCCTCGGACTGGGATCAAGGACTTCTCACCTTATCACCGACGGCAGGGGCAGCATTGAGGTCAATCAAACCTGCTGCCTCCCGCGAGAAGGCAAGCTGCACCGCTTCCACCAGACCATGGTCCGGCGTCCCGCCGTCAGAAGGTCCGCTTTCGCGCGGTAGAAGTCTCGGACGGATTGTGAACAACCTCCGCCTCGGTAGGCTCCTGGACACCGCAACGACGCGGTTCGACATGGGAGTAACGGAAATGACCAAGTCCATCATGCAGCGCACCGGTCTCGGCGCCCTCACCCTCGCCGTCGCGCTCGCCATTGCGGCGACGCCCTATACCATCACCGTCGCCGACAACGCGATTGCGGTGAAATCGGTTGAAGCCCTTGCCAAGAAGGGCGCCGACGATCCGGCAGGGCATGTCCGTGGCGGTGGCAAGGGCCGCGGGCGGGGCGCCGACGACGGTGCAAACCACAGGTAAGCGGCTTCCCTTCACCACGCGCCGGCGTTCTCGCCGGCGCGTCGTGAACGGGGCGCGGCTTAGAAGAATGCCTGGATGCCGGTCTGCGCGCGGCCGAGAATGAGCGCATGCACGTCGTGCGCGCCCTCATAGGTGTTGACGGTTTCCAGGTTTGCGGCGTGGCGCATCACGCCATAGCCGATCTGGATGCCGTTGCCGCCATGCATGTCGCGCGCTTGCCGGGCGATGTCGAGCGCCTTGCCGCAGTTGTTGCGCTTGACGATCGAGATCATCTCCGGCGCCATCCGGCCCTCGTCCATCAGCCGGCCGACGCGTAACGATCCCTGAAGGCCGAGCGCGATCTCGGTCTGCATGTCGGCGAGCTTCTTCTGGTAAAGCTGCGTGGCGGCGAGCGGCTTGCCGAACTGCCTGCGGTCCAGCCCGTAGGCGCGGGCGCGATGCCAGCAATCCTCCGCCGCGCCCATCACGCCCCACGAGATGCCGTAGCGGGCGCGGTTGAGACAGCCGAACGGCCCCTTCAGCCCGGAAACGTTCGGCAGCAGCGCATCCTCGCCGACTTCGACATTCTCCATCACGATCTCACCGGTAATCGAGGCGCGCAACGACAGCTTGCCCTCGATCTTCGGCGCCGACAGGCCCTTCATGCCCTTCTCCAGCACGAAGCCGCGGATCTGGCCGTCATGGGCGGCCGATTTCGCCCAGACCACGAAGACATCGGCGATCGGCGCGTTGGAGATCCACATCTTCGAGCCGTTCAGGCGGTAACCGCCGTCGATCCGTTCGGCCCGCGTCTTCATGCCGCCGGGATCGGAGCCGGCTTCCGGCTCGGTGAGGCCGAAGCAGCCGATCCATTCGCCCGATCCGAGCTTCGGCAGGTACTTGCGGCGCTGTGTCTCGTCGCCATAGGCGTAGATCGGGTACATCACCAGCGAGGACTGCACGCTCATCATCGAACGGAAGCCGGAATCGACGCGCTCCACCTCGCGCGCCACCAGACCGTAGGAAACGTAATTGGCGCCGGCGCAGCCATAGTCCTCCGGCACGGTGACGCCGAGCAGCCCGGCCTCGCCCATCTTCGCAAACAGCGCCGGATCGGTCTTTTCCTGCATGTAGGCGTCGTCGATGACCGGCCGCAACTCGGCTTCGGCAAATGCGGCCGCCGCATCGCGGATCATCCGCTCGTCCTCGCCCAGCTGGTCCTCGAGCAGGAACGGATCGTCCCACTTGAACCCGGCCTGCGCGGGTTTGGAGAGATGGGCATGGGCGGCGGCGGTCATGGTCGGCACTCCGGAAATTGTTTCGCTCCGGGCCTTGCCCGGCTACAATCCGTATTCACGCGAAACCGCCCCAAAGTAAACAGTGCGGCGTCCGCAACAAGGCCCTCAACGATCAACGGCGAAGCGCATGAAGGCGCGAAACCCTTTGGCGACTCCGCAACCGGGCGCGCAGGGATGTCTCAGGCCGTTCGGCTCGGCACAGTCATGCGTGGCTGGAATGGCCGCGCAAACGCAGCCCGTCGGGATCGAATGGCGGACGCCCAAGCACACGCGCGGTGTGCGGCCTGCCGAGGATCGCCACATGAACGGTATCGCCCGGCGCGCAAAGCCCGGCTTTCAGATAGGCGATCGCCAGTGATTTGCCGACGCTGTAGCCGTAGGCTCCCGACGTGACCTGTCCGGCGGGCGCGCCATCGGGGAGGAATACGGGCTCGCCGCCGCTGGCATCCGCCTCATGCGCATCGACCTCCAGCATCGTCATGCGCTCGCGCGGCGGATTGGCGGCGATCCGCATCCAGGCGTCCTTGTTGAGGAAATCCTTTTCGGTCCTGACCAACCGGTCTAGACCGCTTTCCTGCGGCCAGTATTCCGGGGAAAAGTCGCGCCCCCATGAGCCGTAGCCCTTCTCGATACGCAGGCTCATCAATGCCCGGCTGCCGACCGGGCCGGCGTCGAAATCGCGGCCTGCCTGTATCAGTGCGGAACAGAGCGCCGTCTGATCCTCCTGCGCGCAATGCATTTCCCAACCGAGATCGCCGGTGAAGCTGAGGCGGATGGCGACGCATTCGACGCCTGCGACCTCGATGCGCCGCGAGCGCATGAAGGGAAACGCGTCGTCGCCGAGATCCTCATCGGTGAGGCGGACAAGGATGTTGCGTGCGTGCGGGCCGGCGATGGCGAAGCCGCACAGCGCTTCGGTTCGACTTTCGAAAATCGTATCGCCGGGAAGCGGAACCGCATTGAAGAAGCGCTGGTGGAAACGCTCCGCCATGCCGGAGCCGACAATGAGGAACTCGTGGCGATCAAGCCGCGTCACCGTGAAATCGCCGGCAACGCCGCCGCGCTTGCCGATCAGCGGGGTCAGGCATGTGCGTCCGGTCTCGCGTGGCATACGGTTGGCGAATACGCTGTTAAGCCAGGCCTCGGCGCCGGGGCCGTTTGCGCGGTACTTCGCAAAGTTCGAGATGTCGATGATGCCGGCGCGCTCGCGCAGCATCCGCGCCTCGCGTCCGACCGGCGCCCACCAGTTCTGGCGCGTGAAGCCATGGGTCTCATGATCCGGTTCGCCTTCAGCCGTGAACCACAGCGGATGCTCCCAGCCATAGTTGAGGCCGAAGATCGCCCCCATCTCCTTTTGCATGGCGTAGGCCGGACGCGTTCGCACCGGCCTTCCGGCGGCGCGCTCCTCGTTTGGGAAATGTATCTTGAACCGGTTCGCATACTGGTCCGCAACCCGGGCTTTGGTGAATGCCTTCGTTGCCCAATGCCCGAAACGCGCCAGATCCCAACCAAACAGGTCGAGCGACGGCTCGCCCTCGACGATCCATTCCGCCGCAAGCTTGCCGAGACCGCCGGATTGCGAGAAGCCCGGAATGACGCCGTTGCAGCAGAAATAGCCCTTGAGTTCCGGCACAGGGCCGAACAGCGCCGAGGAATCCGGTGACCAGATCATCGGGCCGTTGATGACGCGCTTGACGCCGGCGGCGCCGATCACCGGCACCCGTTCGATCGCCCGCAGCATGTTCGGTTCGATCCGCTCCAGATCGTCGGGAAACAGCTCGTGCCCGAAGTCCGGCGGGGTGCTGTCTTCGGCCCAGAATTTCACCGCCTGCTCATAGGCGCCGACGAGCAACCCGAGACCCTCCTGACGCAGGTAGTATTCGCCGTCGCGATCGGCGACGGATGGCAGACGACGATCAAGCGCAGCAATCGCCTGGATTGTTTCGGTAATGAAATATTGGTGTTCGGTGGGAATCAACGGCAGGTCCAGCCCGGCCATGCGCCCGACCTCGCGCGCCCAGAGCCCGGCGGCGTTGATCACCCAGGGCGTTGCGACATCGCCCCTGGTCGTGCGGACGATCCAATTGCCGTTCGGCTGTTGTTCCGTTGCCGTAACGGCCGTGAACCGGTGGATCTCTGCGCCCAGCTGGCGCGCGCCGGCGGCGTAGGCATGTGTCACGCCGGAGGGGTCGACATTGCCGCCATCCGGCTCGAACATGATGCAGCGCACGCCGCCGAAATCGACCAGCGGGTGCAGTCTCTCGGCTTCGTCGCGGCCGATTTCGTGAAAATTCATGCCGTAGCGCCTGGCCTTGGCGGCCTGGATGCGAAGCTGGTGCTCGCGCGCCTCGGTTTGTGCGAGATAAAGCGATCCTGGCTGAAAGATGCCGCAGCCTTGGCCGGTTTCCGCCTCCAGTTCCCGGTAAAGCTTCATCGTGTAGTGCTGCAGCCGGGAGATGTTGGTCACATCGTGCAGGCCATGAATGTTGGCCGCCGCATGCCAGGTCGAGCCTGAGGTGAGTTCCGACCGTTCCAGCAAGACTATCTCGCGCCAACCTTTGCGGGCAAGATGATAGAGGATGGAGCATCCGACAAGTCCGCCGCCAATCACGACGGCCTCGGCATGGGTGCGCATGGCGGTTTTCCTGTTCGTTCTTTCGCGGCGCGTTGGGGAGCGCGTCGGGATAAAGCCAGGCGAAGAGATAGCCGGTTTCAGTCCGTTTCGCACCGCGGCCATGCGACGGTCCCGGACGTGGAAGCTAAAACCCCGCTTGTAAATGTCCACCGGACTGTTGGATGGTGTGCAAGGCTCATGGAGCGGGTTCGACATCTGGTTCGATACTTGTGGCGGAAAGGCGCAAGGCGCCGGAATCTGACGACCAGGGCACAATGGAGGGGAGACCGATGAACCGCATAGATGGAAAGATCGCCATCGTCACCGGCGCGACGCAGGGTCTGGGCGCGGCGATCGCCCGATTGTTTTCAAGGGCCGGAGCCGCAGGGATTGCCCTTGTCGGGCGCGGCGAGGAAAAGGGCCGCAAGGTCGCCGACGAAATAACCGCCGCCACCGGCGCGCCGACGCAGATGATCGGCGCCGATCTCGCCGACATTGACGCCGTGCGCCGCATCGTGCCTGCCGCCGTCGCGCGGTTCGGGCGCATCAACATCCTTGTCAATGCGGCGGGCATCACCGAGCGCGGCAATCTGCTCAACACGACACCGGAACTCTTCGACCGCATGTTTGCTGTCAATGTGCGGGCACCGTTCTTCCTGATGCAGGATGCCGTTGCGGCGATGGATCGCGACGACATCGAGGGCGTAATCGTCAATATCGGTTCGACATCGCAACGCGCCGGCCAGCCCTTTATAGCGCCCTATTGCGCCTCCAAGGCGGCGCTGGCGACACTGACCCGCAATTCCGGTTTTGCGTTGATGCGCAACCGCATCCGCGTCAACCAGCTCGACATCGGCTGGATGAACTCCGACAATGAGCGCAAGGTGCAGGAGGCTGAATCCGGCGATCCGCACTTCATTGACCGCGCCGCCGCCACGCTTCCGTTCGGACGCCTGCTCGATCCCGGCGAAGTGGCGAGGGCGGTGCTGTGGATGGCTTCTGACGACAGCGGCATGATGACCGGCGCGGTGATCCCGTTCGACCAGTCGGTGTGGGGCGGCTATGACGGTCAGGCGCCGACGCCGGCCGGGCGGCTGAAGGCGTAGGGCCGGCCGGGAGCGACCGCGCGCCGCCCTAAAGTCGGCTATCTGGAACCGCGGGCGGGATTTCGTTTGAGAACCCCGGAACCCCGGTGGTAGTCGATCATCGTTTTCAAGCCCGCTCAGCGTGGCAGGTCTTCGCCATGACTGTTCTACCTGGGGAGTAACAAATGCCCGCGCCACGCGCTTTCCTGATCGGTCATCCGGTGGCCCATTCGCGTTCGCCCATGCTGCATGGATACTGGCTGAAACGGTATGGTCTCGATGGCGCCTACGAACTGGTCGACGTGGAACCCGGCAAGGTGGACGCCTTCTTTGCCCGTTTGCGCGACGAGGGCTGGGCGGGCGGCAACGTCACCGTGCCGCACAAGGTCGCCGTCATGCCTTTCCTGAATCGCGTCGAAGCTGCAGCGCGTGCTGTCGGCGCGGTCAATACCATCTGGCGGGAAGGCGAGACGCTGGTCGGCGGCAACACCGACGTCGCAGGATTCATCGACAATCTCGACGAACTGGCGCCGGGTTGGGACGATTCAGCGCAAAACGCGGTGATTATCGGCGCGGGCGGGGCGGCGCGCGCGATCGTATACGCGCTGAAGCAGCGTCGATTGCGCGTGGCGCTCGCCAATCGAACAATCGACAAGGCGGAGGAAATCGCAACCGACTTGGGCGGCGTGACAGCGCATGGCCTTGAGGCGCTGCCGGATCTGCTCGGCGAAGCTGACCTGCTTGTAAACACCACCTCTCTTGGCATGTTGGGTAAGCCGCCGCTCGAACTCGATATCGCGCCGCTGAAGAAAGGCGCTGTCGTTTACGACATCGTCTACGTGCCGCTGGAGACCCCGCTCTTGCGGCAAGCAAAGGCTGGGGGCCATCGCACGGTTGATGGTCTTGGCATGCTGCTGCACCAGGCTGCGCCGGGCTTTCAGCGCTGGTTCGGACAAAGACCGGAAGTCACCACCGAGTTGCGCGCACTGCTTGAGGCCGATATTCGCGCCAGAACCGCTGGCGCGTGATCGTCACACAATCGCGCGCGGTTCCGCCTTTCCGCGCACCGAAATCGCGGGCGTCAAGATTCGCCCGGCAAGTTCGTCGCGCGCCCGCGTCGCCTCGTCCATGTCCTGCCAGGCCGAGGTGACTGCTATTCGGTCGAGCTTCGGCCCGATAAATACCGGGCAGGTCGGCTGGCGCGTCGGCAAGGGTAACGATTTCAGCAACTCGCCCTGCGGGCTCCAGGCGTCGAGACGGCGGCCGCCCCAGCGGGCGTTCCAGATCACGCCGTCGGCATCGGTCACCGATCCGTCGAGCACGCCCTTGTGGCCCGTCGTGTCGACGAGCACTTTCGCCTCGCCGACCGGCAAGCCGGTCGCAGGATCGAGATCGACGCGCATCAGGCAATTGAACAGAGAGTCTGCAAAGTAGCCGACCCGTCCGTCGGGTGAGAAGCAGATCGAATTCGGTATCGAGATGCCGGGATACAGCAGCCGCACCTTGCCGCCGCGATGCCAGTAGATCGCCCCGGCGCCGCGCGTCGCATCCTTCGCCATCGTCCCGATCCAGAACGCGCCGGACGGATGGACGCGCGAATCGTTGGAGCGTGTGGCGGGGTTTTCGGCCTCGATCGGCGCATGCATGGTGATCCCGCCTGTCACGCGATCCATCACCTTGAGCCCGGTTTCGGTGACGAGCGCGAGTCGTTCGGCGTCGACGACGGCAACGGCGCTCGCCATCTCCGGCAGGTCGACATGACGGCGATCAGACGTCGCGAGATGCAGCAATTCCAGGCGCTTGCCGACAATGTCGAGCCACATCAGCGTATCGGTGTCAGCGTCGTAGCTCGGCCCTTCGCCGAGATGGCAGTTGCGCGCGTCGAGAATTGTCACGTCGGTCACGGCTCGGCCCCTTTCCCGAAAGATTTGACGATGCGCCGCGAGGCCGATTCTGTCCCGATGGTGGGGAAGTCTCGCACTGCTCCCGCAATGCGGCACTCAATGCCGCGTTTCGTTACGCCACGGCGAATCGGGATCGCCCTTGCGCGAGAAATCCTCTTCATCGAGATCGATCACCGGACCGCTGCGTTGGCCACCGGGTCCAGGCGAAAAACCCCGGCTGGCGAATCCGGAGGAAACCACGGTAATGCGTTTCTTCAGGATCCGCCAGCCGAGATCGCGGATGGCCGGCACAAAGAGCAGGAATCCCATCGTGTCGGTGATGAAGCCGGGGGTCAGCAACAGCACGCCGGCGATCAGGATCATCACGCCATGCACGAGCTCACGGCCGGGAACGCGCCCGGATTCGGTCTCGGCGCGAATGCGCGACAGCAGGCCGAACCCCTGCACGCGCAGCAGGATCGATCCGAGCACGGCGGTGAACAGCACCATCGCCAGCGTCCAGAAGACGCCGATCTCGCGGCCGACCAGCACGAAGGCGGCGATTTCGGCAAGCGGGATGGCCAGAAGCAGGAAAGGGGCGATGGCGAAGGGCATGGCAGTCTTTCACACGGTTTGTTCTTTAAGCCAACCTCAGATGGGGATTGTCGCGCCGCATTTGAATGATGCGTTGTCGCGGACTATATGCAAGAAGGAAAAATGAATTGCGGTCGCCGGCCGCCGAAAGGCGTTGAAGGATGCAGGGTTTGGATGTGAGCACGGTTGTTTTCATCATCATAGCGGCCGTCATTTTCTGGCAGTTGCGCAATGTGCTGGGAAAACGCACCGGCAACGAGCGCCCACCATTCGATCCGTTTGCGAATCGCCGTGAAGCCAGTGGCGATTCCGTCGGCAACGACAATGTCGTGACACTGCCGAAGCGCGGCGAGAACCGTTCGGAGAACTACAAGGGTATCGACAAGGTGGCGAAGCCGGGCACGGCGGCCAATGACGGCCTGCGCGCGGTGCGCGACGCCATGTCGGATTTCGATCCGCAGCAATTCGTCGACGGCGCCAAGATGGCCTACGAGATGATCGTGATGGCGTTTGCCGATGGTGACCGCAAGACGCTCGGCAACCTGCTGTCGCGCGAGGTGTACGAAGGCTTCGCCGAGGCGATCGAGGCGCGCGAGAAGGCGGGCGAAGTGGTGCAATCCTCCTTCGTCGGCGTCAACAAATGCGAGATTGTCCAAGCTGGCGTCAAGGATGCCGAAGCGCATGTGACGCTGCGCATCGTCAGCCAGATGATTTCCGCCACCCGCGACAAGGATGGCAAGGTGATCGACGGCGATCCCGAAGCGGTTGCCGAGGTGACCGATGTGTGGACCTTCGCCCGCGATACCCGTTCGCGCGATCCGAACTGGAAGCTGGTCGCCACCGAGGCCGAAGACTGACTTTTCCGTGAGGCCGGCGGCGCCATGCTTGTTGACGCAAACTGGCGCGACCTGCCGGGCTGGAACGACGATCGGCTGGCCGATGCGCTGGCAGCGTTCCAGCGTTCCGCTGCGCCATTTGCCCTGAAGCCCTATAAACAAGGATCGCTCGGCATCGAGCCTGGGGCGCTTGGGCGGTTGTTCGAGCACGCCTTGACGATCGATCCGGGCGACGAGCCAGTTGCCCGGCGCTTTTTCGAAACGCATTTCACCCCGTATCGG
This sequence comes from uncultured Paracoccaceae bacterium, assembly GCA_937873685.1. Lineage (GTDB taxonomy): Bacteria > Pseudomonadota > Alphaproteobacteria > Rhizobiales > Rhizobiaceae > CALMYO01. The sequence goes on from CALMYO010000060.1 coordinate 21,619, forward strand.
ATTGCTGATCCCCATCACGAAGGCTTGGTCACCGGCTATTACGAACCGGTTATTGCCGCGGCGCGACGCCGCACGGCAGGCCATCGCACGCCGTTTCTGCGCCCTCCGCCGAATCTCGTCGATCTGGAAAAAACCGGGCGTCCGGCTGGTTTTCCTGGCGATCTCAACTGGGGGCTGCTGCAGCGTGACGGTTCCATTACGCCCTGTCCGGACCGGAGCGCCATCGAGAATGGGGCATTCGACGGGCTCGGTCTGGAGATCGCCTTTGTCGCCGATCCGGTCGATGTCTTCTTCGCCCATGTGCAGGGTTCTGCGCGGCTGGAATTCGAAGATGGCGGCGCATTGCGGATCGGCTTTGCAGGAAAGAGCGGTCACCCATTCACCGGCATCGGCCGATTGCTGGTCGAGCGCGGCGAAGTTGCTGCGGATGCGATCAGCATGAAGGCGATCCGCGCCTGGCTCGCCGCCCATCCACGCGAGGGCCGGGCGCTGATGCGCGAGAACCGCTCCTACATCTTCTTTCGCGAGATCGCGTCCGATGGGCCGGGGCCGGTTGCCGCCGCCCGCGCTCCGCTGACGCCCGGCCGCTCGATGGCCGTGGATCGCCGCTTTCACACGTTTGGAACGCCTGTGTTTGTTAGCGCGGAAGCCGATCTCGACCGGAGCGGCGCGCCGTTTCGCCGGTTAATGATTGCGCAGGACACCGGCTCGGCGATTCTCGGCGCGGCGCGCGGCGATCTCTACATGGGGACCGGCAACGCAGCCGGTGAGCTTGCCGGCCGCATCAAGGCGCATGCCCGGTTTTTTGTCCTGACGCCGGGAGCGCAGGCGCAGGGAGGCGGGCGATGAAGCGCCGTCACCGCGTGCTCTCCCGCGAGGAGCAGGAATTGTGGGAACGTGTGCAGGCTTCCGTCGCGCCGTTGCTCAAGCGAAAGCCTTCGGCGCAGCAAACGCCGGCCGCGGCGCCGGAGGCGGAGCCGATGCGCGCAGCGATCGAGAAGGCCGAACGCAAGCTGGAAGCGGCGCTGCCCGCGCTGCCAAAACCCACGCCAACGCCGCGCTTGCAAGGTTTCGATCTGAAGACGCAGCGTCGCATCGCCAAGGGCCGCATCGCGCTCGATGCCCGCATCGACTTGCACGACATGACCCAGGCCGAAGCGCATGCGCGGTTGTTCGGCTTCCTTTCGAACGCCCAGACGAACGGTGTGCGCCATGTGTTGGTGATTACCGGCAAGGGCGGATCACTGATGAGCGACGGCGTGCTGCGCCGCGTCGTGCCGCAGTGGTTTGCGACGCCGGCATTCCGGTCTGTTGTCGCCGGTTATGACGAAGCCAACCGCCGCCACGGGGGCGGCGGCGCCCTGTATGTGCGGCTGAAGCGCAAGGATCGCCCGGCATGACACCTTTCGGCGCCCGGTTGCGTGAGTTGCGCGCCGACAAGGGCGTCAGCCAGAAGGAAATGGCGGCGGCGCTCGACATCTCCCCGGCCTATCTTTCGGCGCTGGAACACGGCCGGCGCGGCGTGCCGACCTTTGCCTTCGTGCAGCGGGTGATCGGCTATTTCAACGTGATCTGGGACGATGCCGAAGAACTGGAGCAGCTGGCCTTCGCCAATGCGCCGGTTGCCCGCATCGACACCGCCGGCCTTTCGCCCGAAGCGACGGAACTCGCCAATCTGGCTGCGCAAGCGATCCCGCTGATGACGCAAGATGAAATCGCTGAAGCTGCCCAAGCGATGCGCAAGGCGATCCTGCGCGCCGGTGCGTTAAAAAGAAAAGTGGTCTCGCAACGAGCCGGGTAGCAGGGTTGCCTGCAATCGCTCTTCGCCGGTTCCCCCCCAATGCCGAATCGTCTAGAGCGTTGTTCGAACAAATTGGAGCAGCTTGGTGGCAGGGATTTTTCATTTCGGCAACGAGCGCAGCACGAAACGGCGCCACCGCTTTGGGACGATGGCGAGGGCTTAGAAGATCTGGTCTGGACGATTCCATTTGCTTGAACAGCGCTCCAAATAAGCAGCCAAACCGGCCACAGGAAACCCCATGACCCGTCCTTCCGGGCGCAAGCCCAATGAAATGCGCGCTGTCTCGTTCACCCGCGGCGTCTCCAAGCACGCCGAAGGCTCCTGCCTGGTGAAATTCGGCGACACCCATGTGCTCTGCACCGCTTCGCTGGAGGAAAAGCCGCCGGCATGGCTGCGCAATTCCGGCAAGGGCTGGGTGACGGCCGAATACGGCATGCTGCCGCGCGCCACCGGCGAGCGCATGCGCCGCGAAGCCTCGTCCGGCAAGCAGGGCGGGCGCACGCTGGAGATCCAGCGGCTGATCGGCCGTTCGCTGCGCGCGGTGTGCGACCTGACAGCGCTTGGCGAACGCCAGATCACCGTCGATTGCGACGTGCTGCAGGCCGATGGCGGCACCCGCACCGCCGCGATCACCGGCGGCTGGGTGGCGTTGTGGGAATGCCTCGACTGGATGCACAAACGCCAGATGGCCTCTCGCACCCGCATCCTGAAGGACCATGTCGCCGCCGTCTCCTGCGGCATCTTCCAGGGCCGCGCGGTGACCGATCTCGATTACGCCGAGGATTCCAACGCCGAGACCGACGCCAATTTCGTCATGACCGGTTCGGGCGGACTGGTGGAACTGCAAGGCACCGCCGAGGGCGCGCCGTTCTCGGAAACCCAGTTCACTGAGCTGATGGCGCTGGCGAAATCGGCGATCGGCGATCTCGTCGCGCTGCAGAAGCAGGCGATCGGGGAAGCGTGATGGACGCTATCGCTTGCGTCGCTTCCGGGGCAGCGCCGCTACCCCCACCCCTCAGGGGCTTCGGCATTCAAACATCAGCGGTGCGAAGGCGCCAGTGGTACGGGGAGTTTCCCTCCCCCTTGTGGGGAGGGTGTCGGCGAAGCCGACGGGTGGGGGTGCATTGTCGCGGCAAGTTGTTGAGACTGTTAAAGAACAGGGACGGGATACACGGGCGTGGCTGGCGTTGCCACCCCCACCCCCGGCCTTCGGCCGGACCCTCCCCACAAGGGGGAGGGAAACTCCCCGTACCGCCGACGCACTGCAACGCACAGCCGGAAAACCCGACAACGCCAGGAATTAGCAGTGCCTTGCCAGCCATTCCATTTCCTCGAATGCTCAAGAACGTGATGTGTGAACATCGTTGCCTCAAGGGGGAGGGGAAGGGCGAAGCCTTGCGTTTGCAAGGTGGCACTCGCACCCCTGTCCGTGACGCGCTCGGTTGCACGGCGTTGACGTCCCCCTCCCCCTTGAGGGGAGGGGTCAGGGGTGGGGGTGTACTTTCCGGCCGGTGCATCGCGTGATGCGCCCGCCGGCCGGCATTCTCGAAACCGCGCTCTACGCCGGCGATCTCGACGCCTGTGCGCGGTTCTACGAGGATGTCATCGGGCTGGAGCGCTATGGCGAAGTCGCCGGCCGGCACGTGTTTTTTCGCTGCGGAAATTCGATCCTGCTGCTGTTCCAGCCTGATGCAACGGCGCGCCCGCCGTCCAACCCGGCGATGCCGGTGCCGCCGCACGGCGCGCACGGGCCGGGCCA
>CALMYO010000061.1 GCA_937873685.1 uncultured Paracoccaceae bacterium
CCGGCGACCAGCCGACGCTGGACACCATGCACAAGGATCTCTACCGCGCCCGCGCCGCGGCGATGAACATGATCCCGACCTCCACCGGAGCGGCCAAGGCCGTGGGCCTGGTGCTGCCCGAACTGGCCGGCAAGCTCGACGGCTTCGCCATGCGCGTACCGACGCCGAACGTGTCGGTCGTCGACCTGAAGTTCATCTCGAAAAAGGCCACCACCCCGGCCGAGATCAATGAGGCGATCCGTGCCGCGGCCAACGGTCCGCTGAAGGGCATCCTCGGCTATACCAAGGCCAAGCTGGTCTCGATGGATTTCAACCACGATCCGCATTCCTCGATCTTCCACATGGACCAGACCAAGGTGATGGACGGCACGCTGTGCTCGGTGCTGTCGTGGTACGACAACGAGTGGGGTTTCTCCAACCGCATGTCGGACACGGCGATCGCGCTGGCGAAGACGTTCTGATCAAGGAGCGCGCGCGATGACAGGCGACAGCGGCGCAGCGCTGCTGTTCATCGGCGTCGCGGCGCTGATCGTCGCGGTCGCGGTACTGCTCTGGCGGTTCGGCGGGCGCGGCATGCGCGACAAATTGCCCGGCGCCGGCCGCAACGACAGCGGCGCCGGGATCGGCCTGTGGGGCCGCTCCGACCATGACGGCGATGGTGGGGGATCGGAGGGAGGCGGAGAATGAGCGGAGGACGACACCGATGACCGCATTCAGGACGATGGACGATCTTGGCGACATCGCCGGCAAGCGCGTGCTGCTGCGTGTCGATCTCAACGTGCCGATGGCCGAGGGCAAGGTGACGGACGCGACCCGAATCGAGCGCGTCGTGCCGACGATCCGCGAATTGTCGGGCAAGGGCGCGAAAGTCATCCTTCTCGCCCATTTCGGCCGGCCGAAGGGTGCGCCGGACCCGCAATTCTCGCTTCGCCCCGTCGCGGCCGCCGTCGAAGCCGAACTCGACCACCGGGTCGATTTCGCCGACGATTGCATCGGCGCGGAAGCCGCCAGCGAAGTCGGCGAGATGAACAACGGCGACGTGCTGCTGATGGAGAATACCCGCTTCCACAAGGGCGAGGAAAAGAACGACCCCGATTTCGCGGCCGCGCTGGCAGCCAATGGCGACATCTTCGTCAATGACGCCTTTTCTGCCGCGCACCGCGCGCACGCCTCCACGGAGGGGCTGGCGCGGCTGCTGCCGGCCTATGCCGGGCGCACAATGCAGGCGGAACTGGAGGCCTTGGAAGCCGGGCTTGGCAATCCGAAGCGGCCGGTGGTGGCGATCGTCGGCGGCGCCAAGGTGTCGACCAAGATCGACCTGCTCTCCAACCTGGTGAAGAAGGTCGACGCGCTGGTGATCGGCGGCGGCATGGCCAACACCTTCCTTGCCGCAAAGGGCGTCGATGTCGCCAGATCGCTGTGCGAGCACGATCTCGCCGGGACCGCCCGCGAGATCATGGCGGCGGCCGGAGCCGCCAATTGCACCATCGTGCTGCCGGTTGACGGCGTCGTGGCGCGCGAATTCAAGGCCGGCGCCGAAAGCGAGACGGTTGCCATCGATTCGGTGCCGGAGGGCACGATGATCCTCGACGTCGGGCCGAAATCGGTCGCCGCCGTCACCGCCTGGCTCGACAAGGCGTCGACACTGGTGTGGAACGGACCGCTCGGCGCCTTCGAAATCGCGCCCTTCGACGCGGCGACCGTTGCGGCCGCAAGACATGCGGCCCGGCGCACGAAGGAAGGGCTGCTGGTCTCGGTCGCCGGTGGCGGCGACACGGTGGCGGCGCTGAACCATGCCGGCGTCGCGGGCGACTTCACCTATGTTTCGACCGCTGGCGGCGCGTTCCTCGAATGGATGGAAGGCAAGGATTTGCCGGGCGTCGAAGCGCTTCGAAAGTAGCCCGCGACTGACGCATCGCCGCACGAAAAAAACCCGCGCAACTTGCGTCGCGCGGGCATAGAGCACAGCAGTCTTGAAATGACCGGACCCGGGAACAGCCACAGCCCTGGGGCATTAGGCCTCGGCCGGACCCGATCCGGTCATTTCAGCGTCCTTTCGGGCGGGGCTAGCCCGGTCCAAAGGACGTCCCGGAAGGCAGGGTCAGAATCCCACCGGCATCCGTTTCCCACATCACCAACATGGGGGAAGGATTGCTGTTCCTTGAAAACAAACAGGATTTTTCGCGCACCATTGAAGCGAACATTTGGGCCGCCGCCCGCAAAGAGCGCGACAAGTGCATTGACGATGTCTTTCGGCCGGACGGCTTGACCGGGGTCAAGGCAGGAGGTCGCAAACCGGCGCAGCATTGTGCAACCCTTCACGGGCTTTGAAGGTGGGCGCAATTGCGCTGATGACAGATGCCCGTTTGCAGCGGCCGCCGCCTCTGGTATCAGGCGCGGAATCGCAACACCCAGCAGGAGTTGGAACCATGCCGAACGAAGCCATGGCGAAGCAGATGACCAGCAAGGACGGCTTCATCGCCGCGCTCGACCAGTCCGGCGGCTCAACGCCGAAGGCGCTCGGCCTGTACGGTATCGAGCCAGGCGCATGGTCGAACGAGGAGGGAATGTTTGCCCTCATGCACCAGATGCGGGCGCGCATGATCAAGTCGCCGGCCTTCAACGGCGAGAAGGTGATCGGTGCGATCCTGTTCGAGCGCACGATGGACAGCGACATCGACGGCATGCCGACCGCCGACTACCTGTGGCAGAAGCGCCAGGTCGTTCCGTTCCTCAAGTGCGACCAGGGCCTCGATGCCGAAAGGGACGGCGTGCAGTTGATGAAGCCGATGCCCGGTCTAGACGCCCTGCTCGAACGCGCCGTCGCCAAGAACGTGTTCGGCACCAAGATGCGCTCGGTGATCAACGCCGCCAATCCGGCCGGCGTCGCCGCTGTCATCGCCCAACAGTTCGAGGTCGGCCACCAGATCCTCGGCCACGGGCTGGTGCCGATCATCGAGCCGGAAGTGAACATCAAGATCGCCGACAAGGCCGAGGCCGAAGACATGGTGCTGGACGAGATCAAGAAGCATCTCGACAGCATCAAGGACGGCAAGCGCATCATGCTGAAGCTGACGCTGCCCTCTAAGGCCAATCTCTACAAGCCGCTGATCGACGACAAGCGCGTCATGCGCGTCGTGGCGCTCTCCGGCGGGTACTCACGCGAGGAGGCCAACCGGCTGCTTTCCCTGAACACCGGCATGATCGCCAGCTTCTCGCGCGCGTTGGCCGAGGGTCTTTCGGCGCAGCAGTCTGACGCTGCGTTCGACGCGATGCTGGCCGACACCATCGACAGCATTTACCGCGCTTCGAGCATGAAGGCGGCGGCGTAGGGTCGACAGGCCGCCATTGACGAAATCCGCTGGCGCAGCGCCGCGCGAGCCCCTATATTCGGGTCGGCGTTCTGCGCTTCGCGGCAGGAATACGAATATCCCCGGGGCCTTAGCGAACCGAAGGGAGCTGTCCCTGGAAGGGCTCGTGGGCTCTTCCATACGGCGCCCACCTACTTATGTAGGTCCCGGGATCGCAACTCCACCGGTTGTCGTGGATCGCCACCCTTTCCCTCATGGCGCTCTTGACCCGAATCGCCCGCAACGTTCATCTGCGGGCGGGCTTGGGAGAGTTGATGTGAAGACCATCCGCGAACAGAAGGCGGCGCTACGGCGCGCGGCGTTGGAGCGCCGCGACGCGATGAGCGTGATGGCGCGCATCGAGGGCAGCATGGCGATTGCCGATGCTGCCGCGACCGAAATCGACTGCGGTCCCGGCGATATCGTTTCCGGCTTCTGGCCGATGCGCTCGGAGGTCGATGTGCGCCCGCTGATGGCAAGCCTGCGCGACAAGGGTGCGCGGCTGTGCCTGCCGGCAATCATCGACAAGCAGACCATCGTGTTTCGCGAGATGGTGCGGGGCGTCGAACTCATCGACATGGGGTTCGGCACGCTTGGCCCCGGGCCTGATGCCGCCGTGCTGCAGCCGACGGTCATGCTTGTGCCGCTGGCCGCTTTCGATGGCGCGGGAAACCGCATCGGCTACGGCGCCGGGTACTACGACCGCGCGATCGCGCGCCTGGTCGAGTCCGGCGCAACGCCGTCGCTCTTCGGCATCGCCTTCGATTGCCAGCAGGTCGAGGCCGTGCCGGCGGAACCGCATGATGTGCCGCTGCCGGCGATTGTGACCGAAAGCGGCTTGCGCCGCTTCGCGCGGGCGCGTTAGTGCAGGCCTATCAAGAGGTCTGACCCTTATGCGCATTCTCTTTCTCGGCGACATGGTGGGACGCAGCGGCCGCCAAGCGGTTCGCGAGCGCCTGCCCGGCCTGATTTCGGATTTCCGCATCGATTTTGCGATCGTCAACGGCGAGAACGCCGCCGGCGGCTTCGGCATCACCGAGGAAATCCTGATGCAGACGATCGAGGCCGGCGCCGATTGCGTCACAACCGGCAATCATGTGTGGGACCAGCGCGAGGCGCTGACCTTCGCGCCGCGCCAGGAACGTTTCCTGCGACCGGCGAATTTCCCGAAAGGCACGCCCGGCCGCGGCTCGGCGCTGCTGGAAGCCCGCAATGGCGCGCGGGTGATGGTGTCGAACATCATGGGCCGCGTCTTCATGCATCCTGAACTCGACGACCCGTTCCAGTGCGCCGAACGGCAACTTGAAGCCTGTCCACTCGGCGAGCAGGCCGACGCCATCGTGTTCGATTTCCACGCCGAGGCGACGTCGGAGAAGCAGTGCTTCGGCCATTTCGTCGACGGGCGCGCCAGCCTCGTCATCGGCACGCATACCCACACGCCGACCGCCGATCACACCATCCTGAATGGCGGCACCGGCTACATGAGCGATGCGGGCATGTGCGGCGATTATGACTCCTCGCTCGGCATGGACAAGGAAGAGCCGCTGAACCGCTTCCTGTCCAAGGTGCCGAAAGGCCGATTCGAGGCGGCGAACGGTCCCGCGACGATCTGTGGCGTCGGCATCGAGGTGTCCGACAGCACGGGTTTGGCGGAGAGGATCGCGCCGCTCAGGCTCGGCCCGCGGCTGGAAGAAACCGTGCCAAGCTGGTGGTAACCGGGCATCGCCCGGTTTCCTGTCAGTTATCGCAAGGCAATCGGCGACACCATGTGCCGCCGAAACTGACCCTAGCGTCCGTCGAAGGGCGAGTTACAGGTGCGACGCGGGCCGTGATAAGGCTGAAACGTATCGTCCCAGGCGCGATAGGATTTGTACCTCCGGTCACACCACGCGTAGTGCCGTGCCGGCAGGGCGTGCGAACGATTGGCGCGCCGCACGCTGTCGACAATGATGCCGCCGATGATGAAGGCGGCCGGCGGGTAGAACCAGCCATCGTTGTGCCGGCGATAGCCCGGACGATACTTCGAGTAACCGCGGTGGCCGTGCAGATAGCGCGGCCGCACCTTGTGGCGGATGACCGGACGATCCCAATCGCGGTCGATGTACCTGCCACCGCGCCAGTCGCCATCGCCCCAGCGTTTGCCGCCCCAGCGTCCGTCTCGCCATGCAGGGCGGCCGTCGTAGACGCGGCAATTGGAGTAACGACAATTGTCGTAGCGGCGTGGCGCATCGCCCGAATGGTCGTTCGATCCTGATGCTATGCGCGTGATAGCCGGCGCCGCGATGTCCGGCGCGATTCGCAGCGGCGCGGCCGCTGCCGGCGCGACCTGCGATGCGACGAGGCCGAACGCGGCCAATGCAACAGTCAGTTTTCCAAGCAGCCTCATGGTTGCCTCCTCGTTTGCGCCCTTCAAGGGTTAATGTATCGCAAACAGAGAAACGCTCAACCTCCCGGAACGGTTCCGCGGAAAATCGTGAACAGGTGACGCTGCGACAGGTAGTTCAAACGCCTTGGAGCACGATGATCGTCGGCCGCTTCGGCAGGCTGCGCAACGAGACCTCGAAATGGTCCTCGTCGCGGTAGTCGAGCACGAACTCAGGGCCCATGCGCGCAAGGAAGGTCGAGACCGGCGTGCTGAAGCGGTGCATCGGCAGCACGATGGAGGAGAACAGGCGGTTGGTGATCTCGCTCATGCCTTCGTGATCGAGCGTCAACCCGCCATCGATCGGCACCATGACGATGTCGAGCCGGCCGATCGCCGTGTAGTGGCTGTCGTCGAGGCGATGGTGAAGGTGGCCGAGATGGCCGATGCACAGCCCCGCCACCTCGAAGATGAAGATCGAATTGCCGGCGATCTCCACCCCGCCGCCCCAGGAGCGGATGTCGGTCGCGACATTGCGGACGTAAACGTCGTCGACCACTACGTCATGATCGGCCGGCCCGCCATCGGGGTTCCAACCTCGCAACACGTGTTCGATCGCCGGATCGGGGAAATTGGTGTAATGGCTGGAATGCGCCTTGTTCATGGTGACGACGCGCGGCGTCGGCGTCGCGCCGTAGAGGCCGGAGAAATCGGTCGCGATCCTCACCCCGGCCGGCGTGTCGATCAGGTAGGTCGAGTGACCGGCATAGGTGATGCGCACCGTCCACGGATCGCCCGCCGCCTGCGCCCTGGTCACGACGGGAGCCTGCGCGGGATCGAAACGGGCGAAGGTCGACGAGGGAAGCGCTTGCGCGATTGCCATGCATTGGCTGACCGGCGGCGTTTCCTGCGCGTCCGCGCCAGAGGCAAGGCCAAACCACGCAGCGGCGCCGAACGCCGCAAGAAAACCGTTTGCAAGCCGCATCGCGTCATCTCCGATCTTCAACGATGAGAGGATAGGCGCGGCGACGACGCTGTCGAGTCCCGATTGCCCTTCTTTCGCCGTTCCCCCACTGACAGTGTGCGGGTGTTGGCGAGCGATCACGAAACCGTGCATTTCGCACCGTTCCGGTGTTTGCACACGCCGCATTCCGGGCTATGGACGCGCCATTCCTTCAATTTGCGCAAGACGCGACGGGTTCGCCATGGCAGGTCATTCACAGTTCAAGAACATCATGCATCGCAAGGGGCGCCAGGATGCGGTGCGCTCCAAGATCTTCTCCAAACTGGCGCGCGAGATCACGGTCGCGGCCAAGATGGGAATTCCCGATCCGGCGATGAACCCGCGCCTGCGGCTGGCGATCCAGAACGCCAAGGCGGAATCGATGCCGAAGGACAACATCCAGCGCGCCATCAACAAGGCGGCTGGCGGCGATACCGAGAATTACGAGGAAGTGCGCTACGAGGGCTACGGGCCGGGCGGCATCGCGGTCATCGTCGAGGCGCTGACGGACAACCGCAACCGCACTGCATCGAACGTGCGCGCGGCCTTCACCAAGGCCGGTGGGGCGCTGGGTGAAACCGGCTCTGTCGGCTTCATGTTCGACCGGGTCGGCGAAATTGTCTACAAGCCGGAAGCCGGCGATGCCGATGCGGTGATGGAAGCGGCGATCGAGGCCGGAGCCGACGACGTGGTTTCCGATGAAGAAGGCCACACCATCACCTGCTCGTTCGAGAGCATCGGCGAAGTGTCGGCAGCACTGGAGGCAAAGCTCGGCGAGGCGGAATCGGTGAAGCCGATCTGGAAGCCGCAGAATGCGACGCCCGTCGATGGCGAACGCGCCGAATCGATCATGAAGCTGATCGACCGTCTGGAAGACGATGACGACGTGCAGAGCGTCTACGCCAACTTCGAGATGGACGACGAGACGCTGGCCAAACTCAGCGCGGCGTAGCAATCAGGGATTGGGCAAAGCCTGAAGCGCCCGCCGTTTACCATGCGCGGCGGCGGCGCTCGACTCTCGCGCGTGGTTGCGCCATGTTAACCCGGTATTAACCCTGACGGGACAGTGGGACATGGCAAACGACTTCCGGATCTGCATCATCGGCGCGGGTGCATGCGGCCTTTCCATGGCGCGGGCAGCTCGCCGCCACGGTATCGCCTACGATCACTTCGAGCGTCACAGCGATATCGGCGGGGTGTGGGACCAGTCCAATCCGGGCAGTCCGGTCTACGATTCGGCCCACATGATTTCCTCGAAGACAATGTCGGCATTCAAGGGCTTCCCGATGCCGGCCGACTATCCGGATTATCCGGGACACCGGCAGATCCTCGCCTATCTGCGCGCCTTCGCCAAGGCGTTCGACTTGCGCTCCGCAATCCGCTTTTCCACCGGCGTGACCAGCGCGGAAAAGCGCGACGGGCGCTGGGCGGTGACGCTCGACAGCGGCGAGACCCGCCAGTACGACGCGGTCGTGGCGGCGACCGGACTTGCCTGGCATCCGCGCATGCCGACCTATCCCGGCGCATTCTCCGGCGAGATGATCCACTCGTCGAAATTCCGCTCGCCCGACATTTTCCGCGGCAGGCGGGTTCTGGTGATCGGGGCGGGCAATTCCGGCGTCGATATCGCCTCTGACGCAGCGCGCATGGCCGACAAGGCGTTCCTTTCGATGCGCCGCGCCTATCACTTCATCCCCAAGCACATCTTCGGCATGCCGGCCGATGTCTTTGCCGTCACCGGTTCGATCCTGCCGATGCGTTTGCAGCAGTATGTGTTCGCCTTCGTCCTGAAACTGCTGAACGGCGACGTGACCCGCCACGGGCTGCGCAAGCCCGACCACCTGCCGCTGTCGAGTCATCCGATCGTCAATACCGCCGCGATGCTGCACATGGCGCATGGCGACCTGACGCCGAAGGTGGATGTTGAGCGGTTCGACGGCAACGAGGTCGTCTTTACCGATGGCAGCCGCGAGGAAATCGACCTGATCGTCGCCGCGACCGGCTATGTTCACAAGGCGCCGTTCGCCGATCCGCAATTGCTGGCGAATGACGGCGAGGAATCGAACCTGTTCATGCGCACCTTCAGCCGCAAGGACCCGACCTTCACCTGCGGCGGCTTCATCGAGATCAATGGCGGCGTCTACCAGTTCTATGACGAGTTCAACGATATCGCGGCAAACTATTTCCGCGACATGGCCGACGGCAATCCGCGGGCGCGCAGGTTCGAGGAGATCGTTCGCTCCGGCGCGTATGACGTTTCAGGCCGCGTCAATTATGTCGAAAGCCCGCGCCACCATGTCTACGCCAACGTGCTGGAAACGGCGCGGCAGGTAAAGAAACTCAAGCGCGCGCTTGGCTGGAAGCCGCTTGTTGACGCGGAATTGCGTCCGGCCGCCACGCTTGCAGCCGGCGCGGCGGTGCGCCTGGCCCCGGCGGAGTAATCATCCGCGGCCGGCCCGATTACCCCTGCGGTTTCAGCTCGGCGAAAGCCGGGAACTTGGCGGTGAAATGGTCGAGCCAATGGTCGAGTTTCGGGCGGCCATTGCGCCATCCCGCGCCAAAGCGCAGGTCGTGGTAGCCGAGGCAGGCGGCGAGCGCGAAATGGCCGCCGTTCAGCCCGGCCGCCATGCGCGGCGGGTTGGTGTTCAGCCAGTCGAGGCCGCGCGCCACCTTGCGCATCTGCGTGTCGAGCCAGGGCTGGTGGATTTTCTCCTCCGGCCGGAACCGGCGCTCGTAGACATGGGCCAGCAGGCAGTCGCAGATCCCGTCAGCCAGCGATTCCAGCCGCTCCGCCTCGATGCGGCGTTCGGCGGCGCGCGGAAAAAGCGCCCGGCCGCTGATGCGATCGATGTGGCGCATGATGACGACGGAATCGTAGATCGCTTCGCCGTCGTCGGTCAGCCAGACCGGGATCTTGCCGAGCGGGTTGTTGTCGATGAGTTCGGCCGGCTCGGCATTGGTGTCGGTGCGCACCGCCTCGCAGGCGACGCCGGTATGCGCCGCCGCCATGCGCACCTTGGCGCTGTAGGGCGAAGTGGGCGAGTAGAGCAGTTTCGGCATGGGTTCTCCTCGTGTTGTCCGGTCATCGCGCCGGCGGCGCGGTCACCGATTTGAGTCGGCAGTCGTTGGCGTCCACCTCGCGGCAGGCGCGAAATTCGAACGTGTCCCTTGTCATGCAGATGCGCACGTCGCGCAGGAAACGCCGGTCGCAGGTCACCGCCAGCCCCTCCGCCTTCAGCCCCGGATTGGCGGCGATGAACGCGGCTTCCACCGCATCGGGCGACACGTCGCGGCGCTGCTTCAGCGCGCGGAACTCCGGGGGAATGGTTATTGCCGCAAACGCGTGCCGCGTCGCTGCGAAGTACTCCTCCTGCGACAGGCCGGAACACGTTCCGTGCGCGCGCCATTGGTGACGCGCCAGACCGGCGGAGGGAAACAGGTCGGAGTTCGCCCGGGTGATCTGGCGTGGCACGTCGCGCGAATGGCGCGTCGGGCATTCGCGCGGATAGCCCCGCTCGAATTGCGGCCACAGCCCGTGCACGAGAAAACCGTAGGCGGGACGCGCCTCGCACTGGTCGGCATTGGCGCGCTCGCCTTCCGAGGCGCAATAGCCCGGCGACCAGCTGAGTGAAAGCACCCAGAAATCAAAGCCCTTGCCTTGCGGAAAGGCGCTCGTTTCCCTCGCAGCGGCCTTGTTTGCCGGTTCGGCTATGCCGGAGGTGCGCTGCGTTGCGGCATCCTTCGATCCCGCCTGCGATTGCGGCTCGCATGCGGCCGCCAGCAGCAGCGCAGGAAGCGCAAACGCGGCTTGCCGCGCCATGCGGGCAAGATCACCAAAGCGCCCTGCAGCGACCACCGTATTCCTTCCACCTTGTAAATCCCGAAACGCAGACCTCGACATTGTCGCCGAGCGAAGCGAAGCCCATGCGTTCCTCGATCAGGAACCACACGCTGCGCTTTCTCCCGTCGCTCAGTTTCGCGGTGGCGCCGCAGTAGCGACGCGCAACCGGTCGGCTCCATTCGGTCTTCGGCTCGTAGCGACGCTGGTGGATCCGGTTGACCGCGACGATCTCCAGGTCCGAGTGGTACACGTGCTTCATGCGATGGGCGAAGATCTTGCCAATCCGCTTGATGACGTGGGCGTCATGACAGCCCGGACCCGTGCTGTAACGGCCATGAACCGCATCGGCGGTGAAAGCCGGAGCACCGGCCAGCAACACGCCCGCCACGGCCAGCATCAACAATCGTTTCATTCGGCCCGTCCTCTCAGCTCCGTTTCGCCGCGGCTGCGCCACCCGTGCCCTCGCCGGCGAGCCATTCCAGCCGGAATGTCGCCCCGGAATCCACTGCCAATGCGTTTGTGAGCCATGGCAGAAGTTTTTGCAATTGCGCCAACAGCACATGCGGCGGATTGACGATCGCCATGCCGGTGCCGTCGAAGGTTTCGTCGCCCTTCGCGACGCCACGAATCTCGACCGCCGTGTCGAGAATGCGCGGGATGCCGAGCCCGGCGAGCCGGGTGCGAAACGTCGCGACAGCAGCGCGGTTCTTGACCGGATACCACAGAAGATAGACGCCACCCGGAAAGCGCCGCCATGCCGCCGCCAGATGCTTGGCCATCGTGTCGAAGTCGTCGCGCTTTTCATAGGGCGGGTCGATCAAGACGAGGCCACGCTTTTCCTTGGGCGGCAGATGGCCTTTCAGCGCCAGCCAGCCGTCGAGTTCCGTCACCCGCACCTGATGGTCGCCGGCAAACAGCGCCTTCAGCGCGGCCGCATCCTGCGGAAGCAGTTCGATCGCCGAAAGCCGGTCCTGCGGCCGCAGCAGCTTGCGCACGATCAGCGGCGAGCCGGGATAGGCGAGCGGGAGTTCGCCTGTTCCCGCGATTTCACGAACGATGTCGCGCCAAGGCGCGATCAGTTCGGCGACCTCCGATGGGGTTTCGGCTTCAAGCAACCGGCTGACGAAAAACAACAAAACCCAACCCAACCCCCCCCCCCCCCCCCCCCCCCCCCACACCCCCCCCCCCGCCGCCCCCGGAGGGGGTTGGGGCTAAAACCACCCGGCGGCCCCCGCCCCGCCACTCGCCGGTCTTCTGCGCCGCTTCGCCGGCCAGGTCGTACAGCCCCGGCCCGGCATGGGTGTCGAGTACGCGAAACGCCTGTTCCTTGCGCTGCATGTAGACGATGCACAGCGTCAGGATGATGTGCTTGACGCAATCGGCGAAGTTGCCGGCGTGATAGGCGTGGCGATAGTTCATGCGTCAGCATTCATGATGTCATCGTGACGATTGGAGGCTTCGCGCTTCGGCGAAATCGCCGTACAATGCAAGCCATGAACGCTCCCGTCCTTTCCTTCACCGGCCATTCGGCGTGCCCGCACGATTGTCCGTCAACCTGTGCGCTCGATGTCGAGGTGGTCGACGGCCGCGTCGGCCGGCTCCATGGCGCCAGGGACAACAGCTATACCGACGGCGTCATCTGCGCCAAGGTGGCGCGTTATGCCGAACGGCTCTACCATCCCGGACGCCTGCTGAAGCCGATGCTGCGCGCCGGCGCCAAGGGCGACGGGCAGTGGCGCGACATTTCATGGGACGCTGCGCTCGACCTGATCGCCGAGAAGTTCGCGCAGGCGGAGGCAAGCCACGGGGCGGAGGCAGTCTGGCCCTACTACTATGCCGGCACGATGGGGCTGGTGCAGCGCGACGGCATCAACCGGTTGCGTAACGCCAAAGGCTATTCCAGGCAGTTCGATTCGATCTGCACCAACCCGGCCTGGACCGGCTGGTGCGTCGGGGCGGGCACGCTGCGCGGCGTCGATCCGCGCGAGATGGCGCATTCCGATTGCATCGTCATCTGGGGCACCAACGCGGTGGCGACGCAGGTCAACGTGATGACCCACGCGACCAAGGCGAGAAAGGCGCGCGGCACGAAGATCGTCGTCGTCGACATCTACGACAACGCGACCGCGAAACAGGCCGATCTGGCGCTGATCCTGAAACCGGGCACCGACGCGGCGCTCGCCTGTGCGGTGATGCACGTGCTGTTCCGCGACGGCCTCGCCGACCGCGACTATCTCGCGAAATACACCGACGATCCTTCCGGCCTGGAAGCGCATCTGGCGTCGCGCGATCCGGCCTGGGCGGCGGCGATCACCGGCTTGTCGGTCGACGAGATCGAGGCGTTCGCGCGCCTGATCGGCGAAAACCGCCGAGCCTATTTTCGTCTCGGCTACGGTTTCACCCGCAATCGCAACGGCGCGGTTTCGATGCACGCAGCACTGTGCATTCCGGCTGTCACCGGCGCATGGCGGCACAAGGGCGGCGGGGCGTTCCACTCCAATTCCGACATTTTCGGCATGGACAAGGGCGAGATCATGGGCACTTCCATGGCGCGTTCGGCGACGCGTTCGCTCGACCAGTCGCAGATCGGACGGGTGCTGACCGGCAACACCGAAGCGCTGCGCGGCGGCCCGCCGGTAACGGCGATGCTGGTGCAGAACACCAACCCGGCCAACGTGGCGCCTGAACAGCGGCTGGTGGTGGCGGGGCTTCGCCGCGACGACCTCTTCGTCGCCGTGCACGAGCAGTTCATGACCGACACCGCGAAACTCGCCGATCTCGTGCTGCCGGCGACGATGTTCCTGGAACATGACGACATCTATCGCGGCGGCGGCAACCAGCACATCACGCTCGGGCCGAAACTGGTGGAGCCGCCGGCGACTGTGCGCACCAACCATTTCGTCATCGAGGAACTCGGCAAGCGCCTCGGCGTCGCCGACCGGCCGGGCTTCGGCATGAGCGAACGCGACCTGATCGACCGCATGCTCACGCGCGCCGGCTATCCGGGATTCGATGCTTTGCGCGAGCAGCGCTGGCTGGATGTACAGCCCGATTTCGAGACTTCGCATTTCCTTTCGGGCTTCGGCTTTGCCGACGGCAAGTTCCGTTTCCGGCCGAACTGGACCGGTACGCCGGCGCCGAACCGTCCGCCTTCGACCGTCGGGCCGCTCGGGCCGCATGCCGCGCTGCCAGAGTTTCCCGACCATGCCTGCTTTCTGGAGGATGCCGACGAGGTGCATCCGCTTCGGCTGGCGACCTCGCCGGCGCACGGTTTCCTCAACTCATCGTTTGCCGAAACCGACAGTTCGCGCCGCCGCGAGGGCCGGCCGACGCTGATGGTCCATCCGCACGACGCGATCCGGACGGGCATCGCCGACGGCATGCCGGTCGAGATCGGCAATGCGCGCGGGGCGGTCACGCTCTATGCCCGCGTTGCGGAAACCGCCAAGCCTGGGGTGGTCATCGCCGAAGGGCTCTGGGCGAACAGCGATCATGCCGGCGGCGAAGGGATCAACGTGCTGACCGGTGCCGACAGCGTGGCGCCCTATGGCGGGGCGGCGTTTCACGACACGAAGGTGTGGATGCGGCCGGTGTGATCGCCTGCCAGTAGGCGTCTTCAAACCGCGAACGACGCCTGCGCCACCGCCACATAATGGCACGAGGCGGCGGCAAGCACGAAGCCGTGCCAGATCGCGTTCTGGAATTTCAGCGATTCCCACAGGTGGAAGATGACGCCGATTGAATACAGGCAACCGCCGGCAAAGATCAGGATCACGGCCGCAAGCGGCGCAGCCATCACCAGCGGCCAGATCAGCAGGACGCTCAGCCAACCGAGCACGAGATAGACCACCACCTCGAAACGCTCGAACAGCGGCCAGTTGCCGATCTTGGCCGCCGCGCCGCTCAGCGCCGCTACCCATACGAAGCCGAGGATGATGTAGCTGTAAACATCGCCGATCAGCACCGTGAACGGCGTGTAGGCGCCGGCGATCTTGAGATAGATCGCCGCCTGGTCAAACCGGCGCAGCAAAGGCTTCAGATGCGGGACGGGCAGATGGTTGTAGGCCGCGGAAAAGCTGAACATGGCGATCAGCGTCAAGCCGTAGACGGCAATGGCGACATTCGTTCCGATCGACAAGGACGGCAGCGACAGCGTCAATAGCACGGACACCGCCGCGATCGAGGCGGCGATTGCGATGGCGTGGATGACGCCGTCAACCACGCGTTCCGGAACGGAGTAGTGCGTGTCCATTCTGGCACGTTAACCATTGGCGCATGAAAGCCAAGTGAACAGAACGCACAAATTTTGTGCACTTGGTTGAGAATGCGGAAACGGAGCGTAACCGGACAGTCCGCGCTCTCCGCCGGTCCAACCTGCAGGCGCTGTCGCGCCGGCAGGGGAGGAGGGTTTGGGTCCGGTTCGCAAGCGTCAGAACTTCATACCGATGCCGGCGCGGACGGAATGCTCGTCAAAGCCGGAACTGACCGTAGCGCCACCGAGGTTGAAGTCCTTCTTGCCGTAATCCGAGAAGCGGTACTCCACGCGGCCGAAGACGTTTTCCGTCAGCGCCGCATCTGCGCCGACGCCAAGCGTGTAGCCGACGAGGTTCTGGTCGTCCTTGTTTGTGCCGTCGTTCAGCGTGGTGTTGGCGGCGGCGACACCGGCGGTGCCGTACAGCATGAACGGATCGAAGGCGACGCCCGCGCGGGCGCGCAGCGAACCGAAGATGCCCTGTTCGGCCTGAATGCCGGCATTGTCGTTGTTGGCGCCGGAGCGACCGAGATCGCCCTCAACGCCGTAGACGAAGTTGCCGGACTGCATGTTGTAGCCCGCAAAGACGCCTCCGGAAAAGCCGTTCTGGTCGGTCTTCACGCCGCCCGTGTCGTGTTCGGCCCAGCCATAGGCGGCAAACACGCCGGCATAGGGTCCGGCCCAGGTCGCAGACGGCTGGGTGTAATCCACCGGTGCGGCGGGCGCCTGTGGAGTTTCCTCGATGGCGTCGGCGGCGATGGCCGGCGCGGCGCCGAGCAGGGCGGCCGCCGCGGCGGCCAGTAACGTTTTCCTCGCATGCATGTCACTCTCCTTCAATTGCCTGGCGCCGCCGGAACGCATGCGGGACGATCCCGCAAACCGGTCGGCTTGCCCCCAAGCACGAGGCGGAAGATGGGAAACGAATGCGGCGGCGAAATTGCCCGCCAAAGGTGATTTCGGGGCGCAAATGTGGTCGAAACGCGATGTTGCAGTCGGGCAACAGGGGATTTGGAGCGGCGCGAAAGCCGTCATTGAACAAAGTCGCGGCGACTCTGGAATCGGGTGGCCCGGGCGATGGAAACGCGCAACCTTGCGCGTATCAACCGGAGTGACCGTCATGACCGAGCTTGCATTCTCGCTTGTCGCCTTCCTGTTCCCGCTGGCTTACAGCCCCGGTCCGGGAAACATGTTCTTTGCCGCGAACGGCGCTCGCTTCGGCGTCGCCGCAACCTTGCCGGCGAATGTCGGCTATCACGCTGCGACATGGATCACGACGCTCGCGATCGGATTGGGTTTCGCCGCGATGAGCGACTTGTCGCCGACGCTGCTCGAGGTCATCCGGTGGGTGGGGTCAGCGTATGTGCTCTACATTGCCTGGAAATTCCTCGCTGCCGGCGCCGTTGAGGGCGCCATGACCGCAAGTCCTGCAGGATTCCTTTCGGGCGTTGCCTTGCTGCTTCTCAATCCGAAAGCCTATGTCATCATGGCCTTGATGTTCTCGCAATTCCTCGTCGGCGAGAGCGCCAGCAGCTTGGCGGTCATCCTGATGATCACGACCATTTTCACGCTGAACAACCTGCTGGCGTTTCTGGCCTGGACGGTCGTTGGTGACCGGATGGCGTCGGGCTTCAGGAATGAGGCGCAAGCGCGCAGACTGAACCTCTTCTTTGGCGTCGTGCTGGCGCTGGTCGCCGTGTGGATGATGCTGCGGTAGGGATTTATGCTGCCGAAGGCAAAATTGCGGCGGACCAAGGGAGTGGAGGCGTTGCAGGCCAGTGGTGATTTCGCTGCGCAATATTGTGAAGCCTCCGGGTGTTGGGTGCGAACCAGGGTTGCGACCACGGCAGCCAAACGAGGAACGGGACGAGGGCGTGATATCGATCAGCGATCTCAAGGACGTAGCCGATTTTGCGCCAACGGTCGCCGCGCGTGGTTGGCGCGCATGGTGGCAGGACAGCGACGTTTCGCTTTCACAATACACTGCCGGCATTCAATCCATGGCTCGTTCTGGCCGCTTGCCGCTTGCCCTCGTCGCCCATGAGGGCAGTCGATACGTCGGTTCTGTCCTGCTGGTTGAAAGCGATCTCGAGGAGCGGCCGCAATACACGCCATGGATCGCCGCCCTGTGGGTCGAGCCCGAATTCCGGCGGCGCGGCATTGCTGCGAGGCTGATCAGTGAAGCGCGACTGCGTGCGGGGTTGTTCGGATACGCATGCTGCCATCTTTGCGCGGAACCGGAAAAATCGGCCTTTTATGTAGCGAGGGGATTTTGTCTTCTGGAGGTAGGTGTCGCGGGGCTGCATGTGTTTGCAATCAGTGGCAGTGGCTGAATTCGGGAAGCAGGTGGGGTGGAATCGAGTGTTTGGGCGCGGGTGAGACAGAGCTACAGTTTACGTCAGAAAATTCGTATTTCGCTCCAGAAGGCTGGCGGTTCGCGGCAATCCCCGATGTCTGACGAGTTCGACAAGCCGCAATTCGTCGATCTCGGGCTTGCGAAATCGATCGCGCATGCGCCGTATTGCCGAAAATGCGACTCGCCCGCCGAGTTCGATCTGCCGGGCGATGAATGCGTCTGTCGCCATGGCTTCGATGCCGAAGTCGCCAAGAACTTCCGCGGGAAAATCCTTCAGATTGTCTGTCACAATCGTTCGAGCGGCGCCTTTGATGGCACAGGCGAGCACGTGACCATCCTTTACGTCCGGCAGGACTAGCCTCTCGGCCAACCGCTGATACCCAACCACAATTGCTTCAGGGAACGCTCCTTCGATATTGTTTCGTTGTCGCCGCGCCGTTGCCGCATCTGTGCGCGTCGCAACATACCGCTCCACCTCATCGAGGATAGTTGCGGAATAAAGCGGCCGGAATAGCCCCTCTTCGGCAAGGGTCAGCAGGAGGTTGCGTGTCAGGCCGCCTGCGAGAGCATTCGCGTCAAGTACCGCTTTGGCAGGCGATTCCCTTACGCTCAAAGGAGACCGTTTTCGGCGTCTGTTTGCGCGAGATCGGTCAAGGCAGCATTGCGATCCGAATCGCGCCGCGCCTTGTAGGCCAACAGGTCGCCGGTTCTAATTCTCCTGTGCCGGCCGGTCTTCACAAAAGGAATGTGTCTGCTCTCTAGAATTTTAATCAGATAGGGACGCGAAACCTGCAGCAAGTCGGCGGCTTGCTGTGTGGTCAGATGATTGTCCAGTTCGGCGATATTATTTCGCCGATTGTCTGTAATGGCATCAAGAGTATCCATGAGCGCCCGCGCCAGGTGGGGCGAAACAGTTAACTCTTCAAACACCCCCGCTTCCCGTCCGATTCGGATTGTCGAGGGTGTTTGGGCCGTCGCCAGCGGCTTGATGATGTCGCGCAATTTCGTTGCGCTTGCAATCTCCGCATTACCAAGCACGCCTTTACGTTGTTCACTTAACTTCACAACGCCCATCGGGACCGGATTTCCTGTTCATCGCGATCGGTTGTCCTCGACCATCAATCACAATATACGAAACAAGCGAACCATATGCAATAATCGAAATACGGTCTAATTTGGTGGTCCGGGGAAACGGCATCGCACCCATCCCCGCTTGGCCCTCGTCTTCAACGTGCCTATATGACCCCCGTCTTCGCTTCGGAGTTCCCATGATTCTCGCGCTTGTCTCACTGGCCGCCGGGCTTGCCTTGCTGGTTTTCGCCGGAGATTACCTCGTGAAAGGCGCGGTCGGCCTCGCCGAGAATCTCGGCATACCGCCGCTGATCATCGGCCTCACGATTGTCGCGTTCGGAACTTCGGCGCCGGAGATGTTCGTGTCGATCCAGTCGGCGCTTGCCGGCGCGCCGGGCATCGCCATCGGCAACGTCGTCGGCTCGAACATCGCCAACGTATTGATTGTCATGGGGCTTCCGGCCCTTGTCGCCTCCATCCATGCCGATCAGCCGGGTCTCGGCCGCAACGTTGCGGTTATGGTCGCCTTCACGCTCGGATTCATGCTGGTGATGAATGACGGCATGCTTTCGCGCCTCGACGGTCTGATGCTGTTTGGCGCCCTGATCCTGTTCATCGTGGCGCAGATCCTGCGCGCGCAGAACGATCGCGCCGCCGCGGCCGAGATGCAGACGGAACTGGCCGAGGCCCCGCATTCCGCGGGCAAGATTGCCCTGTTCATCATCGGTGGTCTGATCGGCCTGCCGATCGGCGCGCAGCTTACCGTCGATGGCGCGACCTTCATTGCCCGCACATTCGGCGTGTCGGACGCGGCGATCGGCCTGACCATCGTCGCAATCGGCACGTCTCTGCCGGAACTTGCCACCAGTTTCATCGCGGCGATGAAGCGGTCTTCCGACATCGCGCTCGGCAACATCATTGGCTCCAACATCTTCAACATCGGCGCCATCATGGGCGTCACGGCGATGATCGTGCCGGTGCCGGTCGATCCGCATTTCCTTTCCTTCGACAACTGGGTGATGCTGGCGGTCGCCGTGCTGCTGACCGTGATCTGCTATGGCGAGGTGCGCACGGGCAAGCGGCTCGGCGCGGCCATGTTGCTTGCCTATGCGGCGTTTCTCGTTGCGGTGTTCTGAGGTTGGTGGCCGTGGGCGGTAGTCGGAAATTCTCTGCAGGACCCGGGAACGTTCGTTTAGACTGCTTATCCATGACATACCCCCACCCCCTGCCCCTCCCCTCAAGGGGGAGGGGGGACGCAGGCGCCCCGCGCGGGGCCTCCCCCTCTATCTCAAGCGGAAATTCGGGGTCAGCCTCTTCGGCGTCAATACCCCCCTCCCCCTTGAGGGGAGGGGCAGGGGGTGGGGGTAAAGCAGCGCACAAGGTCCGCGGTCGTTCCGTATCCGAGGCCCCCGTCGCGCTGGTGACGGGCGGGGCGAAACGGGTCGGCCGCGCCATCGTAACCGATCTTGCCGCGCATGGTTTCGCAGTCGCCATTCACGCCAACGGTTCTGTTGAAGAAGCAGAGGCGCTGGCGGAAGAAATCCGCACCGGCGGCGGGCGGGCGGCCGCCTTCGTCGCCGACCTGACCGACATCGAAGCGGTGCGCGGCCTCATCCCCGCAGTCGCCGACCGGCTCGGTCCGGTGCGGCTGCTGGTCAACAACGCCTCGGTGTTCGAGGATGATCGCCCGGGCAATCTCGATCCCGCGCTGTGGGACCGGCATTTCGCCGTGCATCTCAAGGCGCCGTCGTTCCTTGCCGAGGCGATGGCGGCCGGATTGCCCGAAGGGACGTCCGGGTTGATCGTCAACATCATCGACCAGCGGGTGTGGCGGCTGACGCCCGCCTTCCACTCCTACACGCTGTCGAAATCGGCGCTGTGGACGGCGACGCGCACGTTGGCGCAGGCGCTGGCGCCATCGATCCGCGTCAACGCGATCGGACCCGGCCCGACCCTGAAGAACGTCCGCCAAAGCGACGCCGATTTCGCCGCGCAGCAAGCGGCGCTGCCGCTGCGGCACGGACCCGATCTTGGCGAATTCGGCGAGACGATACGCTATTTCTGGCGCGCAGGTTCCGTCACCGGCCAGATGATCGCACTTGATGGCGGCCAGCATCTGGCCTGGCGCACGCCCGATGTCGACGGGATCGTCGAGTAATGGCGGAGGGCAAGCCGAGACGCCGCAAGACCGGCCGCCCGGAGGATCTGAAGGCCCGTGCACAGGCCGACATGGCAGGCGCGATGCCTGAGGATTTCATCGACGACGACGATGCGGCCGATGCCGCGCCGGACCCGGCGGACCCCCGCCTCGCCATCGAATGGGACGGGCCGAAGGGCGAGGAGGCGACGCTCTCGGGAGCAGATCTGATCGCCGCGCTGGTCAAGCGCCTGCCGAACCAGCCCGGCGTCTACCGGATGATGAACGGCAATGGCGACGTGCTCTATGTCGGCAAGGCGAGCAGCCTGAAGAAGCGAGTCACGGCCTATGCGCAGGGGCGGTTCCACACCAACCGCATCGCCCGCATGGTCGGCGAAACGGCGGCGATGGAGTTCGTCACCACCCGCACCGAAACCGAGGCGCTGCTGCTCGAAGCGAACCTCATCAAGCGGCTGCGGCCACGCTTCAACGTGCTGCTGCGCGACGACAAGTCGTTCCCCTACATCCTGCTGACCGGAAACCACCGCGCGCCGGGTCTGTTCAAGCATCGCGGCGCCCGCGCGGCAAAGGGCGACTACTTCGGCCCGTTTGCTTCGGCTTCCGCCGTTGGGCGCACCATCAACACCTTGCAGCGCGCCTTCCTGTTGCGCACCTGCACCGATTCGGTGTTCGACAGCCGCACGCGGCCCTGCCTGCTGTTCCAGATCAAGCGCTGCTCGGGACCGTGCACGCACGAGATTTCCGACGCCGGCTACGGCGCACTGGTCGCCGACGCCAAGGCTTTCCTTTCAGGACGCAGCCGCACGGTGTCGCGCATGTTGTCGAGACAGATGGCGGAGGCTGCCGACGCGCTCGATTTCGAACGCGCCGCATTGCTGCGCGACCGGCTTTCGGCGCTGAGCCATGTGCAGGCGCACCAGGGCATCAACCCGCAGCGCATCGAGGAGGCGGACGTGTTCGCCCTGCACCAGGAGGGCGGGCTCACCTGCATCCAGGTGTTCTTCTTTCGCACCGGCCAGAACTGGGGCAACCGCGCTTATTTCCCGAAGGCCGATCCGGCGCTGGAGCCGGGTGAGGTGCTGGGCGCGTTCCTGGCGCAGTTCTACGACGACAAGCCGGTGCCGCGCATGGTGATGCTGAGCCACGACATCGACGAGCGCGAACTGCTCGCCGAGGCGCTGTCGATGCGGCGTGGACGCAAGGTGGCGGTTGGCCGGCCGCAGCGCGGCGAAAAGCGCGATCTGGTGGCGCATGCGCTCGACAATGCGCGCGAGGCGCTTGGCCGGCGTCTGGCCGAAACCTCCAGCCAGGCGCGTTTGCTGAAGGGGCTCGCCGAAACCTTCGGTCTTGCGCGGCCGCCGCGGCGCATAGAGGTCTACGACAATTCCCACATCATGGGCACGAATGCCGTCGGCGCGATGATTGTGGCCGGGCCGCAAGGCTTTGCCAAGAACCAGTACCGCAAGTTCAACATCCGCAACACCGAGGCTGCGCCGGGCGACGATTTCGCCATGATGGCCGAAGTGATGCAGCGCAGTTTCTCGCGGCTGGTGAAGGAGCACGGCGAATCGGCGCCGAAGGCCGACGATGCCGAACCCGTCGAAAGTGCCGCGGAGGCGGACGATGCCATCGACGATTCCGCGGTGCCGGCCTGGCCCGACCTGGTGTTGATCGATGGCGGGCAGGGGCAACTTGCGGCGGCGCGCAAGGTGCTGGACGAACTCGGTGTCGCCGACAAGGTCACCGCGATCGGCGTCGCCAAGGGCGTCGACAGGGAGGCCGGGCGCGAGCGCTTCTTCATTCCCGGCAGGGGCGATTTCACGCTGCCGCCACGCGATCCGGTTCTCTATTTCGTCCAGCGCCTGCGCGACGAGGCGCACCGCTTCGCCATCGGCTCGCATCGCGCGCGCCGGAAGATCGAGATGACAAAGAACCCGCTCGACGAAATCGCCGGCATCGGCCCGGCGCGCAAGCGGGCCTTGCTGCACCATTTCGGCACCGCCAAGGCGGTGTCGCGCGCCTCCATCGATGATCTGCGCCGGATCGATGGCGTCTCCGAGGCGATGGCGAAGGCGATCTACGACCATTTTCACGACGAGCGGCGTTGACCGCGTGGTAAACCGCCGCGACAATGGGGCAAAAGCGAATTGAATAGTGGAGCGTTGCAGGGAGTCTCCCCAAGCCCGAAAATCTCGACTGAAGGGGATCAAGGAGTTTCTGTCGTCATCCCGGGGCTTGTCCCCGGGACCCAAAGCGGGAACAGCCTTCGGTTTTTTGGGTCCCGGGGACAAGCCCCGGGATGACGGTCGCACAGGCTGGGCAGAACACCATAAGCGAAGGCGCTCTGCTTCTTCGTTCCCCCTTGTGGGGAGGGGCAGGGGGCGGGGTAATCTGCTTGCAGAATCGCCCGCGGCGAAGGATTCTTTTGGACAACCATGGCCAACGGCAAGAACCTCAACATACCGAACCTGCTGACCTACGGCCGCATCGTCGCGGTGCCGCTGGTGGGGCTGTGCTTCTTCATGGAAGGGCGGCTGAACTCCTCGGATTTCGCCCGATGGACCGCGCTCGGCATCTTCGTCGCCGCCTCGATCACCGATTATCTCGACGGCTGGCTGGCCCGGCGCTGGCAGCAGACCTCGACCATCGGCCGCATGCTCGACCCGATTGCCGACAAGCTGCTGGTGGCAACCTGCCTGCTGCTGCTCGCCGCCGACACCGACCGCACGATTGCCGGCTGGACGCTGTGGGCGGCGATCATCATCCTGTGCCGGGAGATCCTCGTTTCGGGCTTGCGCGAGTATCTCGCCGAACTGAAGGTCTCCGTGCCGGTGACCTGGCTGGCGAAATGGAAGACGGCGGCGCAAATGCTGGCGATTTCCTTCCTGCTCGCCGGCCCCGCTGGCGACAAGATCCTGCCCTATACGACAGAGGTCGGCATCGCGCTGCTGTGGCTGGCCGCGCTGCTGACGCTCTACACGGGTTGGGACTACTTTCGCGCCGGCGTTAAGCACATCATCGAAGAATAGGAACGGGGAATGAAACTGGTCTATTTCGCCTGGGTGCGCGAGCGCATCGGCATTGCCGAGGAAGAGATCGACCTGCCGGGCGACGTCGCGACGGTGGGCGACCTGCTTGGTTGGCTTGCCGCGCGCGGCGAAGGCTACGCGCAAGCCCTGCAGCACCGCAACGCAATTCGCGTGGCGATCAACCAGGAACACGTCTCCCGCGATGCGCCGCTTGCCGGCGCGCGCGAGGTCGCGCTGTTCCCGCCGATAACGGGAGGCTGAGGTGCCGGCGTCGATCGTCCCGACCGTGCGCATCCAGGAGGCGGATTTCGACGTCGCCGCCGAGATCGCGCGGCTGTCGGCCGGCGCGCCCGATGTCGGCGCCGTCGTCACCTTCACCGGCCTGTGCCGCAGCGAGGACGGGTCGCTCGATGCGCTGGAACTCGAACATTATCCCGGCATGGCGGAAGCCGAGATCGGCCGCATCGCCGAGGAGGCGCTGGAACGCTGGCCGCTCGCCGGCCTCCCCGTCATCCACCGCCACGGCAGCATCGCGCCCGGCGGCAACATCGTGCTGGTGGTCGCCGCCTCGCGCCACCGCCAGGCGGCGTTCGACGCCGCCGGCTTCCTGATGGATTTCCTGAAAACCCGCGCACCGTTCTGGAAGAAGGAACACCGCGCCGATGGAGGGCAGGGCGGCTGGGTCGATGCGCGCGAGGCTGATGACGAGGCAACGGCGCGCTGGCGGTGAGGGCGTCGGTCCGGGCGCGGCCTCGATGTCTTGTCGCGGCCCCAAGCCTCGAAATCGCGGTGACTTGGCGGGATTCCGGGCAAGGCGAGGTCGTGATTCTCGGGACAGCCCCGAGTTTGACGCGTGAGCTGGAACCGGATGTTTTCGCGACAATGGACGTTGTCGTGGATAATCCGGCGCGCTTCAACCAAAACGGTATTGCTGCTTGCCTTTCGCCGTGAAACGTCTATCGCCCCCATGGGTTGTGGTTGCGCAAAGGGGCTTGCGTGTCGATTCGGGGAATCAAGATCATTTCGGGTGGTGTGTTGCTTGCCGCGGTTGCCGGCTGCGGAACGATTACGCGCGGCACGACGGAGCAGGTCGCTATCGATGTCGAGCCGAAGGATGCGACGGTGACCACATCGCTTGGGCTCGGCTGCACGGCGATGCCGTGTTCAATCAAGGTGCCACGCAAGGAAGAGTTCACTGTCACCGCCAGCAAGCCGGGCTATGTGACGGAGACCGTAGAGGTGAAGACCAAGGTCAGTGGCGGCGGGGCGGCATCGGTTGCCGGCAACGTGCTGGTCGGTGGCGTTATTGGCGCGGGCATCGATGTGCACAACGGCGCCGGGCTCGATCACGATCCGAACCCGGTGGTGATCCGGCTGCGTGAGGAGGGGGCGCCGGCCTCGCCACAGAAACCCGCGCAGCCTGTGTCTCCGAAGGCCGGCGCAAAGGGCAAGTCCACGCCGGTATCGTGAGCGGGAAGCGCCGCGTTGCGGCCGCCGGTGCGCCAACCGCCTTCAAAGCGTCTTCTCGAACCACTTCCCGGCATAAGGATTGTCGTTGTAGGCGGCGATTTCGTGGTAGCCGAGCGCCGCATACAACGCATGCGCCTCGGTCAGCGTCTCGTTGGTATCCAGCCGCAGCATGCTGTGCCCGGCATCGCGCGCCGCATCCTCCAGCGCCGCCATCAGCCGGCGTGCAAGGCCCATGCCGCGCGCGGCCTCGGCGACCCAGACGCGCTTGACCTCGCCGCAGCGGCCGTCGAGCGGG